>JBGQIB010000086.1:0-18375 GCA_041498295.1 bacterium | reverse complement strand
GTCGTCGGGATCAGGCACACTAAGAGAGCGACGAGCGCCGTCGCGGATAGAGTCACGCCGGAGTAGATCGCCAGGGGTGCCAGCGTCACGCACGCCAACAGGAAGATCAGGGTGAGTCCCACCAGCAGGATGTGCAGCGCGATCTCGTTCGGGGTCTTCTGCCGCGCTGCGCCTTCGACCAGAGCGATCATGCGGTCGAGGAACGACTCACCGGCGCCGGCAGTGACTCGCACGACGATTCGATCCGAGAGGACCTTCGTGCCGCCGGTGACGGAGGAACGGTCTCCGCCGCTTTCACGAATCACGGGCGCGGACTCGCCGGTGATCGCCGACTCGTCCACGGACGCGATCCCCTCGATGATCTCCCCGTCGGCCGGAACCAGCATCCCCGCCTCGACGACGACGACGTCACCCTTCTTCAGCGACGACGCGGGGACGTCCTGCGCCTGGCCACCGTTCATGACCCGGCGGGCGATCGTCTCGCGGCGCATGCGGCGCAGTGAGTCCGCCTGCGCCTTGCCGCGGCCCTCGGCGACGGCTTCCGCGAAGTTCGCGAACACCACCGTGAACCAGAGCCAGAGCGTGACGTTGGCCGTGAACCAGATCGGCACAGCGGACGCGGCGCCGAACAGGTCACGCACGAGCAGCGCGGTGGTGAGCACGCTGCCCACCTCCACGACGAACATGACGGGGTTCTTGGCGACGAGCCGCGGCGAGAGCTTGCGGAAGCTCTCGATCACCGCGGGCACGAGGAGCTCTCGATCGAAGAGAGACAGGGACTTCGCGCGTGCGGTGGCCATCAGTACACCTTTCCTGCCGACGCGAGATACTGCTCGACGATCGGTCCGAGGCAGAGCGCCGGGAAAAACGTCAGCGCGCCGACGATGACGATCACGCCGACGAGGAGTCCGGCGAAGAGCGGTGTGCCCGTCGGGAAGGTGCCGAGCCCCGCGGGCACGACCTTCTTCCCGACCATCGAGCCACCGATCGCGAGGATCGGGATGATCATCAGGAAGCGGCCGCCGAGCATCGTGATCCCGAGCGTCGTGTTCCACCAAACTGTGTTGGCGTTCAGCCCGGCGAACGCCGAGCCGTTGTTGCCCGCGCCGCTCGAGAACGCGTACAGGATCTCGGACAGGCCGTGCGGTCCCGCGTTGTTCAGCGACGAGACAGCGTACGGCGCGACCGCGCCCCAAGCCGTGTAACCCAGGATGATCAGCGGGAAGATCAGCACGTAGAGCATCGCGAGCTTCATCTCGCGCGCCTCGATCTTCTTGCCGAGATACTCCGGCGTTCGTCCCACCATGAGCCCGGCGATGAAGACCGAGAGCACGACGTAGACGAGTACCGCGTAGAGACCCGCGCCGACCCCGCCGAACACGAGCTCGCCGAGCTCGATGTTCGCGAGCGGCACGAGCCCGCCGAGCGGCGTGAAGCTGTCGTGCATCGCGATCACCGCGCCACACGAGGCGTCGGTGGTCACCGTCGCGAACAAGGTCGACGCGCTCTGTCCGAAGCGCATCTCCTTGCCCTCGAGGTTGCCGGCGCTCTGGTCGACGCCGGGCCCCGCGAACGCCGGGTTGGGGTGCGCCTCCGCCCAATACGCCGTCGTGACTCCGGCGAAGAAGAGCACGCCCATCGCGGCGAAGATCGCCCAGCCCTGGCGCTGATCGCGCGCCATGCGCCCGTACGTGTAGGTGAGCGCAGCGGGAATCGCGAAGATCGACAGCATCTGCACGAAGTTCGTGAGCGGCGTCGGGTTCTCGAACGGATGCGCGGAGTTCGCGTTGAAGAAACCGCCGCCATTCGTACCGAGCATCTTGATCGCCTCCTGCGAGGCGACCGGTCCCATCGCTAGAATCTGCTTCGCGCCCTCGAGCGTGGTGAGCTCTCGGTAGGGCGCGAGGTTCTGCAGCACGCCCTGAGACACGAGATAGAGCGCGTACGCGACGCAGATCGGGAGCAGCAGATACAAGATCGAGCGATTCAGATCGACCCAAAAGTTCCCAATCGTCTTCGCCGCGTCGGCGGCGATTCTCCGCGTGAGACCGCGAGAGACTGCCAGCGCGACTGCGATGCCCGCAGCGGCCGAGGTGAAATTGTGCCAGGCGAGGGCCGCCATCTGCGAGAGGTAGCTCATCGTCGACTCACCCGCGTATGACTGCCAGTTCGTGTTGGTCGCGAAGCTCGCCGCCGTGTTGAAGGCGAGGTCCGGCCCGACGGCAGGAAGCGCGGCAGGGTTCCAGGGAAGCGACGCCTGGAGGCGCAGGATCGCGTAGCTCACGACCACTCCGGAGGCGCTGAAGACCAGGAGGGCGACGGCGTACTGTCCCCACGTCTGCTCGATCCGCGGATCGACGCCGCACAGTCGGTATGTCGCGCGCTCGATCGGCCCGAAGAACCGCTGCAGCGGCTGACGCTCGCCCTCGAAGACGCGGTACATGTACACGCCCAGCGGCTTCGCGAGCGCCGCGATCGCCAAGGCATACACGAGGATTTGTATCCAACCGATCGTGGTCATGTCGTCTCCCGCGAGCTTAGAGCCGCTCGGGTCGGAGCATCGCGTACACCAGATACGCGCTGAGCAATACCGAGAGCACGCCGCCGAGCCAGTAGTCGAGCGTCATGACGCCTCCTAGATCCGGTCGCACGCGCGAACGTACGCGACGGAAAGCGCGAAGAACCCCAGAGTCACCGCCACGAAAATCAGATCGGTCATCCGAGCCTCCGCGGGGCACAGAGCATCACGCGTGCCGAGGCGCGGGCGACCCCGAGCTAGCCCGGCGATCCCCTTCCTTGCAGATCGCAGTCTCGGAAACAGACGCACTTGCGATCCGCCCGGGTCGCGGGAGCGCCGCTCTGCTTCGCTCGGCAACCGGCGGGCACGCTACGTGCTCTAATTTGGGGCATCGTGGACTCGGACTTCCGCCGCCGCTCCCAGCGCAGCCGCAAGTGGCTCGTCTTTGCCGTGCTCCTGCTTGCGCTGGCCGCTGCGGTCTGGGTGTGGCACGCCACTGCGAACAGGCGCGCGCCCGACCCACACCGTGGCGAAATGTATCAGCGGACGCTCGAGAGTGTCCGCTCGACTTGCCTTCCGCCCAAGGCCGGCGTGGAGAGTTACTGCCGAGATCAGGCGCTGCTCTTGCTCGAGTTTCCCGAGTGCGACCCGAGCTGCGTGGCGCTCGCCCGGAAGATCCGCGGCGAGCCCACGCGCTGACTCAGGCGGAAGTCCTGCGCACGAAGCCGTCGATCGGCATGATGACGAGTTCACTGTCGGACTTCCCGAACGCCTCGATCCCTCCGCGGATCGCCTCGACCGCGGGCTCCACCTCGTTCTCCGCCACGATCAACTCGAGCTTCACGCGCGCGCGTCCGAGCGCGTAGCGCGCCCCGCGATACGAGCCGTCGTCGGGCTTGGCCGGCTCGAGGACCGTGACGTCGCTGGCGCGGTAGGAACCGATCTTGGCCTTGCGAAGCGCCTCACTCACTCCGCGGAGACAGTCGGGCTGAACGACGACTTCGATCTTGTGCATGGGTCTGCTCCTTTGTCCGTGTGGACGGGCGCCCGTGGAGCATCGGGCGTGCCGGTGCCGTTCGTCGCAAGCAGGCTCGCGGGAGTGGCGCGGCGCACGGGTTCCCTGCAAGTGGCAAGGCGCCCGTCTCGCTTTGCAATGCGATCCGGCCCGCCTCAAGATCGGCCGAGGAGGCACGCATGGCCGACCGAAACTTCGAGACGATTCGCTACGAGATGCCCGCGCCCGGGATCGCGCGGGTCGTGCTCGCGCGCGTCGAGCAGCGCAACGCGCAGGACCGGCGCATGACCTACGAGCTGAACACGGCCTTCGATCGCGCCGCGCACGACGACGCGGTGAAAGTGATCATCCTCGCGGCGGACGGCCCGCACTTCTCGTCGGGTCACGATCTGCGCGACCGAGCGAAGCTCGGCGAGTTCGAGACGGTCGGCACCTGGGGCGGCTTCGAGTTACCCGGCGCGGAAGGCTACATGGCCGTCGAGCACGAGATCTACCTCGGCATGTGCTGGCGCTGGCGCAATCTGCCCAAGCCAACGATCGCGCAGGTGCACGGCAAGACTATCGCCGGCGGGCTGATGCTCGTCTGGGTCTGCGACTTGGTGATCGCGAGCGACGACGCGACGTTCTCGGATCCGGTCGTCGCCTTCGGGGTGAACGGCGTCGAGTATTTCGCGCACCCGTGGGAGGTCGGCGTGCGCAAGGCGAAGGAGATGCTCTTCACCGGGCAGGCGATCACGGCCGCCGAGGCGCACGGGCTGGGCATGGTGAATCACGTCGTGCCGCGCGCGCAGCTCGAGTCGTTCACGCTCGAGCTCGCTGGCAGGATCGCTTCGCGCCCGAGCATGGGGCTGAAGCTCGCAAAGCAGTCGGTGAATCAGGCGCAGGACGCGCAGGGCTTCTGGACCGCGCTGCAGGCGGCGATGTCGCTGCAGCAGCTCGGTCACTCGAACAACGCGCAGGTGCACGGTATGATAGTCGACCCGCGCGGCGCCGAAGTGATTCGCCGTGAGGCGAAGGGCAGCTAGTAAACTCCCAAAGGAGGCAACATGGCGATCTCGATGCACTCGGCGAGCGTACCGGTCTTCGTGCGTATGCTGAACAACATGCTCGCTTGGCTCGACAAGGCCGAGGCACACGCGCAGGCGAAGAAGTTCGACCCGAACAACTTTCTCGGCCTGCGGCTGTCACCCGACATGCTGCCGTTCGCCCGGCAGATCCAGATCGCCAGTGACTCGGTCAAGAACTGCGTCGCGCGCCTGGCCGGCCTCGAGCCCCCGAAGTGGGAGGACAACGAGGCGTCGCTGAAGGAGCTGCGCGCGCGCCTGACGAAGACCATCGAGTACGCGCAGTCGGTGCCGGCTGCGAAGCTCGACGGCAGCGAGAGCCGCCAGATCATGGTTCCGATGGGCCCGGGCCGGACGGTGCCATACACCGGCGAGGTGTTCTTCAAGCACTTCTCGCTGCCCAACTTCTTCTTCCACTGCACGATGACCTACGCGCTGCTGCGCCAGGGCGGCGTCGAGCTCGGGAAGATGGACTACCTGGGAGCAGCCTGAGCGCTGGACGGCTTCGGTCGCATCTTCTCGAGCTGCTCCCGGAAGCGGTCGCAGGGATCGAGGTCGTCGACGCGCGGCGTGAACCAGACGAAGTCGAACGCCTGCTCGAGCTCCGCGATCGCCTCCGGCGTCTGGTGCCCCACTTCCATGAACGCGATCGAGAGCACGCGCCGCTCGGGCGCGCGTCGCGCGAGGTAGAGCGGGACCGCGCGGTCCTTGCGCGCATGGCCCGCTCCGGCGATGAGCACCGCGGGCACGGAGCTGCGCAGGAGCGCGTCGGCCAGCGTAGCGTCGCGCACGCGCTGCGCGTCGATCATCACGCTCACCATGCCGTCGTCGGCCATACCGCAGTGACCGTCGCGGATCTCCTGGGCGAGTGACTCGCGGGCGCCGCCCGAAAGCGGCGGGTCGAGCGCGAGCCTCTGCTTCCGCTCCGCCTGCATGCCGGAAATCCCGGACGCGCGCAGCTGCACGAGATCGGCGCGCGAGAGGTTGGCGGGCTCGATCGGAAGCTGGCGCGCGACCGCGGCCGCGAACACCGGCCTGTACATCTCCCACGGGGGCCAGCCGCTCGACTTCCAGTCGAGCATCTCGCCCAGCGCGTCGACGTCCTCGGGCCGCAGCTTGCGCCACGCATCGAGCTTTGGGCGGTCGTCTTCGCTGAGCATCTCGAAGGCGATCGTCGGCGGGCCGCCCTCGCGCGCGAGTGACTGGATCACCAGCGCCTGCAGGCGGTGGTGATCCGCGTTGTCGTGTTTTTCGCCGAGCAGCACGTAGTCCGCGAGGTGCACGCGGCGCAGGAGCTCGTCGCGCTCGACGTAGGCGCGCGCGCTCGTGTCGTAGATGCGCCCCACGCGCGGGTCGTCGCGCCCGAGCCGTGACTGCCAATCGCCGGAGTCGCCCGCGGGAACCGCGCACGCGAACGACAGCAGAGCCCAGGCGCAGCCGAGGAGCCGCGCCCGTGTGACTCGTTCAGCCGAGGCGCTTCGCGAGGTGCGCGCCGATGCGCTCGATCGCCTCGCGCCCTTCCGGCAACATGGCCGCGAACGCGTGCCACACGTGGATCATCTCCGGCCACGCCTCTAACTCGACGTCGACGCCCGCCTTACGCGCGCGCTCGGCGAGCCGGGTCGAGTCGTCGAGCAATGTCTCGTTCGTGCCTACGTGGATCAAGAGCGGCGGCAGGCCGCGCAGATCGGCCCAGAGCGGTGAGGCGAGCGGCGCCTTCGGATCCGCGCCGCCGAGGTAGTGCTTCGCCAGCGCGAGCAGCGGCCCGCGCGTGACCATCGGGTCGACCGCTTCCTTCGTGGTCATCGACTCGCCCTCGCCTGCGAGGTCGACCCACGGCGAGATACACACGCCCGTCGCCGGCAGCGGCAGCTTCGCGTCGCGCAGCGCGACGAGCGTCGCCACAGTGAGTCCACCGCCCGCGGAGTCACCCGCGATCGCAAGTCTCTCGGGCGCATAGCCGACGTCGAGCAGCCAGCGATAAGCCTTCACCGCGTCCTCGACCGCCGCCGGGAACGGGTGCTCTGGGCCGAGCCGGTAGTCGATCACGAGACAGCGCGCGCCGGACGCCTGCGAGATACGCGCCGCGAGCTCGCGGTGAGTTCCGATCGAGCCGAGCACGTAGCCGCCGCCGTGCAGATACAGCACCGCGCGATCCGCGGCCGCGCCGCGCGCGCTGACCCACTCCGCGGGCACACCGTTCACTTCGCACGGCTCGCGGACGAGTCCCGCGGGAAGCTGCGCCGAGCCGATCATCCCCTCCATTCCCTTGCGCATCTCGGCGACGCTCACGTCTCCGACGATCGGACTCGCGCGCAGCATCTGCACCAGGATCCCGAGCTCTGCACTGGCCATGACTTCCTCCCTCACTTGTCCTTGCCGAGCGGCAACAAAATGTTCGAACCCGAGCCGACGACCTGCGGCGCCACGCCGTTCCACTTCTCGACCATCTTCAGCTCGACGAGCTTCGGGGCCTTTTCGAGCGCCTCGCCTTGGATGCGGATCGATTCCGCGTCGGCCTTCGCCTTGATGATCAGTGTCTCGGCGTCGGTCTTCGCCTGCTGCATCTTGAAGATCGCCTTTTCGGCTTCCTGCTGTTGGACCATCTTCGCTTCGATCGCCTGTTCGAGCTCGCGCGAGAGCTTCACGTCCTCGATCACGAGGTCTTCTACCACGAGCAAGCTGCCGATCTTCGCGCGCGACGACTCGAGCGCGGCGATCTTGATCTGCTCGCGCGTCTTCACGATGTCCGCCGCGCTCTTCATCGCGGTGACTTCCTTCACGGCCTCCTGCACGCGCGGCAGGATCAGCTTCTCGAACGGGGTGCCGGCGTAGTCGCGCAGCACGGAGATGATCGACGCCTCCGGAATGCGGTACAGCACCTTCAACTGGATGTTGATCTGCTGCAGGTCGGACGAGAAACACTCGGCGGAGACCTCGCGCGTGTCCTGCTGCACGTTCACGCGCTGGATCTCGGTGATGAACGGTGTCTTGAAGCCGGGGCCCGGCGACAGGAACTGCTCGGACATCTTGCCGAGGGTGACTTTCACACCGCGCTCGCCCGGGTCGATCACGTAGTAACAGCCGAGCATGCCGAGCAGAAAAAAGAGCGCGAGCACCCCGAGAGCAACCTGGCGCGGGTTCACGTCTCTCCCTCCGTGCACGCAGTGTACTCCGTCAGCCCGCGCGCACGTCCACTGCCGCGAGCGCGAGGCCGAACCAGACGAGGCCGAGCAGCAGGGCGACCCAAGACGCGACGAGGAACACGCGGCGATAGGCGACGCCCAGGTCGTCGCGCGGCGCGAGCGCGCCAAGCAGCCACGCGATACCGCTCATCGACGCGATCGTGCCCAGCGCGAAGCCGCTGAGATACGTCGCCGACTCCGCGAACGAGCGCATGCCGACCGCCGGCAACACCGCGAGCGTGCTGCCCGTTCCCACCAAACCGTGCAGCGTGCCGATCGAGAGCGCGGCGGTCGCATGCACGTGCCGGTGCGCGACCGACTCCGCCTCGAAGACGTGCGCCGCGCGCCGCGCGTGCAAGAGACCCCAGGCGCCAACGGCGACGAGCACGGCCCCGACGAGGTAGTCGCCCACGTCGGCGAGCAGCTCGACGTTGAGCCAGTCGGCGGCGAACACGAAGACGAGCGCGACCGCGACGATGCCCGCGGCGTGACCGGCGCCCCAGCGCAGCCCGACGGTCCAGGCGCGCCGCTGCGCCTCGACCGAGAACGGCGCGAGCGCGGCGACGTGATCGGGTCCGGTGATCACGTGGCTGAGGCCGGCCACGACGCCGAGAAGCAGAATCGAGATCACGAAGCGCCGCGGCTCGCGCGCGGAAATGCCGCGCGGTATTCGGCGGCGAGCTCCACGTAGTGGCGGTTGCGCTCGGCGTTGGCCGCGAGCTCGTCGTCGCGAAGCGTCCGCACCAGGCGCGCGGGCCGACCGAGCCACAGCTCGCGCGCGCCGATGCGCTTCCCCGGCGGCAGAAGCGAGCCCGCGCCCAGCATGCCTTCGCTCTCGATGCGCGCGCCGTCGAGAATCACCGAGCCCATGCCCACGAACGAGCGGTCCTCGAGCGTGCAGGCGTGCACGATGCAGCCGTGCCCGACCGTCACTTCTACACCGATCTGTGTCGCGAGGCCGGCCCGCGACACGTGGATGATCGAGCCGTCCTGGAAGTTCGTGCGAGCGCCGATGCGCACGTGGCAGACGTCGCCGCGCACGATGCAGCCGAACCAGATGCTGGCTTCCGAGCCGACCTCGACGTCGCCGATCAGCACCGCCCCAGGGGCGGCGAACGCGTCCGCCGCGAGCAGCGGAAAGCGGTCTCTGTAGGGCAGCAGGCGGGCTTCCAAGGTGGCCGGATTCTACCGCCCGCGCGCAGGTTTAGAGGGGCCTGCGCCGGCCTCCGGGGGAATCTTGACTTCGCCGTACAGTTTCCTAAGGTGGCCCGCCATGCAGCTCATGGCGCAAGAGGAATACGGGCTCCGCTGCCTCCTGCAGGTGGCGCGACACGCCGAACCGGACCCGATCACGATCCCCGAGATCGCCCGGGCCGAGGGCCTGTCGCCCGACTACGCGGCCAAGCTGATGCGCGCGCTGCGCCAAGCCGAGCTCGTGGTCTCGACCCGCGGCGCGGGCGGCGGCTACCGGCTGTCGCGCCCGGCGCGCGACATCAGCGCGTGGCAAGTCGTCCAGGCGCTGGGCGGCTCGCTGTTTCCGCGCGAGTTCTGCGACTCACACCCGGGTCAGCGCCACGACTGCGTGCACACGACCGGTTGCTCGATCCGCGGCCTCTGGACCTCGGTCGAGAGCGCGATCCGCGGCGTGCTCGAGGGCGTGACGCTTGCGGATCTCGCGCGCACCGATCCGAGCAACTTGATCACGCGCATCGATACGGCGCCCAGTGTCGCGCCGCTCGGCCGCGAGTCATGAGCTCGACGAGCGACATCGCCGCGCTGACCGAGCGCGAGTATCAGGCCGGCTTCACGACCGCGGTCGAGTCCGACACGGTTCCGCCGGGCCTCGACGAGGGCGTGATCGCGCTGATCTCCGGCAAGAAGGGCGAGCCCGAATGGCTGCTCGACTGGCGCCTCAAGGCGTTTCGGCGCTGGCGCGAGCTGCGCGAGGAAGACGCGCGTTGGGCAAAGGTGAAGTTTCCGCCGATCGACTATCAGGCGATCAGTTACTACTCGGCGCCGAAGGTCGCGAAGAAGCTCGCGAGCATGGACGAGGTCGACCCGGATATCCGCAAGACCTTCGAGAAGCTCGGCATCCCGCTGTCGGAGCAGAAGCTGCTCGCGGGCGTCGCGGTCGACGCGGTCTTCGACTCGGTCTCGGTCGCGACTACCTTCAAGGCCAAGCTCGGCGAGCTGGGCATCGTGTTCTGCTCGTTCTCCGACGCGGTGAAGAGTCACCCGGAGCTGGTGCGGAAGTACCTCGGCTCGGTCGTGCCCTACTCCGACAACTTCTTCGCGACCTTGAACTCGGCGGTATTCACCGACGGCTCGTTCGTGTACGTGCCGCGCGGCGTGCGCTGCCCGATGGAGCTGTCGACTTATTTCCGCATCAACGAGGCGAAGACGGGTCAGTTCGAGCGGACCCTGATCGTCGCCGACGAGGGCGCGTACGTTTCGTATCTCGAGGGCTGCACCGCGCCGATGCGCGACGAGAACCAGCTTCACGCGGCGGTGGTCGAGCTGATCGCGCTCGACGACGCCACGATCAAGTACTCGACCGTGCAGAACTGGTACCCCGGGGACAAAGACGGGCGCGGCGGGATCTACAACTTCGTGACCAAGCGCGGCGCGTGCCGCGGCGCGCGCTCGAAGATCTCGTGGACGCAGGTCGAGACGGGCTCCGCGATCACCTGGAAGTACCCGAGCTGCATCCTGCAGGGGAATGACTCGGTCGGCGAGTTCTACTCCGTGGCCGTGACGAATCACTACCAGCAAGCCGACACCGGCACGAAGATGATCCACATCGGCCGCAACACGAAGAGCACGATCGTCTCCAAGGGCATCGCCGCCGGACACGGGTCGCAGGCCTACCGCGGCCTCGTCGAGGTACACCAAAAGGCGACGGGCGCGCGGAACCACTCGCAGTGCGACTCGCTCTTGATCGGCGACAAGTGCGGCGCGCACACGTTCCCCTATCTCGAGGCGCGCAACGCGTCGGCACAGATCGAGCACGAGGCGACGACCTCGAAGATCAGCGACGACCAGCTCTTCTATTGCCGCCAGCGCGGCCTCTCGAGCGAGGACGCGGTGAACCTGATCGTAAACGGCTTCTGCAAGGAAGTGTTCCGCGAGCTGCCGATGGAGTTCGCGGTCGAGGCGCAGAAGCTGCTGGCCGTCACGCTCGAAGGCGCGGTGGGCTGAGCATGAGCGACGCGATGCTCGAGATCCGAAACCTGCACGTGCGCGTCGAGGACAAGCCGATCCTGCGCGGCGTGGATCTCGTGATCCGCGCCGGCGAAGTCCACGCGGTCATGGGCCCGAACGGCTCGGGCAAGAGCACGCTCGCGAACGTGCTCGCGGGCCGCGAGGGCTATGAAGTGACTCAGGGCTCGGTGCTGTTCCGCGGGAAGGACTTGCTGTCGCTCGCGCCCGAGGCGCGCGCGCGCGCCGGCGTTTTTCTCGCGTTCCAGTATCCGGTCGAGATTCCCGGCGTCGGGAACTCGTACTTCATGAAGGCGGCGCTGAACACGGTGCGCGAGGCGCGCGGCCTCCCGACGCTCGACGCGATCGACTTTCTCAAGCTCGTGAAGCAGAAGGCCAAGGAGCTCGAGATGGACGAAACGTTCCTCTCGCGCTCCGTGAACGAGGGCTTCTCCGGCGGCGAGAAGAAGCGCAACGAGATCCTGCAGATGTCGCTGCTCGAGCCCGCCCTCGCGGTGCTCGACGAGACGGATTCGGGCCTCGACATCGACGCGCTGCGCATCGTCGCGGACGGCGTGAATCGGCTGCGCTCGCCCGAGCGCGCGGTCCTGGCGATCACGCACTACCAGCGGCTGCTCGACTACCTCGTCCCCGACCGCACGCACGTGCTGATCGGCGGGCGCATCGCGAAGTCGGGCGACCGCGGCCTGGCCATCGAGCTCGAGAAACGCGGCTACGCGTGGATCGAGGCGGAGGCGCCGTGAGGGGCGTAGCGGCAGAGCTCGCGTTCGAACGCAGCTACGAGGCCGCGCGCCGTGGACGCTCGGAGCGCGCACCGGTGTGGCTCGAGCGCGTGCGCGAGGAAGCCTGGCAGGCGTTCGCGGAGCGCGGGCTCCCGACGAGGCGCGACGAAGACTGGCGTTTCACCTCTCTCGCTCCGCTGGAAGGCCTCGACTTCGCGGCACCGCAACCGGGAGAGGTTCCCGCGGAGCAGCTGGCCGCGGCGCGCGAGCGCGTGGGTTCCGCGCTTCTCCTCGTGATTTCGAACGGCCAGTTCCGCCGCGAACAGTCACAGATCGGTGGACTGTCCGTGGAGTCACTCGACGGAGCGATGAGCACCGGACGCCTCGGGCTCGGGAGCGTTCTCGATCCGAAGCGCTCGCCGCTCTCGGCCCTGAACACCGCGCTGCAGAGCGGCGGGGTGTTTCTGGAGATCGCCGCGACCCAGGTGGAGTCCGCGGCGATTCACGTGCTGCACTGGCTGGACGGCGGCGCGCCGCAGGCGGTGAATCCGCGCGTGCACGTCGTCGTCAGGGCCGGCGCCAGCGCGACCCTCGTCGAGCACTTCGTCGGCGCCTCCGGCTCCCGCGGATTCTCGAACTCCGGCACGGAACTGGTAGTCGAGCGGGACGCGCACTTGCGCTACGTGCAAGTGCAGGAATTCCCCGAGAGCGCGTTCCACGTCTCGTCCCTGGCGACGCATCAAGCGACGGGCAGTCGGGTCGAGCTCGCCTCGATCGCGCTCGGCGGCCGTCTCGCGCGCGTGGAGATTCGCTCGACTCTCTCGGGCGAGCGCGCGGAGCTCGAGGTAAACGGCCTGTATCTCGGCCGCGGCGTGCAGCACCAGGACCACCACACCACCATCGACCACGCCGCGCCGCGCACCACCAGCCGCGAGCTGTTCAAAGGCATGCTCGATGGGCGCGCGCACGGGGTCTTCCACGGCCGCGTCCATGTGCGACCGGACGCGCAGAAGATCGATGCGGCGCAGACCAACCGCACCTTGCTGCTCTCCGACGGCGCCGTGATCGACTCGAAGCCGCAGCTCGAGATCTTTGCTGACGACGTGAAGTGCAGTCACGGCGCGAGCATCGGCCAGCTCGACCCGGATCAAGTCTTCTACCTGCGCGCTCGCGGGCTCGATCTCGAGCGGGCGCGCGCGCTGCTCAGCTTCGCGTTCGCGAGCGAGCTCCTCGCAAAGCTGCCGCTCGAGACGCTGCGCGAATCGCTCGAGCGAACGCTGCTCGCGTGGCTGCCGCTCGGAGCTGCGTCGTGACGTCGCCCGCGGAATATGTCGCGCCGCGTGCGCGCTTCGACGCCGAGGCGATCGCGCGGGAGTTCCCGATCCTCGCGCGCAAGGTGCACGGCAAGCCGCTCGTCTATCTCGACAGCGCGGCCTCGAGTCAGAAGCCCGCGGCTGTGATCGACGCGATCTCGAGCTACTACCGCAGCTCGCACGCAAACGTGCACCGCGGCGTGCATACGCTTTCCGAGGAGGCGACCGCGCTCTACGAGGCCGCGCGCGAGTCGGTTCGCGGCTTCCTGAACGCGGCTTCCGTGCGCGAGATCGTGTTCGTGCGCGGGACGACCGAGGCGATCAACCTGGTCGCGCAGGCCTACGCGCGGCCGCGTCTCGGCCCGGGCGACGAAGTGCTGATCTCGGAGCTCGAGCACCACTCGAACCTCGTGCCGTGGCAGATGGTCTGCGGGCAGACCGGGGCCACGCTCGTGGTCGCGCCGATCGACGCCCGTGGAGACATCGTCGTCGAGGAGTACGCGCGGCGACTCACTCCCCGCACGCGCGTCGTCGCGCTCGCGCACGTCTCGAACGCGCTCGGCACGGTGAACCCGATCGTGGAGCTCACCGAGCTCGCGAAGCGCCGTGGCGCGGTGGTCGTCGTCGACGGCGCGCAGGGCGTGCCGCACATGCCGGTCGACGTGCGCGCGTTAGGCGCTGACTTCTACGCTTTTTCGGGTCACAAGATGTACGCTCCCACGGGCATCGGCGCGCTCTGGGGTCGGCTCGAGCTGCTCGACGCGATGGAGCCGTGGCAGGGCGGCGGCTCGATGATCAAGAGCGTGACCTTCGCGAAGACCGAGTACGCGCGCGCGCCCGAGCGCTTCGAGGCCGGAACCCCGGACATCGCGGGCGCGATCGGCCTGCGCGCGGCGATCGACTGGCTGCGTGCGCTCGACCTCGACGCCGTACACCAACATGAGTCAGACCTGGTGACGTACGCGAGCGCGCTCCTCACCGAGATTCCGAGCGTGCGCTTGATCGGCACCGCGCGCGAGCGCGCCGGCCTCGTCTCGTTCGTCGTCGGCGACGTGCACGCGCACGACGTCGGTACGATCCTCGACGGCGAAGGCGTGGCCGTGCGCGCCGGACACCACTGCGCGCAGCCCGTGATGGAGCACTTCGACGTGCCGGCGACCGCGCGCGCGTCCTTCGCGGTACACAACACGCGCGCCGATGTCGACCGGCTCGCCGCCGGCGTGCGCCGCGTGCTGGAGATTTTCGGCTGATGTCGGATCTGCGCGATCTCTACCAGGAAGTGATTCTCGACCACACGAAGCGCCCGCGGAACTTCGGCCCGCTCGGCAGCGCGACTCACCGCGCGACCGGCCGGAATCCGCTGTGCGGCGATCAGCTCGTGCTCATGCTCGACATCCACGGCGACGTCGTCCGCGACGCCCACTTCGCGGGCAAGGGCTGCGCGATCTCGACCGCGTCCGCGTCGCTGCTCACGGAGGCCGTGAAGGGCAAGACGACCGCGGAGGCGCACGCGCTCTTCGAGCTCTTCCACGACGCGGTGACCGCCCCCACCGACGCGGCGCTGGATCTCGACAAACTCGGCAAGCTCGCGGCGCTCGCGGGCGTGCGCGAATTCCCCATGCGCGTCAAGTGCGCAAGCTTGGCCTGGCACACGCTCGAAGCCGCACTCGCCGGCGCGAGCCAGCCGGTGTCGACGGAGTGACTCGCGATGAGTGACGCCCCTGCGATTCGAGACGCCGTCATCGAGGTGCTGCGCACCATCTATGACCCCGAGATTCCGGTCGACATCTACGAACTCGGCCTGGTGTACGCGATCGACGTCGACGAAGAGAACCACGTCAAGGTGCGCATGACGCTGACCTCTCCGATGTGCCCCGTCGCCGAGAGTCTTCCGCCCGAAGTCGAGCAGAAGGTGCGCGGCGTTCCGGGCGTCGCCCACGCCGAGGTCGACCTCACCTGGGAGCCGCCCTGGAATCCGTCGATGATGACGGAAGCCGCCAAGCTCCAGCTCGGGTTCTGACTCCGCCGTGACTCGCGCAGGCGAGGCGAGGGCCGCCCCGAGCCGAGCCCGCAAGCGCCGCGGGCGCGCGCAGCGAGCCGCAGGCGAGCGAAGCTAAATTCGATACAGCTCGCGGGCGTTGTCGCCCAAGAAGCGGCGGCGGGCGGGCGCCGCGAGCAGACCGGCGAGCTCTTCGACTTCCCTCGCGTAGCTCGCGGTGTGGTCGGCGTGCGGAAAGTCACTGGCCCAAAAGAAGCGCTCCGCGCCCAAGCGCTCGACGAGCGAGGGGATCGTGCGCTCGTCGGGGTCGGCCGAGATGAAGCAGCGCGTCTTGAAGTAGTGACTCGGCTTTTCGCGCAGCGGGACGCGCTCGCCGATGAACGTGGCGGCATACACCGCGTCGAGTCGGTCGAGCCAGTAGCCGATCCAGCCGGCGCCGCTCTCGAGCACGACGATCGAGAGCTTCGGGAAGCGATCGAAGACGCCGAAGTCGAACAGGGTCGTGAACGCGTGGCGCACGCCATCGGCCGCGGTCACGCTCGAGAGCAGCCGCGTCTTGCGCTGCAAGATGAAGCGCGTCGGCGCGATCTCCGGCGGCTCGAACGACGGGTGCAGCGCGAGCGGCACCCCGAGGTCCTGCGCCGCTGCGAACACCGGATCGTGTTGCGCGTGACCGTGCGGCAAACGGCTCCACGTGAAGGGCACCACGAACGCGCCGCGGCAGCCGTCGCGCACCGCGCGTTCGAGCTCGCGCGCGGCGCCGGCGGGATCACCGAGCGAGAGGTGCGCGATCGGGACGAGTCGCCCGCGCGAGTCACGGCAGAAGTCGGCGATCCAGCGGTTGTACGCGCGGCAGTAGGCGAGCGAGAGCTCCGCGTCGGGAAGCTCGGCCTCCCACAAGATGCCGATCGTCGGGTAGAGCACCGCGGCGTCGAGATTCTCGGCGTCGAGCCGCTCGAGGCGCTCCTTCATGTCCATCGACCCGTGCGGCGCACCGGCGAGATACGTGCGCTCGGGTGAAGGCCGCACGTCTTCGACGTGCATCTTGCCCATTGCCCCCAAGGTTCCGGGAAACCCGCGGCGCGCGAGCTGCGACGCCTTTCCGCCGATCTCGAGATACTCGAGCCCGTCGTCGTCGACGCGGATGCGCAGCGCCCGGTCGCGGTACTGCGGCTCGAGGTAGCGCTCCCAGAGATCGGGGGGCTCGAGGATGTGACCGTCCGCGTCGATCGCCGCGTCGTACTTGATGCGGTAGATGTCTCGCATGGGACGGCATTTTACGCCTCGACCGGAAGTCGGATGCAAGTGCCGATGAGAGGAGCGATGGAGCGACGTCTCTTCGTGCGCACCGCCTTCTGTCTCGGCGCGCTAGCGCTCGCGAGCTGCCTCGGCAGCTACGAGCGCGAGGTCGAGGAGACGCGCGCGGGGCTGATCGGGAAGACGGGCCGCGAGCTGCGCGCCTGTCTCGGCGTGCCGACGGACTTCGATCGCGAGGGTGAGGTGGAGCTGCTCACCTACCGCTGGTTCGATCGGAAGAACGGGACGACGGCCGGTAGCGGCGGCGTCGGCGGCGTCGTGGTCGGGCAGCACGGAATCGGCAGCGGCAGCGCCACGCTCCCCTTCCCGCGCGACCCCGAGGAGCAGGCATTCTGCCGCCTCGACTTCTCCTTGGACAAGACCGGCGTCACGAAGGTGAGCGCCGTCGGTCGCGACGAGGTCGGCCTGCGCGCGGACGCCGAGTGCATGCTGCGCGCGCGCCACTGCGTCGACGACGACGAAGACTAGTCCGGCGACACCGAACAGTGACGCTCCGCGGCGCGCGCGATCGCCTCGGCGATCGCCGCTGGGTCGGTGACTCCGACGACGAGATGCGCGGGCGAACCGAGCCAGCGAGCGCAGAGCTCCCGCACACGCGCGCCGTCGGGGGCGACGCCGACGAGCGCGTCCTCGAGCGCGCGAACGTCGGCGGGCGCGGCGATCCAATCGCCGCGCAGTCGCACGCGCTCGAGCGCGCCGTCCGCGCGCAGGGCGACGTGCGCCTCGAGCTCGCCGATCGGAGTCGCGACCCCGGCGCCCGCGCGAAGTCCCGCAAGCTCGGGATCGACCAGCGGCGGAAGCACCGTGGCGCCGATCGCGCGTTCGTCATCCGGCGAGAGGCCGGCGGCCTCGAGCGCAAGCCCGAAGCGAGTCTCGAAGCCGCGCGCCAGCGCCGCGGCGAGGATCTCCGCCTCGATACCGAGCGCGCCGGCCGGGGGTAGCGGCGGAAGGCCGGGGAATTCGGGCGCGCGTTCCAGCGTGGTGTAGGGCCGCAGCCGGCCGAACACCGCCTGGAACAGGTGCGCGCCGCTCTCGGCGCGCGAGATCGAGAGTTGCGCCACGCGCCGCCCGTCGACTGCGACGAAATCGCGTCCCGGATAGGTCGCGGCGACACCGATCGGTGTAAGTCCGGCGAGCACGCCACGCACCAGCCGGTTCAAGAGCCGCGCGCCCGAGAGCGCCGCGCTCTCCTCGGCCAGCCACGCGCCCACGTCGGCGATCACGGCGAAGAGGGCGCTCACGCCCTCGCCCGCGAACGCGGAGCGCCCGCCGCAGATGCCGCGCAATTCGCGTTCCGCGCCCGATTGCCCTGCGCGCTGGTAAGCGCCCAAGAGCCCGCACTCGCCCGACAAGTCGGCGACCAGCAACGCGTCGGCAACGGACTCCCGCGCCAACCACGCCATTGCCCTGACCGCACGTTCCGCGGACACGTGCGACAGGCGAGTGAGTCGCACTCGGCGACGTGCACGAACACTTCCGCCGTGTGCATCTCCCGCTGGAACCACGCTCTTCTCCCCACCTGGAACCCGAAAAACTGCTGCCGTCTCACAAACCTAGCGCGTGAAGCGCACTCGCTCTGCGCCGGCGTCGCACTTCGTCAACCCCGCTCCGATATCCGCCGAAGCGGTGATATCGCGGGGGGTTTGCCCCCGGGGGAGTGCCGTTGCCCAGGGTCCTTGCCGATCCACGGGGTTGCTGTGCGCGTGGCGCATGGCTCCTTGTGTTCCTGCTCACAGCGCAATCCGCGTGGGCGCTGGGCACCCCTGCCGGAACTCCGATCGCAAACACCGCGACGGTCGATTGGTCCGTCGGGCCTGGAACCTTCACTCAGTCGAGCACCACGCAGTTCGTCGTGGACGAGCTCGTGAACGTCGTGGTCACGCTGCAGAGCGTGAGTCCGGTCGCAGTCACCTCCCCCGACACGAACCGGCAACTCGCGTTCCTCGTCAGCAACACCGGCAACGGCACCGAGTCGTTCTCGCTCGTGCTCGACCCCGTGCAGGCCGGCGAACAGTTCGATCCG
>JBGQIB010000085.1:0-18620 GCA_041498295.1 bacterium | reverse complement strand
GTCGATCTCACCGGCGGCGCGCCCGAAATGCACCCGAGCTTCCGCGCGCTCGTGCGCGAGGCGCGCCGCCTCGGGCGGCGCGTGATCGACCGCTGCAATCTCGCGATCCTCGACGAGCCGGGCCACGAAGACACCGCGGAGTTTCTCGCGCGCGAAGGCGTGGAGATCGTTGCGTCCTTGCCGTGTTACTCGCAGGACAACGTCGACGGACAGCGCGGGCAGGGGGTGTTCGCGCGCAGCGTCGCGGCCCTGCAGGCGCTGAACCGCCTCGGCTACGGGATGCCGGGCACCGGGTTGGTGCTCGACCTCGTCTACAACCCGGCCGGCGCCTCGTTGCCGCCCCCGCAAGCGCAGCTCGAAGCGGACTACAAGCGCGAGCTCGGGACGAAGTTCCAGATCTCGTTCGGGCGCCTGCTCACGCTCACGAACATGCCGATCCGCCGCTATGCCGACTGGCTCGTGCGCCGTGGCGAGCTCGCGAGTTATCAAGGATTGCTCGTCAATCACTTCAATCCAAAAACGGTGCCCCATCTGATGTGTCGCGACACCGTCTCGGTCGATTGGCGGGGTGAGCTCTTCGACTGTGACTTCAATCAGGCGCTCGATCTACCGCTCGCCGAAGGGCGGCGGACGCTCTGGGACGTGGAGTGTCTCGACGACGAGCTCGAGGGTGAGCGCGTCGCGACCGCGACTCACTGCTTCGGCTGCACGGCGGGCGCGGGCTCGAGCTGCGGCGGCGCGCTGCTCTCGTGAGCGAGCTCGGGCGCATCGAGCCGGCGGACGCATGGAACCGCGCGCTGCTCGAGAGCGTGCATCCGCAGGCGTGGCGCAATCCGGAGCCAAAGCCGCGCTACGACCTCGTCGTGCTCGGCGGAGGCACGGCGGGGCTGGTCTCGGCGATCGTCTCGGCGGGGCTCGGCGCGCGCGTCGCGCTCGTCGAGAGACACTTGCTCGGCGGCGACTGCCTGAACTCGGGCTGCGTGCCGTCGAAGACCTTGATCCGCTCGGCGCGCGCCGCGGCAGACGTGCGCGAAGCGACACGCTTTGGTGTACGTGTCTCGGGCGCGGTCGACGTCGACTTCGCCGCGGTGATGGAGCGCGTGCGCCGCGTGCGCTCCGAGATCGCCCCGCATGACTCGGCGCGGCGCTACGCCGAGCTCGGCGTCGACGTGTTTCTCGGCCAGGGGCACTTCACCGGCGAACGCACGCTCGCGGTCGCGGGCGCGGAGCTGCGCTTCAAGCGCGCGGTCGTGGCCACCGGCGCGCGCGCCGCGCCGCCGCCGATCCCCGGGCTCGCCGAGGTCGGCTTCCACACGAACGAGACGGTGTTCTCGCTGGTCGAGCGCCCGGCGCGGCTCGCGGTGATCGGCGCCGGCCCAGTCGGCTGCGAGCTGGCGCAGAGCTTCCAGCGCCTCGGCTCGCGCGTGACCTTGATCGAAGTCGCGCCGCAGATTCTGATCCGGGAAGACCCCGACGCCGCAGCGCTCGTGCAGGCCGCGCTCGCGCGCGATGGCGTCGAGCTCTTGCTGGGGGCGAAGCTGGAGAGGGTGGAGCGGCGCGGAGCGGCGAAGCTGCTGCACGTCGTGACTCCGAGCGGCGAACGCGAGGTCGAGGTCGACGAAGTGCTGGTCGGCATCGGCCGCGCGCCGAACGTGGAAGACATGGGGCTCGAGGCGGCCGGCATCGAGTTCGACCGCGCTCGCGGCGTGATCGTCGACGCCCGCCTGCGCACGAGTAACCCGCGCGTCTTCGCGGCCGGCGACGTCTGTCTCGCGACCAAGTTCACGCACGCGGCCGACGCCGCGGCCAAGCTCGTGGTGCGCAACGCGTTCTTCTTCGGGCGGCGGCGCGTCTCCGACCTGCAGATTCCCTGGTGCACGTACACCGACCCCGAGGTCGCGCACGTCGGCCTCTACGCGCGCGACGCGCAGGCGCAGGGCGTCGCGATCGACACGTTCGAGGCGCCGCTCGCCGCGAACGACCGCTCGCGTGCCGAAGGCGAGGACGCCGGCTTTCTCAAGGTGCACGTGCGCAAGGGGAGTGACCGCATCGTCGGAGCGACCGTCGTCGCGCGCCACGCGGGGGACCTGATTGCGCCGCTCGCAACCGCGATGGCGTCGGGCGCGGGGCTCGGGCGCCTGGTCGACCTGATTCTCCCGTACCCGACTCAGTCGGATCTGATCAAGGTCGTCGCGGGAGCCTACACACGAACGCGTCTCACGCCGTTCGCGGCGCGCGTGCTGCGTGGGCTGATCGAGCTCGCGCGCTAGTCGGGCTTGGCCTTCACGCTGCGCGCCGAGAGGATCGCGTGCAGCAGCGCGTCGGGCAGGGGCTCCGCCGGCTCGTCCCGCACCAACTCACCCAGGGCGAGCGTCGCGCGGTAGCTCTCGAGATACGTGAGGCAAGGCGGACACAGCTCGAGGTGACCTTCGAACACGCGCTGCTGCGCGGCCGGCAGGTCGCCGTTCAAGTAGTCGATCAGGAAGTCCGTGCATTCGCGGCAGTTCACGACGCCCCCCGAGCTCGCATGTGTGGATCGAGCAGCGTGCGCAGCGCCAGGCGCGCGCGGTGTAGTCGGATTTTCGCGGCGTTGGGGGTGACCCCGAGCAACTCGGCCGTCTCCTTGGTGTCGAGCCCTTCGATGTCCCGCAGCATCAGAACGGTTCGATAGTCGGTCGGCAGGCGGTCGATCTGCGCGCGCACCAAGTTGCGCGTCTCCTGCCGCTCGAGCGCGGCGAGCTGCGCGGGACTCTTCCATTCCGCGGGCTCGTCGACGTGGTGCCCGTCCTCGTAGAATTTCGGCAGCAGCTCCTCGATCGAGACCTCGGGCCGGCGCGCGCGCGTGCGCAGCTTCATCAGCGCGGCGTTCACCACGATGCGGTGCAGCCACGTCGAGAGACGCGCGCCGCCCTCGAAGCTGGCGATCGCGCGGAACGCTGAAACGAACGCTTCCTGAACGGCATCCGCGGCGTCGTCGTCGGAGCGCAGCAAGCGGCGCGCGACCGCGAGCATGCGCCCGCCTTGCGCGCGCACGAGCTCCGCGTACGCTGCCTCGTCGCCGGCGCGCAGGCGCGCGACGAAGTCGACCTCGCCCGCGGCTCCTTCACTCGTTTCGCTGCGCTCCGTCACGCGGGCAACTTAACATAGGGTCCAGCTTGAGACGCGTTCTTCTCCTCGGCCTCGTCCTCTTGTCGTGCTCGAAGGCCGAGCCGCCGCCCTACGGCTTCGGCGCTGCGCCCGAGCAGCGCTATCGCTTCGAAGCGGACGAGACGACGGAGGTCGACGGCACGCCGGTCAAGATCGTGCGCGCCGCCGATCTCGTGTTGCGCGCGAAGCGCGCGTCGGATCAGACGCCGGGCGAGACCGAGATCGAGCTCTTCATCGACCGCTACTTCATCCGCGTCGAGGGCGCGCCCGGCGGCGCCTCGGAGCTCTCCGTCTCGGAGCAGGGCATGCGCGCCGTGACTCAAGAGGGCCCGGTGCAGTTGGGCGCGGACGAGCAGACACCGGGCGGTGACACGGTTCTCGAGATGCGCGCACGTCCCGCCGCGTCGGTCGCACTCGACTCCGCGGGCTCGTCCAGCGCGGAGATCTGGACGAGCCCGCATCCGGTGTGGACCGGCGTATCGCTGCTCGACTGGATCCTGCTCGCGCTACCCACCCGCGAGCCGGCGGACCGGAAGCCCTGGATCGCGACGCGCATCCTGCCGCACGTGGGTCAGTACATGCTGGGCATCGACGTGCCCGTGCGTTGGCAGGAGGCGAGCGGCCCGCTCGCGCTGCACGCCACGGGCTCGGTCTCTCGCGACTCACTCCGCCTCGCGGAGGACTTCGCGGGCCGGGTCAGCATCGAGACGCGCGGCGAGGCCTCGCTCGGAGACGACGGCCGCGTGCGGGAGGCGCGCGTCCAGCTCGGTCTCGACTTCACGGCGACGAACGGCACGCACGTCGTATCGAGTCACGACATTCGGATCCGCTGCACGAGCTGCGGCGGCGACGTCAACTCGCCGCAACCGGGCTCCGATACCGAACGAGGTCGTGACGGAATTCCGCAGCAAGGACACGTGGACGCTCTTCCGGATCATGGCGGAGTTCGTCGAGGGCTTTGAGACTCTCGCCCCGATCTTCCCCGCCGTGTCGGTCTTCGGGGGCGCCCGCGTCGCGCGCGACAGCGCGATTTACCAGCTCGGGCGCGAGATCGGCCGCTGCCTGGGGCGGGAAGGCTTCGCCGTGATCACGGGCGGCGGTCCTGGCGCGATGGAAGCGGCGAACCGCGGCGCCCACGAGGTCGAGGCGCCGTCGATCGGGCTGAACATCAAGCTGCCGTTCGAGCAGCACGACAACGGCTACGCCGACACCGTCATCCACTTCGACTACTTCTTTGCGCGCAAGGTCATGTTCGTGAAGTACGCCTGCGCGTTCGTGATGCTGCCCGGCGGCTTCGGGACGCTCGACGAGATGTTCGAGTGTCTCACCCTGAAGCAGACCGGGAAGTCGCGCGACACGCCCGTCATCCTGGTCGGGAGCTCGTACTGGTCGGGGCTGCTCGCGTGGCTCGAGTCGGAAGTGATCAAGGAAGGGCTGATCGCTCCCAAGGACCTGAAGCTGTTCTCGGTCGTCGACACGGCCGAGGACGTCTGCCGCCTGGTCCGCGAGGGCTGGGAGCGCCGCCGCAAGGACCGGGTGCCCGAAGAAGGGCCGACGTAGGGCAGCTACGAAGCGAGGTACTCGCGGCCGCACGAGCGGCAGTGAGCGCGCTCGCCCTTCAACGAGAGTGTCGCGCCGCAGTCGCAGAGGCCCTGCAGGCGGCGCGCGTGCGCTTCGAGCTCGCCCCATGACTCGTCGCCGCTCTCGATGCGGAAGTGCTCGCCGTCGCGCACCACGACCGCGCCGGCGACGAGCAGGCGATCGACCTCCGTCTCCGCGTCCTGGAGCAGGGTCTCGGTCACGATCTCGCGCGCGCGCCGCGACAGCCAACGGAACTTCATGCCGGCGCGAATGAGCAAGCGCCGTGCCCGGCGCGGCAGTGCAGGCCGCGCGGTGCGGGCCCCGGGCCGGCGCCCGTCCGAAGGCGTGCCGCGAGCCGCTGCGAAGCGCGCGCTACAAAATGGGTAAGGCGTTTCCGCTAGCGGCGCGTGAAGACCATCTTGGTCTGGCCGATCTCGATCTCGTCGCCGTGCGCGAGCTCGCTGGAACGCACGCGCTTGCCGTTGACCTTGACCCCGTTGGTGCTCTGCAGATCTTCGAGGCTCGCGTCCTCGCCGTCGCAGATCACGACCGCGTGCTCGCGGCTCATGCTGTCGTCGGGAACCTGCAGATCGCAGGTCGGCGCGCGCCCGATCAGGGTCTCGGTCTTCGCGATCTCGAAGACCTCGTCGGGCTGACCGGTCATGCGCACGATGAGCGCGGGCTTCCCCATCGCGGTCGGGATCGGCAGCGTTGTGGGCCCCCTTGAGAGGGGCCTACAGGCGGCGGTGGCGCAGCGCGGGCAGCCGCCGCCGGATGTCCGCCTGGCGCGCGAAGTCGAGCTCGGCCAGGGCGATACCTTCGCCATCGGGCACCGTGCACAGCACCGTTCCCCAGGGATCGACCACCAGAGAGCGTCCGTAGGAACGCCGCGTCGGGTTGTGGTCGCCGAATTGTGCGGCTGCGACGACGAAGCATTGGTTCTCGATCGCGCGCGCGCGCAGCAGCACTTCCCAGTGATCGCGCCCGGTCGGCACCGTGAACGCGGACGGCACCAGAAGCACCTGCGCGCCGCGCTCGGCGAGCTGCCGGTAGAGCTCCGGGAAGCGCACGTCGTAACAGATCGACAGTCCCAACGTGCACGCGGCGGTCTTCGCGACGGCGATCTCGCTGCCCGCGGCGACGCGCGCCGACTCGCGCAGCGTGGCGCCCGGCAGGTCGACGTCGAAGAGATGGATCTTGCGGTAGAGCGCGAGCAGCTCGCCTTCCGTTCCGAACACGGTCGATGTGTTGAACACGCGCGCGTCGCCGGGAATGCGCTCCGGGAACGAGCCGCCCGCGAGCACGATGCGGTGCGTGGCGGCTTGCTCGGAGAGGAAGCGCAGCACGGGCCCGTCGGGGACGTCCTGCGCGTGCGGGTTCACGGCGGCCGCGCCTTCCTCGCGCATGAGCGGGAACATCTCGGGCAGCGCGACCAGCTCCGCGCCGCGCCGCGCAGCGGCGGCGATCCACTCGCCCGCGCGCGCGAGGTTGCGCTCGAGATCGCTGCCCGACGTCATCTGCACGACAGCGGCGATCACGCTCGAAAGCATAGCGGCCGGAAGGAGTGAGAGCCCTCAGCGGAACTCGGTTGGGTTGATCTGGTTGCGGCGCATCACGTCGTAGAAGTCCTTGCGGTCCTTCTTCGCGATGCGCGCCGCGCGGCTGATGTTGCCCTTGCAGAGCCGGAGCACGCGCGCGACGTAGTCGCGCTCGAACTTCCGCTTCGCGTCGCGGAACGAGGGCACCTCGTCGCCCGAGTCCGGACTGAGCGGGAGATCCTCGATGCCGACTTCCTCGCCGCGCGCGAGGCGTACCGCGGCGCGAATCTGCTCGCGCAGCTCGCGTTCGTTGCCCGGCCATGCGTGCTCGCGCAGCCGCTCGAGCGCGTCGCGCGTGAAGCCGCGCACCCTCGAGGCGCGACCGAGCTCGCGCTCGATCTCGTCGCGCGTCGCCGCGAGCGCCTGCGCCGCGAGCGGCAGGATGTCCTCGCGCCGCTCGCGCAGTGGCGGCAATTGGATCTCGAGCAGGCGGAGACGCTCGGCCAGCTCCGGATAGATGCGCCCCGATTGCACGAGCGCGCCGAGTGACTCCGCGCTTGCCCCGATCACGCGACACTCGAGTGCGTGGGGTGTCGACCCTCCGATCCGGCGAAAGCTTCCGTCGGTCAACGCCAGCGCCAATGCCTGCTGCAGCTCCTTGGGCAACGACTCGATGTGATCGATGAGCACCGTCCCGCCGGCGAATCGGCCGAGCGCGCCGATCGACTCACCGGGCAACGAGGAGATCGCGGAGCGCTCGCTGCCGAAGAGCTCGCGCCCGACGAGTGTCTCCGGAACCAACGACGCGTCGAGCGCGAAGAAGCCGCCGGCCGCCCACTCACTCGCCTCGTGAATCAGGCGCGCGACGAGATCCTTCTCGACGCCTTCCTCGCCGGAGACATACAGGTGAAAGCGGCCTCGCCCGGCGACCGCCACTTGTTCGAGCGCGCGCAGTGCGGCACGGCTGGTTCCCACCAGTCGGTCGCTACGGCGACGCGCGACCGCGATGGCGCCAGAAGAAATCGGAGTCACCGGGCTGGCTCCGCCGACGGAGCCCGCCGACCCTGACACCGTAGTCATCCCCGACATAGCCACCCCCCTGTGTGCAAGAAGGTGACCAAGGCCACAGGACTGTCAAGGAATTTAAGAGTTGCGGCGCGAACTTGGGGGCTCGCCGGAGGCGCGTGATACCTTCGCGCGCGCAGATGGCGAGAGTCCGGATCCTACCGAGCGAGCTCGTGAACCAGATCGCCGCGGGTGAGGTCGTCGAGCGACCCGCCTCGGTGGTGAAGGAGCTCGTCGAGAATTCGCTCGACGCTGGGGCGACACAGATCCGCATCGCGATCCGCGAGGGCGGAGTGGCTTCCATCGCGGTCCTCGACGACGGCGCCGGCATGAGTCGCGAGGACGCCGAGCTCGCGTTCCAAAGACACGCGACCAGCAAGCTCGCGACGCTGCTCGACCTGGAGCGCATCGAGACGCTCGGCTTCCGCGGCGAGGCGCTGCCCAGCATCGCGTCGGTCGCCCACGTGCGCATGTGCACGCGCCGCCGCGAGGACGCACTCGGCACCGAGCTCGTGGGCGACGGCGCGGGCATCGCGAGCGTCGCCCCGATCGCTTGCAGCGAAGGGACCGCGATCGAGGTGGCCGAGCTCTTCGGTCGCGTGCCCGCGCGCCGGAAGTTCCTGAAGAGCGCCGCCACGGAAGCGAGTCACGTTGCGCGCTGGCTGGAGCGCATCGCCTTGGTCCGGCCCGACGTGCGCTTCGAGCTCGAGCGCGATGGGCGCCGCGCGCTGCTCTGGCTTCCGACCGCGGACCCGCGCGAGCGTTTGATCGCCGTGCTGTCGCCGGGCACCGGCGAGAAGCTCCTGCCGATCTACGCCGAGCACGCGGGCCTCGGGCTGCGTGGCTTCGTGAGTCCGACGGACGTCATGCGCAGCGGGCCCAGCGAGCTGCACCTCTACGTGAACGGCCGCCCGGTGCGCGACCGCCTGCTGCAGTTCGCCGTGCGCGATGCCTATCGCGATGCGCTCCCGCCGGGCCGCTACCCGGTGGCCGTGATCTTTCTCTCCGCGGACCCGGAGCTCGTCGACGTGAACGTTCACCCGGCGAAGTGGGAGGTCCGCTTCCGCGATCCGCGCGCGGTCACCGACCTTTTGCGGCGCGCGATCGGCGCGACCGTGCGCGGCGCGTCGGGCGCTCGCCCGCGCGACCGATTCACGCCCGAACTCGCCGCGCCGAGCCACGCCGCGCAGCCGAGCGACTTCGCGCTGGCCGCGGGCTTCTTCAGCGAGAGTGCGATCGCCGACGCGCCGCTCGAGCCGTACGCGTCTGCCGGCGCGCGCGCGCCGTTCGTATTCTCGCGGCTGCGCTACCTCGGTCAGGCGCTCGGGCTCTATCTCGTGCTCGAAGCCGAGGGCGCGCTCGTGCTGCTCGACCAGCACGCCGCGCACGAGCGCGTGCTCTTCGAACGGCTGCGCCGCGCGCTCGTCGAGGAGAAGCTCGAGCGCCAGGAGCTGCTGCTCCCGATCGACCTCGAGCTCGCGCGCGCGGACGCGGACACCCTGGCGCTTCACGCCGCGCTGCTGGGCCGCGCCGGCATCGAGCTCGAGCTCGGCGCTGCGAACCTGCGCGGCGGCGTCCGCGCGCGCGTGCGCACGCTGCCCGCGCTGCTCGCGCAGCGTGCCGGCACGAGTTGGCCGGAGCTCCTGCGCGAGACGGCGGCGCTCTTGCGGGAACCCTCGGAGCACGAGTCACGCGACGGGCTCGAGCGTGCGCTGCACCAGCTCGTCGCCACCGCCGCGTGTCACGCCGCGGTGCGCAAGGGCGACCGCCTCGACGCGCGCGCGGTCGCCGCGCTGCTCGCGGGTCTCGACGAAGAGGTCTGGTTCGCGAACTGCCCGCACGGGCGGCCGATCGCGTTCACGCTCGATCAGGCGGAGCTCGAGCGACGCTTCCTGCGCCGCGCATGAGCGGCGCGCGGCCACGCGTCGTCGCGATCGTCGGGCCGACCGGCACCGGCAAGACCGAGCTCGCGTGCGCGGTCGCGGCGCGCACCGGCGCCGAGGTCGTGAGTGCCGACTCGATGCAGGTGTATCGCGGAATGGACATCGGCACGGCGAAGCCCAGCGCCGCGCTGCGCGCACAGGTGCCGCACCACGCGCTCGATCTCGTTGCGCCCGACGAGCCGATGTCCGCCGGGCGCTGGGCCGAGCTCGCGCGCCGCGCGGCGCTGGAGATCCACGCGCGCGGCCGTCCCGTGTTACTCGTCGGTGGCACCGGACTCTACGCGCGCGCCTTCGCGGGCGGACTGATTCGCGGCGCGGCGTCCGATCCGGCGCTGCGCGCCGAGCTCGAGGCGCGAGACACTGACGCTCTGCGCGCCGAGCTCGCGCGCCGCGATCCGCGAGCCGCCCAGCGCATCCCGGCGCGCGACCGGGTGCGCACGGTGCGCGCACTCGAGGCGCTCGCGCTCGGTGCGCGCCCGATCTCGGAGCAACACGCACGGCATCGCTTCGGCGATCGGCCTTTCGACGTGCGCTGGATCGGTCTCGCGCTCGATCGAGAGGCGCTCGCGGAACGCCTGCGCGCGCGCGTCGCGGCGATGTTCGACGCGGGCTGGGTCGATGAGGTCCGCGCGCTCTACGCCGCGGGCTTCGGCGCCAAGCTCCGGCCCCTGCAGGCGATCGGCTACCGCGAGATCGGGGCTCTACTCGCGCGCGAGAGCGACGAGGCGACCGCGCGCGAGCGCACCTGGATCGCCACGCGCCGCTACGCGAAGCGCCAGCGCACCTGGTTCCGCGCCGAGCCGGAGCTCGACTGGATCGACGCCGACGCGCGCGAGGCGGCGGTCGAGCGCGTCCTCGCCGAAATCAGCCGTCGTTGATCGTGTTGTACGACGTGCCGAAGCGGACCGGGCACTTCCCGTAGTCCTCGCTGAACAGCGCCCACGCCTCTTCCTGGGAGCGGAAGAGGGGAGGCTGAGCGCCGTCGCGGAACAAGGTGACCATGCCGATGGGCAGCTCCATGAGCGCCGAGATCTCTCGGAACATCGAGCCGCCGAGCTGCAGGCCGTTCAGCAGGATGAAGCCGGGAACGATGCCGACGGCCTTCAAGAAGTTCGGGTCATCGATCTCGGTGATTCCGTAGTACTCGTCCTTGCCCGCGATGAACGGGCCGAGGAACGCGTCGAACGGCGCGAGAATCATGTTCGATCCGGCGCGGCAGAGCTGAGACGCGTCTGCCCGTGCCTCTCGTGGCAGGCCGCCCGCGAGCGCCGCAAGCGCTACCGCGAGCAGAGCTGCGCGCACGGTGATCTCCCTCAAACTACGACTCAGCGTACGAATCATCGCCGGACCCTCCCCGAAGCGACCGGACCTCGAATCCCGGCGAGCCTCGCCTAAAACCGCTAGCAGTGTCAACCACTCGCTGCATGGCCTTCCGAGGAGTGGCGCCGACGTGAAGAGAAGTGACAAACCCGGGCCGCCGCTCGTGGCGATCGTGGGGCGGGCGAACGTCGGAAAGTCGACCCTGTTCAACCGCTTGCTGCGGGAAGGGCGTTCGCTGGTCGAGGACCGGCCGGGAGTCACGCGCGACCGGGTAGCCGTCACAACCGTGATCGAGGGCAAGCCCGCGCTCCTAGTCGACACCGGCGGCCTCGACCCCGAGGCCGACGAAGGGATTCCGGCCGCGATCCGGCGCCAGGTGGGGCTGGTCGTCTCGCAGGCCGCGGTGATCGCGTTCGTGGTCGACGCGCGTACGGGGCTCCTGCCGCTCGACCGCACGATCGCCGAGCTCCTGCGGCGCGGCGGGAAGCCGGTCGTCGTGGTCGCCAACAAATCCGACACGCCGCGCATCGAGGCGCAGACGGGCGAGTTCCACGAGCTGGGCTTCGGGCAGGTCGTGCCGACCTGCGCCGCGCACGCGCGCGGCATTCCCGACCTGGAGATGGCGCTCGCGGAGCATCTCCCGGCGCCGGCATCCTACGAGGGCGAGGCCGAGCGGGTGGGTCCGCCGCGACTCGCGATCATCGGCCGGCCGAACGTCGGCAAATCCTCGCTGCTCAACGCGCTGCTCGGCGAGGAGCGGAACATCGTCGCCGACGAGCCGGGCACGACGCGCGACGCGACGGACTCGAGTCTCTCGGTCGGCGGCCGCGAGGTGATCCTGGTCGACACGGCGGGCATGCGCCGCGGCGGCAAGCGCTCGGATCGGATCGAACGCGGCAGCGCGCTCATGGCGCTGCGCTCGCTGGAGCGCTGCGACGTCGCGCTGCTAGTGCTCGACGCCGCGGTCGGCGTCGGCGAGCAGGACGCAAAGCTCGCGCGCCTGGCGCTCGATCGTGGCCGGCCGCTCGTGCTTTTGTTGAACAAGTGGGATGTCGTCGCCGACACGCCGCGCGAGGGCGAGATTGCGCGTCAGCTCGAGCGCCGGCTCGCGTTCGTGCCTGACCCTGTGTTGCTGCGCACCAGCGCGGTCACCCACAAGGGGCTCGACCGTGCGCTGCCCGAGGCGCTCAAGCTGTTCGACGAGCAGGCGCTCGAAGTCCCGACCGGCGAGCTGAACCGCGCGCTCGAGGACGCGATCGCGCGGAACACGCCGCCGCTGCGCGGTAAGCGCCGCCCGAAGTTCTTCTACGCCACACAGATCTCCAGCCGGCCGTTCACGATCCTCGTGTTCATGAATGAGCCCGCGCTGATCGCGCGGAACTACCACCGCTATCTCGAGTCATTCATGCGCAAGCGCTTCGGCATCCGCTCCGCTCCGGTCCGCGTGCGGCTCCGCGGCAGACGCGAGGCCGAGGCGCCCGCAGATTCAGCCGGATCCGAGGCGAAAACCCGCTAAGATCCCGCCCCGCGTTTGCGGGGGAGACCCGCGCCGCACATCGGGACGAAGGCGCGAGACCCGCGCCGCACATCGGGACGAAGGCGCGAGACCCGCGCCGCACATCGGGACGAAGGCGCGAGACCCGCGCCGCACATCAGGGGAGTCACCGCGATGACGCCGCGCCCACACAGCGACACCGAGACGCGCCTCGCGGGCTTCGAGGCGCGCCTTCAGGACGCGTTTGCCTGGGCGAACGCTCACGGCCGGGAAATCATGGTCGCCCTCGGCGCGCTGGTCCTGGCCGGCGCGATCACCTCGGGCGTCTACGAGTGGCGGCGGCGAGCGGTCGCGGAAGAGGAGACCGATCTGGCGCGCATCGAGGCGCGTTTCACGACCGCGATGGGCGCGAACCCGGGCGAGTTCTTCGTGCCCGAGCCCGCCAACGCCGATCAGGCGACGAAGGCGCGCGAGGCGACACTGGCCGAGCTCGACGGCTTCAGCGCCAAGCACGCCGGTAGCCAGCTCGCCGCCATCGCGGGGATCAACGCTGCGGAGCTCGAGGTCGACCTCGGCCGCCTCGACGCAGCCGAGGCGCGGCTCGCGAAGCTCATCGAGTCACTCCCCGTAAGTGACCCGCGGCGCGCCGTCGCGCTGCGACTGCGCGGCTACGCGCTCGATCAGAAGGGCGATGCTCTGGCCGCCGCCGAGGCGTACGAAGCGGGCGCCAAGGTCGAAGCCTATCCGCCGCGCGCGCTGCTCTGGATCGCCGCCGGCGACGCCTACGCGCGCGCGAACGCGCCCGAGCGCTCGATCGCGGCGTATCGCGAGGCGCTCTCGACTTCGCCGGAGCTCGCGGAGCAAGAACGGATCGTGCAGCGCATCGGTATCCAGCAAGCGCGCCTCGACGCCGCGCCGAAGCCCGAGGCGGCCGCCGCGCCGGAAGCCGCGAAGCCCTGAGCCTCCCGGGCCGTCGCCGCAGTCACGAGTCACTGAGCCTTCCGGGCCGAGCGGGGCGGGATGGCGGGCGTTCGGGGCGACACCTTTGGCCCGGGACCGAGGCGGCGTCAGCTTCCGATAAGTAGCATTCTGTTAAATCAACGCGGTGCCGGCCGGGCCGCGAATATCCCGGCGCTTGCTCTTGTCGACTCCCGTGTTATACCCCCGCCCCAAAGGAGCACCCAGCCTATGATGGATGCCGCCCGCAAGACCAAGCTCGGCCAGAAGTGGGCCTGCTACTCCTGCCAGGCCAAGTTCTACGACCTCCAGAAGCCCGATCCGAACTGCCCGAAGTGCGGCGCCGACCAGCGCCAGTCGCCGGCGTTCGAGAAGCCGAAGCGCACGCGGGCCAAGAAGCCGACCCCTGCCCCGGCGCCCAAGAAGGTGGTGAAAGCCCCACCGCCGCCGGTCGAGGAGGCAGAGGATCTCGACACGCCGATCGACCCCGAGGATCTCGAGTTCGAGGACATCGAGCTCGACGAGCCGGCGGCGGTCGCCACCGAGCCCGTCGAGATCGAGGAGCCCGAGGAAGAGCCGGCCGTGGAGGAAGACGATTAGAAGGTCAACAGCCGCTGCTTGAAGACGTGCCGCGGATCGTCGAGGTGGCGGTCGCGGATCGTCTTCTCGAAGAGCAGCTGCTTCAGCTCGGCTTCCTGCTCCATGACCCGGCCGCGCTGCACCTTCCAGCGCTCGTTCTCGCGCTGAAAGCCGGCGAACGCATCGGCTTTGCCGCCGACGTCGCTCGCGTCTTGGCGGTCGATCGCGTCGCTTCCGGAAGGTGCGGCCGCGACTCTCGCCTTGTGCTGCTTGATGTCGGACTGATACGCCTGGATCAGCTTGGCGAGGTCGGCGGTCTTTATGTTGGCGTAGGGCCGCGGCAAATGGAGGTCGGCCTCCATGGGCGCGTTGCGCTGGTAGTTGTAGTAGAGGCCGCCAGCGCTGCCCCCGACGAGCACCACAAGGAGCAGGAGTACCTTCCCCATGGCCGCGCTATCGGCCGGCGTCGCCCTCGCGTTGAGCGGCGGCCTGCGTCGCTTCAGCGGGCGGAGCGGCGGCGGGCGCAGGCGCGGGCACGGCCTTCACCTGGTCGCCGTAGAGGACCTGATACATCCGGTAGGAGCGCAGCACGCGGCGCAGATAGCGGCGTGTCTCGCCGTACGTCACTGACTCGACGAATGCGTCCGGCTTGACGTCGCTGTCCTTCTCGAGCCAGCGCCCGACCGCTTCCGGTCCGGCGTTGTACGACGCGATCGCGAGCGGGCGCGAGCCGCCGAAGCGTTCGATCAGCGAGCGGAGGTAGTAAGTCCCGAGGCGGATGTTCGTCTCTGGATCGTAGAGCCGTTCGGCGACGAAGCCGGTGAGGCCGAGCTCGCCGGCCACCTTCCCGGCCGTCGGCGGCATGAGCTGCATGAGGCCGAGCGCGCCCGCGGGCGAGCTCACTTGCGCGCGGTAGGCGCTCTCCTCGCGCATGATCGCCCACACGAGCGCGGGGTCGAAGCCGAACTCGCGGGTCGAGCCGTCGACCTGCTCGCCGAAGGCGCGCGGCCAGGCGAGCTCCCAGGCTTCGCGCCACGTCGGGTCGACGCCCTGCTCGAGCGTCGGGCCGAACGCGTCGTCGATCAGCTTGAGCGCTCGGTACGAGTCACCCGTGCGGTGCAGCAGGCGCGCCGTCGCGATGCGCCCTTCGCGGTCGAGGTGCGCTTCGTCGGCGTAGCTCTCGATCTCGTCGGAGGCGACCTCGGGGAAGCCGCCATCCAGCAAGAGCCGCGTACGCCGCAGCTCCGGGGCTTCCGGTTCGGGCGCACGCGGCCCCGCGAGACTCTTCTCGACCGGCAGCGCGCCGACGCGCTCGGCGGCGAGCAATCCGTAGTACGAGAGCGGCACGTCGCGCACGAGCTCGCGGAGCTGCGCTGCTCCTTCGGCCTGGTTCGCCTCGTCGGGTGCTTCGGAGCGCGCGACTCCGCGCCAGTAACGCGCGCGCTGCACCTCGACGTCGTCGCTCGCTCCAGCCGCGAGCTTGTCGAGTAACGGAAGCGCCTGCAGGCCCGCGCCACGGCGCAGCTCGGTCCAGGCGAGTGACCAACGCGCTTCCGACGCCAGGTTCGGCGCGGCGGTCTGGCGCTCGAGTTGGCGCAGCTGCGCCTGCGCGCGCGCCGGCTCCTGGTCTTCGAGAATCACTGCAAGTAGGGCGCGCACACGCGCGCGCTGCAGGGCATCCTGGGTTCGGGTCAATTTCTCGAGCGCGGCGATCGCCGGCTCGCGCGCGCCGTTCCGCGCGAGCGCGCGCGCTTCCTGGAAGCGCGCCTCGAAGTCCTTCGGGTCGCGCTTCGCCAGCGCCCGATAGGCGTTGACCGCGTCGCCGTAGCGGCGCGCCATGAACAGGCACTCGGCACGGCCGCGCTCCAGGCCCGGCCGCTGAACCGGGTTGGTGTCGGGCCGCGCAAGCAGTGTCTCGTAGAGCGGCAGCGCCGCCTCGCAGCGGAACGCCTCACGCAGCCGGTCGGCGCGCGCGACTAGCGCCGCGGGCTCGGGCGGCGGCGCACCGCTGCTCGCGGCGAGCGCCTGCGCGCGCAGCAGCGCGCCGTCGGCGGCGCCGGAGAGCGGGTAGCTCTGCCACACTTTTGTGTAGAGGGCGAGCGCCTCGGCCGAGAGGCCGTGCGCTTCGTAAGCCTTCGCCAGCTCGTTCGTCAGCTTCGCCGCGTAGTCCGAGCTGCGCGTCGCGTCCGACGCCGCGAGCTGCGCTTCGCGCGCGCTCGCGAGGTCGCCCCGCTCGAGGTAGATGGCCGCGAGCTCCGCGTAGAGGTGCGCGCGCAGCTCCGACGTGGGGATGCGCCCGGCCACGGCCTCGGCGACGTGCGCGGCCTCGTCGAGCTTGGCGTCCGAGCGCAAGAGACGCGTGCGCATCAGGCCGACCGGCCCGGCCAAGTCGCCCTGCCCGACCTTCTCGAGCTTCTTGGCCGCGGCTCCGTACTCGCCGCGATCGCGCAGCTCGCTCGCCTCGCGCAGGCGCGCCACGACTTCCGCGTCCGTGTCGTCCGCGCGCACGGGCGCAGCGCTCGCGAGCAACGCCGCGGCGCAGGCGACGTACAGTGCGCGCCGACGGATGTGCGTAGCTCTGCTCATGGCTCGCCGCGAATCTAACCGACGGCGGCGCGGCGAGCCTCTGCTAGCCTTCGGGCCCCATGCGCGCGCTCACTCTGGTCTTTGCCGCCGCGCTCCTGGCGCTCGGGTGCTCGCGCGCGGCGCCGCCGCTCGGGGCGCGCGGACCGCTCGCGCTCTGGGTGCTCGCCGAGGGAAGCGAGCGCACGCTCGAGTCACCCGAGAAGATCGCCCTGCTCGTCGAGCGCGCCGCGCAGCTGCGCGCCAGCGACCTGTTCGTGCAGGTGCACCGCGCGGGCCGCAGCTGGTTCGCGTCGACCCACGCGGACGATGCGCCCTTCCGCGCCATCCGCGCCGCCCATCCCGACGCGCCCGAGCCGCTCGCCGATCTGCTCGCGCGCGCGCACGCGCGCGGCATCCGCGTGCACGCGTGGTTCAACTGTCTCGCGCTCGCGCAGAATCGCGACGCGCCGATCGTGCGACAGGTCGGGCGCGACGCGGTGCAAGTCGATCGCGAGGGCCGGAACCTGCTCGACTATCCCGACGGGAACGTGCCGCAGCCCGACGGAAAATGGCTCGAGCTCGAGACACCGGGCTACTGGCTCGACCCTGCCGTGCCGGGCGTCGTCGAGTATCTCGCTGCGACCGTCGACGACCTCGCGCGCGCGGCGCCGGACCTCGACGGCCTGCACCTCGACTACATCCGCTACCCGTACGCGCTGCCGATGACGCCGGGCTCGCGTTTTCGCGGGCTCGACTTCGGCTACGGCGAGAGCGCGAAGGCGCGCTTCACGGCTGAAAACGGCAGCTTCGAGCTCGGCGACAAGTGGGACGACTTCCGCCGCGCAAAGGTCGGCGAGCTCGTCGCGCGCCTGCGCGCGCGCATCCCGAAGCGGTGGAAGCTCTCGGCGGCGGTGCTCGCCTACGCCGACCGCGCGTATCTCACGGCGCTGCAGGACTGGCGCGGTTGGCTCGAGGACGGGCGGCTCGACTTCGCCGTCGCCATGGCGTACACGCGCGACGATCGGCTGCTGCGCTATCAGATGCGCTCGTTGCATTTTGGTGTAGGGGGCGAGCGCCTTTGGCTCGGGCTGGGCGCGTGGCTCGTCGCGGACGATCCCGGCCGGATTGCGAAGCAAGTCGCGCTCGCGCGCGACGTCGAGCCCCCCGGCGTGGCGCTCTTCTCGTACGACGCGCTCGCGGCCAAGCCCGCGGCGCTGGAAGCGCTGATCCATCCGTGATCGCACGCGCGGACCTCGACTACGCGCTGCCCCCGGAGCTGATCGCGCAGGAGCCGTGCGCGCCGCGCGACGCTGCCCGCTTGCTCGTGCTCGAGCGCGCGACGGGCGCGCTCTCGGAGCTCCGCTTCGCGGACCTCGCCGGCGCCGCGCGGCCCGAGGACTTGTTCGTCGTGAACGACACGCGCGTGGTTCCGGCGAAGCTGCGCGGCGCGAAACGGAGCGGCGGGAAGGCGGAGGCGCTCTTGCTCTCGCGTCGGCCCGACGGCGATTGGATCGCGTTCGTGAAGGCGCGCGGCCGACTCACTCCCGGCCTCGAGCTGGTGTTCGGCGCGCTCAGCGCGCGGGTCGTCGACGTGCTGCCCGGCGGCACCTGCCGGCTCGCGCTCGTGGCACCGAGCGGTGTCGCCGCGGAAGCGCTGCCCGACGCGCTCGGGGAAGCGCCGCTACCGCCGTACATTCGGCGCGAGGCGCGGCGCGAGAGAGACCTCGCCGACTACCAGACGATCTTCGCGCGCGAGCCGGGGGCGGTCGCCGCGCCGACCGCTTCGCTCCATTTCACGGAGTCACTCGCGGCGCGGCTGCGAATCGCGCGAGTCACTCTGCACGTCGGGCCCGGCACGTTCCGGCCCATCCGGGGCGAACGGCTCGAGGAGCACGTGCTCGATGCCGAGCGCTTCGCGGTCCCGGCCGAGACGGCGCGAGCGCTTGGCGTCGCGCGGGCGCGCGGCGGGCGCGCGATCGCCGTCGGAACGACGGTCGTGCGCGCGCTCGAGACCACCGGCGGCGCCCCGGGCGAGGGAGACACGAAGCTCTTGATCCTTCCCGGCCACGAGTTCCGCGCGATCGACTCCCTGATCACGAACTTCCATCTGCCCGGCTCGAGCTTGCTGGCGCTGCTGATGGCCTTCGCCGGGGTCGAGGCGACGAAGCGCGCCTACGCGCACGCGATCGAGCAGCGCTTCCGGTTCTACTCGTACGGAGACGCGCTGTGGATCCGCTGACTCCCGCCGCGACGCCGCGCTTCGAGGTCGGCGCGCGCGACGGCGCCGCGCGCATGGGTCGCCTGTTCACGCCGCACGGCGTGCTCGAGACGCCGGCGTTCTTCCCCGTCGCCACGTTCGGCGCGGTGCGCGGACTCACTCCCGACGAGCTCACGCGCGTCGGCGTGCAGGGCCTGCTCGCGAATACGTAC
>JBGQIB010000084.1:0-18736 GCA_041498295.1 bacterium | reverse complement strand
CGCGTCGACGGCGATCGCCTGCGCCGCGAGCGCACCCCAGGCTTCGGCCGCGAGCGGCCCGTGCAGCGCCGGCACCTTCGTGCGGAAGATCCCGGCCTTCTCGCGGCCGATCGCCTCGAGCGTGTCGCCGAGCTTGTCCGTGTGCTCGAGTTGGATCGAGGTCACGACCGTCACGCGCGCCTCGACGGCGTTGGTCGAGTCGAGCCGGCCGCCGATGCCAACCTCGATCGCGCCGACGTCGGCGCTCGACTCGCGAAACAGTCGCAGCGCGAGCGCGACCGTGACGTCGAAGAAGCTCGGACACCGCTCGGTGTCACCGCGCAGGCGCTCGATCGCCGGCTGCAGGTCGCGCAACGCGGCGATCAGCGGGGCTTCGCCGACGAGCTCGCCGTCTACGCGGAAGCGCTCGCGCCAGCTCTCCAGGTGCGGCTTCGTGAACGTACCAACGCGGCACCCGGCGGCGCGCAGCAGCTGCTCGGCCGCGAGCGTGGTGGTGCCCTTCCCCTTCGAGCCCGCGACCAGCACGCACGGGAGACCGCGTTCGGGGTGACCGATCTCCGCGAGCAGCGCGCGAATCGGCTCGAGGCCGAGCCGCTCGTAGTCGTACTGCGTCTTCTTCTCGCGGTTGATGAGTCCGTCGAGATAGCGCTCCGCATCGTTCAGCGTTTCGAGGTTCATGTTTGCTAGCCTGAGTCTCGTGATGGCGCGCTCTGGGACGAGCCTCCGCTGGTGGGTCGACGGGGAGCGCACGCCGCGACTCGACGCCCTCTTGTCCGAGCCCGAGCGCGTACTGAAGGGTCCGGGAAGTTTGGCCCGCGAGTCGGCCGGCCGCAAACGCTTCTTCCGCGTCGACGCCGGGCCCGAGCCGGCGCTGTACGTGAAGGTGTTCACGCTGCCGCCGGGCGCCGCGCGCTGGCGCTACTTCCTCAGACCGTCGAAGGCGCGGCGCGAGCGCGCCGTCGCGCGCAGCATCGAGCGCTTGGGGATCGCCGTCGTACGACCGGTCGCGGTCGGCGAGGAGCGCCGACTCGGACTGCTCGCGCGGAGCTTCGCAGTGAGTCGCGACGTCGGCGCGCGCGATCTCCGGGTGGTGCTCGAGAGTCTGCGCGCCGGCGGGAGTGAGCGGCGCGCGCTGCTCGAACGCTTCGCGGTCTTCGCACGCAAGCTCCACGACACCGGCGTGGATCAGGACGACTTCTCGCCGAACAACTTTCTGGTGCGCGACGACGGCTCGTTCGTACTGATCGACTTCGAGCGCGCGCGCGTGCGTCGCGGCCCGCTCGGCGCGCGCGCGTGGACGCAGCTCGCGAAGCTGCACCGCCGCGACCTCGGCGTCTCGCGCAGCGACCGCCTGCGCTTCCTGCGCGCGTATCTCGGCTCGAAAGGCCGCAAAGGTCGCGCGGAGCGGCGCGAAGCGTGGCAGAGGATCTGGCCCGAGTTCCGGCGCATCCGGCGCCGCGACGCGCGCCGCGCGGAGACGAGCGCGCAAGACGTTGGCCGGAACATCGCGCGCGACGGCGCGGCGCTGGTCGTGCGTGCGCGCGTCGGCGCCAAGACGCTGACTCTCTCGCTCGAAGGCGATGACGCGCGTCTTTGTTGGGTGCGGGCGCACCAGCTCGAGCGACTCGGTCTACCGGCGCTACGGCCCGCGCGCCTCGACGGAAAGCGCGTGGACCTGGTCGATCCGGGAACCGCGCTGCCGCGCGCGCCCGCCGACCAAGTCATCGCCCGCTCACTCGCGGCGCTGGCGCCCTACGGCCGCTTCCGCGCGCCGCCCCAGTGGCGCTTCACCACCCAGGGCGCGCTGCTGGCGAATCCGCAGTCGTTCGAGTTCACGAACTGACGGGGCGGCTACAAGAACAGATAGCCGTTGTGCTTGCAGGTCTTGCAGATCGTGTCTTTGGTCGGTGACTCACCGACGATCTCGCGACGCGCTTCGGTGTACATCTCGCCGTTCCAGATCTCGCCGAAGTCGTGCTCGTGGATCGAGCCGTAGTGGTGCTTCTCGCTGTAGACGCTGCAGCACGCGAGCACCTTGCCGTCCCAGTTGATCGCGGTGTCCTTCCACGGCAGCGTGCACATCACCTCGCGCTGCGCGGATTTCTTGTCGCGGTCGAAGGCCAGGAACTCGTTGCCCTCGGGTAGCCAGTGGCCGTCGCGCTCGAGCGCCTGTTCGGCAGTCTCGAAGATCTCCCGGCCCATGTCGGTGCGCGCCGCGTTGAGCTGCAGCTCGACGCCGAGCTCGGCCGCGAGCCTGCGCGCGATCGGCACTTCGTGCTCGTTGTGGCGGAACACGTGGAAGAGCCAGATGACGCGCGTGAAGTACGCGCCCAGCTCGCGCTTCTTCGCGACCAGCATGCGGATGTTGTCCATCACGACCTTCCAGTCGCCGCCGCGCCGGTAGATCGCGTAGCTTTCCGGGGTCGCTCCGTCCGCGGAGATGTAGAGCTTCTTCACCTTCGCGCGCAGCAGCCCCTCGGCGAGCTCCGGCGTCAGGTCGTTCAGGTGCGACGAGATTTTCACCGAGACGCGCCGCGCGTACGCGAGCTCGCACATCTTCACGAGCTGCTTGTTCAGCAGCGGCTCGCCCCAGTTGTAGAGCCGCAGCGTGATCAGATCCTTGCCGAGCTGGTCGAGGATCTTCTCGAACGTGTCGTAGGGCAGCATGCCCTTCTGCGCGGACCGGTCACCTTGGCCAGTCGGGCACAGCGGACAACGCAGGTTGCAGACGTTGCCCGACTCGACGGTGATCTTCGTCGGGCGATATGGCAGTCGGACCCAGCCGAGACGCGGCGCGAGCTGCTCCAGCGCGAGGTTGTAGAGCTTGCGCGGCGAGATGAAGCGGAGCTCCTCGCGCGCGATCCGAACCCGCGTCCACAGCTTGGCCACAGCCCCCCCCCGCGGCCGTGCTACTGAACCATGTACCGTTTCCAGGCGCGGTACTTGCTCACGGCCTCGTCGTTGCTCTCGACGGCAGGGTAGAAGTAGCGGACCGCATGCCCGCACGTCTTGCAAATCTTGTAGCAGAACTTGAAGCCGTCGATTTCGCGGGTATTGCCCACGAGCTCGCGGTTGTCGTCCGTGCAGCACTCCTTCGGCATCGGCGGAGACAGGATCCGGCGCGGGTAGTCGTTGTACGGCTTCTCGCTGGTCGAGTAGCGGATGATGCTCCGAAGGTTGCGGTGCGGTTTCTGGTCTGCGGGCCTGAGATTGCTTCCGATTCTCTTCACGTTGCTACGTCCTCACACCTGCCGACGCACGAAGGTCGTCGAGCAGGACGGTGAAATCGAGGTACTTGGTCTCGCAAGGCGCGCCGTCGGCGTACCAATACGAGCGGTGCGACGCTCCGAGCATCAACACGGACGAGGAGCGAGTTCCGTACTCGGTCGTATGGACGCAGGGATTTTCCAGGGGATTCGAGCCTGCCGAATGCGCTCCCAGCACCCGAAACAGATCCGAGGCCAGGCGTTCGGGAGTAACCCCGAGATTGAGATCCGCAAGCATTTCCTCGATTCGGCGGACTTTTGACGAGCCGGGATCGTCGGGATCGCGGTTGCAGATCACATGGACGCCGGGCTCGAGCGAGAGCTGCGTCTGCTCGCCCGCCTCGGTGCGCCGGATCAGCCAGGTCTCGCGGCCGTCGGTCGCGAGCAAGTTGAAGGGCGCGTAGCGCTGGTTCCGCTGCCGATCGGCTTCCTCGGCGACCGAGGCAGCTGAAGCCGCCCTGAGAGCGTCGAGAACGAGCAAGCCGCGCGAGCGAACGCTTGCCGGCTTCGCAGCGACGGGGCGGTTGGTCAGTCCCACGAACACCCCTCGTGAGTTGATGCCCATCCAGGTTCCCCCGGCGTCCAGATCCTGCGGCGCGACGAACCCCGGGCGTTCCGCGGTCGCGGCGAAGTACAGCGGTGGTGCAGCGGGCCGGCTGAGGAATTCGTCTCGATTTGCCGCTGCAATCACGGGAATCTGAGGCACGACGCGGTCCAATAGGATCAGCGTGCACATGGCTCCACGTGTTCAGGTCCGCTCGGCGCGCCTGCCCTCGGGCCCGACACTCGGGTCCGGCAGGCGATACGGTTCGGGATCGGCACGGTTCGGGCGCGCGCCGACGCGACCTTGAACCCCGATTCCACGGAACAGCCGTGGTGAATCGGTGGTCACTTTATCACGAGGGGCCATTCGCCTCAAGGACGAAGCGCGGACGCGAGCGTCTCAGCCCTGATTGCTTCCGGACACGACCCGGAGGTTCGGCCCGACCGCGCGCGGCTCGCGCTCTGCGGGCGCCGGTCGCGGATTAGTCGCCGGCGCACGGAAATCGATGCCGTAGCGCGCAAATATCGGCTGCAGGACGTCCGCGGAGTCGAGCAGCGTTTTGCGAACGGACTCCAGTCCGTGTTGAACCGCGTCGGCTCGGCGCCAGAACACGAGCGGGTTCAGGTCGAAGAATTTCTCGTCGGTCTCACGCGCTTCGATCACGACGATGTCTCCGCGGAAGTGCTCGTCGTACATGTAAGCGCGCAGGCCCATGGCGAGGCGCGAGTGCAGCAAGGTGCGGAGCACCTGGTTCAGCACGGTCTGGAGCCCGCGGTCGGAGAGATAGCGACTGCCGACTCGCCCCGGCATGTGGGGGTCGTTCAAGTAGGGGCGGAACGGGTTGTAGCAGATGATCAGGTCGGCCCCCTGCTCCACCGCGACGTCGATGTTCGCGGTGCGGCGAATTCCGCCGTCGACGTAGTCGACCCCGTTGAGGCGTACCGGGCGGAAGAAGCCGGGCAGCGCGCTCGACGCCTGCACCGCCTCGGAGATCGTCAAGCCGTGGTCGTTCTCGGGACCGAAGAGCACGCGCTCCGCCGTGTCGAGATTCGTCGCCGTGATGTAGAGCTTGCGGCCGGTCTCGCGGTAGAAGTCCGAGAAGTAGTTCGGCACGCCCAGCTTGGCCATGTTCGTGGCAAGCCAACGCTCGAGCGGCGCGTTGTCGAAGATGCCGGACGGCAACAGCGCGCCGAGAGGTGGGAACTCGCGCTTCGGCGAGACCTCCGCGTAAAACTCCATCAGGAACGACTCGAGATGCGTGTAGCTTGGCGCGTCGAGCAGACGCCGCAGGGACCCGCCGAGCTTCGCGGGCAGCTCGGGCAGCACCGACAACAGATCCAACAAGAGACCCGGCAAGTACGCCGCGAGCCGCGCGCCGAACACGGCGCCCCGCCCGATCACTTCGCCGATGTTCGGATTGTAGAAGTCGATCGGGCGCAGCTGATCGAGCCGCTGCGACGTGCCTTCGAGCGCCTCGATCATCTCGTCGGGGGTGATGCCCGCGGCCAAGGACGTCGCGAGGAACGCGCCGGCCGACAGCCCGATGTACGAGTCGAAGTCGGTGACCTTCCGCCCGACGAGGAACTCGTCCAGCGCCTTCAGGCCTCCGACCTTGAACGCTCCACCCGTGACGGCGCCGCCGGCGAGCACGAGCGCAATCTTCGGATTCTTCGGGGGTCTGGTACCCGAACTTCGCTGAATCAGCGTGAGGCCCACGCGCCCCCCATGGGGAGGCCATCGGCCTCGAAAATCGCGGACCTGAGCCGGCCCGCGCAGGGCATCGACGGCGTTTCGCGGCCGCACTCACCCATAAAACGCGTCGAGCTTACGCAGCGCGTCACGGAAGTCAACCGAATCTCCACGCAATCTTCGGGCACGGGTGGCGCGCTGCGAGTCAGTCAGACGCAGCTCCGCGCGCAAACCGCCTTCTCAAGCGAGCGTTTCTCGGCGCCGATCTGGCCCATGGGGCAAATTCCGACCGGTCGATGTAGAGTTCTGAGAGAGGCCGCGAAACATGCGCAAGGCGTGCACCGAAGCTCCGAAGCTCCTGCTGGTGGGGCTGCTCTGCACCAACCTCGCCTGCGCGGGCGCGTCCGGGCCGAAGTCGGTCCCCGCCGCGGCCGATCCGACGAGCGCGGACGCCTCGAACGCTCCGCCGCCGCCGCTGGATCCCGAGCCGCCGAAGCCAGCCAGCGCACCGAGTGACTCGAGCGCGGCGCCGGCTCCCGCGAAAGACACGACCGCAAGCGCCGATCCCAACACCGCTTCGGGCGACGCAGCCACGCCCGCCAACCAGCCCAAGAAGAAGAAGGCGGTCACGACGCAGGCGCAACGGCAGCGCCAGAACAACATCGCGAACCGCGCCCAGGCGGGTCTCGAGGGCATGATCATCGGTGCCGTGATCGGCGCGCAGATCGGCGGCCCCATCGGCGCGGCCGCGGGCGCCGGCGCGTTCGGTCTGTGGGGCGTGATCACTGGTGACGTCCCGTTCGACTCCGGTCGGCGCAGCCAGCCGCAGGCTCGCGAGCCGCGCAGCTCCGACGATCAGATGGAGAACGAGGTCGACGACGAGCTGAAGAAGCAGCAGGACCTCGAGGCCGAGATCGAAGCCGAGCTGAAGCACCAGGAAGAGCTGCTCGCCGCGATCAACAAACAGGAAGAGGTCAACAAGTCACTGCAGCACGAGGCGAAGGACTGCGCGGGTGACGCCACCCCGGCGGATCCCAGCGCCGCGCCGAAGCGGCCCTGCCAGCGCGAGATTCCCGACTCGATCTTCGAGACGAAGACCGTGAAGAGCGGAAAGCAAGAAGTGATCGTGAAGACACTCGACGCGGACCGCGACGGCCGTCCCGAGATCAAGATCACGATCGATCCGAAGAGCGGCCAGGTGCTGACGCGCGAGGAAGACACGGACTTCGACGGAACGCTCGACTCCGTGAACACGTATCTGCCCGACGGGCGCCTCGCCTCGCGCGCCGAAGACACGAACCAGGACGGCAAGCCGGATCGCTGGCTCACGTACGACGGCGGCGAGACGGCCGTGCGCGTGGAGGTCGACCGCAACTTCGACGGGAAGCGCGACGGCTATCTCCAGTATCAGGCCGGCATCCTCGTCTACGAGGAGTACGACAACAACGGCGACGGCAAGATCGACCGGCGCATCGAGTACGTCGCCGGAAAGCGCAGCGTCGAGATCGAGGACACGACACTGGATGGTGTCATGGACGCGCGCACCTTTTTCGACGAGCGCGGCTTTCCCGCGCGCATCGAGAAGGACAAGAACCAGGACGGCAAGACCGACGTCTGGGAGTATTTCGAGGGCACCGACGCGACCAAGGTCGTGCTGGTCAAGCGCGAGGAAGACACGAACGGCGACGGCGTGGTCGACGTCACCTCGTACTACGAGAAGGGGAAGCTCGTCCGCAAGGAAGTCGCGGACCCGAGCCTCGTGAACTGAGCCGACTCAGTGCGGTGGCGCCGGGCTCGGCGCCGGCGTGGCCTGCGGAGCGGCTTGGCCGCCGGCCTTGTCGACGCCGATCTCGAGCGTGCGCTCGCGCTCCTGCTTGCGAAACGCCTCTTGTTTGTCGCGCTCCAGGCGGAGTTGAATCTCCTTGGTGCGCGCCCGGATGCGATCGCGCTCGACCGCGAGCTCGAGCTCGGTCATGCCCTGCTGGGCGAACTGCAGGTCGAACTCCGTCGAGCCGCGCGTGCCGTCGCTTGCCAGCGCGGACACGCGGATGCGATTCATGCCCGGCCGTACGGGCACGAAGCCCGTGAACGAGCCGTCGGGCGAGAGCAGGATGTCGTTCGGCCCCGCCCACTCCATGAGCGTCAGGTTCACCGCGACCACGTCCTCGACGTTCGCGAACGACACGCCGGAGAGCAGAGCGACGATGTCGCCAGGGCGACGCACAGGTGTGTATAGGCCGTTCGTCGCCTTGGCCATCTCGGTGGCCGCGACCGGGTAGTCGATTGCCGACGGACCGAGCCCGTACACGTTCAGCATCACGCCGGCCACTTTCGCGAGCGCGGCGGCGTCGATCGCCGCGCGCGTGTCGTCCTTGTCCTCGACGTTCGCAAGGCCGAACGGCAGCGACGGCCGGCCGTCGGTGAGAAACAGGATCACTTTCTTCGCGTTCGGACGCGGGTGAGACTGCGAGCCGGGGAGCGACGCGAGCTCGCGCAGCGCGAGCTTCACTCCGGCCTGCATGTTCGTTCCGCCAGTCGCTCCGCGGAGCCGCACAGCCTCGAGCGCACCGCGCAGCGCTCCGTAGTTGTCCGTGAGGGGCACCTCGAGCAGCGCGTCGTTGTCGGCGTTCACGCCGCGACCGGTGTTCGGATCGATCTCGCCCGAGAACGTCGCCAGGCCGACGTGCACGCGGCTCGAGTCGAGCCCGTCGAGCAGCGCCTTGGCTGCCGCGACCTCGGCCGACAGGATCGAGTCGTCCGGATCCGTGTTCGGCGTGTCGGCGACTCCCGGCGAGAGTGAGCGCTCCGTGACGCCGGTCGTGCCGTCGTTGTCGACGTCGATGCCGCTCGGGTACTCGGTCGAACCCGAGACGTCGATCACGACCATCACGTCGAAAGCCGTCGGCCGCTCGCCGGCGATGGCGAGCCCGGAGAGCGGCGCCATGTCGGTCTTGTTGTGCAGAGTCTCGCCCGGCTTCGGCGAGCGGATCTCGATCTTCACGGGCATCGCGTCGCCCGCGAGCGCCGCGGGCGCGGCCAGCGCGAGCAGCACCGCGAGTGCGCGGCCCTGAACAGCGCTCAGCATGAAGCGTCGAGACATTCGGGGCGCGACCATATCACGGCGTCGCGAGTCACTGGGAGGCCTCGCCCTGAAGCACTTCGGCGTCCGGGCGCAGCTCGATCTCCACGCGCCGATTCTGTTGCCGGCCCTCCGCGGTCGAGTTGGTCGCCAGCGGCAGGCTCGCGCCCAAGCCCACGGCGGTGATCCGCGACGGTGTCACGCCTTCGGCGACGAGCATGTTGCGCACGCTGTCGGCGCGGTCTTCGGAGAGGCGCTGGTTGGCGCGCTCGTCGCCCTGGCTGTCCGTGTGACCCTTCACGATGATGCGCTCCTTCGGATAGTCCTGGACGGTGCGCGCGAGGCTGCGAATCCGGTCCGCGCCGCCGGGCGAGAGCAGCGCGGAGTTCGAGTCGTAGAGTATCCCGCCCTCCATGTTCACGAGCAGCGCGTCGTCCTTGCGCGTGACCTCGGCGCCTGGGATCGCGCCGAGCTCCTGCGCCTGCTTGTCGAGGTAGTTCCCGAGCAGACCGCCCGCCACGGCGCCGGCTGCCGCGCCGATCAGCGCGCCTCCCGCACGGTGGTCTTTGCCGCCGACCGCAGCGCCGGTGGCGGCGCCGGCAAGCGTGCCGATCACGGCGCCCTGCTTGGTCTTCGTGTCCAGCGGCTGGCCGGGCGCGCAGCCGAGCGTGGCCGTGAGTGCGGCGAACGCGGTCGATGCGGCCAGAGTTCGCAGCTTCAGCATCGCGGGATTCCTTCCAGTGGCTTCGCCGTGATCGGACGTGGCGCGGAGTTCTCCGGGCCGTCGAAGCTTAGGGCGACGCCTGCTGTGCTGCAGCCAGGGAGCGCAGCGTTTCGACCAGGGTCTTTCCGACGCTATTCAGGCTGTCCGCGGACACCGCCTCGAGCGTGTCGCCCGCAGTGTGCCAGCGCGGACCCGGCGAGACCCGCGCGCCGTACTGAAAGTCGATCAGGGCGAGCACTTCCTTCACGCCGCGGTCCTGGAACGACGAGTGGTCATCGATCACGCCGAGCGCCTGCCTCGGATCGAAGGGCGGCGGAAGGCCCAGCTTCGCAGCGGCCGCCTCGAAGCTCTTGATCAACGCGGGCGAGGAGCGCATGTCGAGCGCGAGGTTCAGGTCGCGATCCCCGACCATGTCGACCTCCACCACCGCGCCGACCTTCGCGAGCGTCCCCTCGTTGGCCATACGCTCGGCAAGCGCCTTGCTCCCGAACAACCCATCGTCCGCGCTGATGCTCTCGCCGAACGCCTCCTCGCCGTCGAAGAAGATGAGCTCGAGCGGCAGCGGCGGCGCGTCGCTCGCGATCGTACGCGCCAGCTCGAGTAAAACCGCGACTCCCGACGCGCCGTCGTTCGCGCCGACGAAGGGTATGCCCGGGATGTTCTTCGTGTCGTAGTGCGTGACGACGAGCGTGCGCGGCGCTCCATTGCCGCTGCGGCGCGCGCTGAGATTCGTCATCGCGACCGGCCCGCCGCCCGAGCGAGCGACGCTGAAGTCGTGCGCTTCGACGAGCCAGCCGGCTTGCCGCAGTCGGTCGCGAATCAGTGCGCGCGCTTCGGCCGCGCCGGCCGAGCCCGCGGGCCGCGGGCCGATCTTTACCAGCGCCTCGAGGTCCCGAAACGCGCGCGCCGCGTCGAACTCACTCGGCCGCGCCCCGACCGGTGCCGCAGCGCGCTCGCGGCACGCGAGCCCGAACAGCAACACGGCTGCGAGTAGTGCTGCGCTGCGCGCCGGCTTCGACAAGCCGCGCACTCTACACCGGCGCCCGCTCGCGGGCTCGCGCGCCACCAAACTCGCGCGCGCGCGACTCACGAGTAGGTCCGCCGGTCCCGCGCGGAGAGTTCATGCTCGTGCGCGCGTTCGGTGCCACACTCCACGTGATCGACGGCGTGCGCGTCTCGGTCGAGGTCGAGGCTGGCGCGGGGTTGCCCGCGTTTCACATCGTCGGCCAGGCCGACCGGATCGTGAACGAGAGCCGCGACCGCATTCGGGCCGCGTTCAGACAGTCCGGCCTCGAGTTCCCGCCGGGGCGGGTGACCGTGAATCTCGCGCCGACGGGTCTGCCGAAGGTGGGCTCGGCACTCGATCTCCCGATCGCGGTCGCGATCGCGGGTACGCGGATCGAGCTCGAGGCAGCGCAGCTCGATCGCTCGATCTTTCTCGGCGAGCTCGGCCTCGACGGCGCGCTGCGCCCGGTGCGCGGCGTGCTCGCGATGCTGAGTGCGGCGGACGGCGAAGTGATTCGCCAGGTCGTCGTCGCGAACGGGAATCTCGGCGAGGCGGCGCTGTGTCCCGGGCTCGAGCCGCTCGGCGCGCCGGATCTCGCGAGCGTGCTGGCCTGGCTGCGCGGCGACGCGGCACTGACTCGACCGGCCGCGCCGAGCGCCGTGTGCGCCCCGTCGTCGCTCGAGCCCGACCTCGCGGAAGTGCACGGTCAGGAGGCCGCCAAGCGCGCGCTCGAAGTCGCGGCCGCCGGCGGACACAATTTGTTGTTCATCGGCCCGCCAGGCAGCGGCAAGACACTGCTCGCGCGGCGCCTGCCGGGCATCCTTCCGCCGCTTCCGTTCGCAGCCGCGCTAGAGGCGACACGCGTTCACAGCGCCGCTGGCACGCTCGCCAGCGACGGGCTGCTCGCGCACCCGCCGTTTCGCGCACCGCATCACAGCACCTCCGACGCGGGCATGGCTGGCGGCGGTCGGCCGCTGCGTCCCGGAGAGATCTCACTCGCGCATCGCGGCGTGCTCTTTCTCGACGAGCTTCCAGAGTTCCGCCGACCCGTGCTCGAAGCGCTGCGCCAGCCGCTCGAGGAGGGCGAGATCCGCATCGCGCGCGCGCACGGCAGCGCGCGCCTGCCGGCGCGCATTCAGCTGGTCGCGGCGATGAACCCGTGTCCGTGCGGCTGGCGCGGTGTGGCGGCGCGCGAGTGCCGCTGTCTCGAGCCCGAGATCGCGCGCTATCGCGCGAAGCTCTCCGGGCCGCTGCTCGACCGCATCGACCTACACGTTCCGGTGGCGCCCGTGCCATGGCGCGACATGCTGCGCGCGGGTCGCGGCGCCGAGCCGAGCGCGCGCGTGCGCGAGCGCGTGCTCGCGGCGCGCGTGCGGCAGGCGCGGCAACACGCGGGCGCCGCGTGGCTCACGAACGCGGAGCTTCCAAACGCGGCGCTGGCCACGCACTGCCGGCTCGAAGCCGATGCACGCGCACTGCTCGAGCGCTCCGTCGGCGCGCTCGGCCTCACGATGCGCGGCTTCGTGCGCAGCCTGCGCGTCGCGCGCACGCTCGCGGATCTCGAGGGCGCCGAGGCGCTGTCGAGCGCGCACGTCGCGGAGGCGCTGTCGTACCGCGCGCTCGATCGCAGCGGCTGACGAGTACGGCTGACGGATGAGTATCACTGATTGGTGTAGGCCCGAGGCTCGATCGCTTCAGAAGCCGCGCGCGCGCGGCCGAAGAGCCAGAAGGGCGAACCGCTTGGGTGTCGCCATTCGAGGGAGAACCTGGCATGCGCGCGCGTTCGAACCACGGCTTCACGATCATCGAGCTCGTCATCGTGATCGCCATCATCGCGATCCTCGCCGCGGTCGCGCTGCCGAAGTTCGTCGACCTCGCGACCGACGCGCGCTCCGCCGCGCTGGCGGGCGTGCGCGGCGGACTCTCGGCCAGCATTCAAATCACGCACGCGAAGTGGCTCGCCGGCGGCACGGGCGTCGCGGGTAACGTGACGCTCGAGTCCGGCACCACCGTCATCGTGAACGCCGCCGGCTGGCCGACGATCGACGCGGCGAACGCGGCGCAGGACACCGCCGCGGAGCTCTACGCGCTGCTGATGCGCTCGCCGCTGCCGAGCAACTGGACGGCCGCGCAGATCGCGGCGGCCGGCGCCGGGACGGGCACGTTCACGCTCTCCGGCAGCGGCGGCGGCAGCATCTCCTACAATGGCGCGACCGGCGGCGTGAGCTGAGCGCGCGCGCCGCTATGCACCAATCGGTGTATAGCGAATGACGGTGCGCGAGCCGTCCTTGTAACTCGACTCGAAGCGCGGCTTCCACTTGGCCCACTCCTCCGGGTAGCGCGTCGCGTAGCTCGCGAGCAGCCGTTCGAAGCTCGCCGGCTCGGCGTCGACGGCTGCGCTCGCGAGGAACGTCGGCGCCGCGCGCAGCTTCTCGGCCGCCCCGGAATACGGACCGAAATCGCCGACCCAGATGCGCGCCTTGTCCTTGCCGCCCTTCAGCGCGCGCAGCTTCCAGCCGCGCGTCGCCGTCGCGATCACGACCGCGTCGCGGTCCCAGAAGTACCAGACTTCGCCGTGACAGCGGCTCTCGCGCCCGTCGGCCTTGAGCGGCGAGACGTACACCAGGTGGCCCTTCGCGAGCGCGTCCAGCGCGGGCGCGGCGAGCGCGAACTGCGCGTCGGCGGCGCGCAGCCTGCGCGGCAGGAGCGCCAGCGCCCCGAACGCGAGCGCGCTGCCCGAGAGAAACGCGCGCCGAGTGAGTCCGGCGGCGCGCTCAGTGGAGATGACGTCGGAAGAATTGCGTCGTTCGGTTCCAAGCATCGGTGGCCGCCTCGCGGTTGAAGACGTCGGGACGCGTGTCGTTGAAGAACGCGTGATCGGCGCCGGGGTAAATGTGGACCTCGATCGCCTTCCCCGCCGAGCGTACGTCGCGCTCGAGCTTGCGCGCGATCTCGGGAGTCACGAACGCGTCGCGCGCGGCGAACAGAGCGAGCACCGGCGCGCCGAGCTTCGCGAAGTCGAGCTTCACGTTCGGGTGCACGCCGTAGAAGTCGACGACGGCGCCGACGCTCGCGCTGAGACACGCGGTCGCGAGCGCGAGCTGGCCGCCCATGCAGAAGCCCACCACGCCGACTTTGCGCACCGCGACGCTGGGTAGCGCCAGCAGATACGCGACGGCGCCCTCGAGGTCGCGCGCGGCGCGGTCGATGTCGAGCGCCATCATGAGTCGGCCGGCGTCGTCGGGCTTCTGCGTCGACTCGCCGTGGTAGAGATCGGGCGCGAGCGCGACGAAGCCGGCCGCCGCGAAGCGGTCCGCGACGTCCTTGATGTGGTCGACCAGTCCCCACCACTCCTGGATCACGATCAGCGCGGGACCGCTGCCCGACGCGGGCGTGGCGAGATAGCCATGCGCTTTCGCGCCGTTGCTCGCGAACTCGACCGTCTGACCCGGCATGCGCCCTCCCCCGCTTGCGGCGAGTCTAGCAGCGCGTTCGGTCAGCGCGCGGACTCGAGCAGCGCGCGAAGCTTCGCGTTGTCGGGGTCGATCGCCAGTCCGCGCTCGAGTCGCGCGCTCGCCTCCGCGCGCCGTCCGAGCTGGATCAGTCCGTACGCGGACTGGTACAGCGCCTCGATGTCGTTCGCATCGAGCGCGAGCGCGCGGTCGTAGCTCGCCATCGCCTCGGAGAAATTGTCGCGCTTCGCGGCGACGTAGCCCTTCGCGATCCACGCCGACGCAGTCGGGTGGAGCGCGAGACTCTCGTCGAAGTCGTGCTCCGCCCGGTCGAGCCGGCCCGCGCGCAGCTCGAGCAGGCCGATGCGCGTGCGCACCTCCGGGCTCGCGCGGCCGATCCAGCGCAGCCGCCGGTCCGCGGTCTCGAGGCGGCGCACGTCGCCGTTCGCGAAGCCAGCCCCGACGCCCTGGTTCATCTCGAACGCGCCGAGCAGCGGGACGGCGAGCGATGCGGCGCCGAGCACCCCGACGAGCACGCGCGCCGCGCCGCGCCGCGGATCCGCGCTGGCGGGCGCAGGCCGCGCGCTCGACTCGAGCCGGAGCACGCGCGCCACGCGCGAGTCACGCAGCTTCCAGATCACGCCGTCGAGCATGAAGTGGTGCAGGTTGATGAGCGCTGCGACCAACATGCCCAGCCCCGCGTCGAACGGCAGCTGGCCGAGCATGCCCGGCGCGAACAAGAGCGCGGGCAAGGTCCACGCGGTCGAGCCGGCGGCGAGCGCGCGCGCGTAGAAGCGTGGCACCGAGAAATCGCGCTCGCGCGCCTCTTCGTACGACGCGGTGATCCACACGTACTGCGCGGCGTGCGCGAGCGCGATCCACAGAAACGCGTACTGCGCCTGCGCGAGCCCCAGCGGCTCGATGCCCTGGGCGATCTGCCAATTGCGCGCGATCGCGGGCACGACGAACCAGAGTGTCTGCGAGAGCATCAACAGCAGCGCGGGCGCGACCGCCTTCCACCTCCCGCCGCGCAACAGCAGGAACGCGGCGGAGCCGGAGAGCCCGAGCCACGCGAGCAATCCCGCGCCGAGCGCGAAGTCCCGGATCGGCGCGGGGATGCCGAGCGTGCGCACGTAGTAGGCGTAGCCCGTGACTCCGTCCGGCATGTACGCGGGCGTGGCTTGGCCGTGCAGCGACACGAACGCGAGCGCGAACGAGCAGACGAAAGATGCGCGCAGCAGGCGACCCGCGAGCGCGCTCGGCGCAGCGCCGCGGCGGCGCAGCAGCACCATCGCCACGCCGAAGTTCTGCGCCGTGTAGTGCCACGGGCTCCAAGTCAGATAGAGCGTGACGAAGAGCGAGCCGAGCGCGATGTTGCGCAAGCTGAGCCAGAACGCGACGCCGAGCGCGGCCGTGGCCCAGATCGCAAAACGCGCCTGGAGCTTGCGCTCCTGCCGGTCTTCGTAGACACGGATCAGTGTCGCCCCGTAGTGAGGCGTCGAAACCAGTAGGGCCGCGATCGGCAGCAGCGCGAACGGCACCCACTCGCGCAGGCGCGCGCCCGCGACGCAGTGCACGACGAACACCGCGACGTACGCGAGGCCGCAGCCGAAGAGCAGGTCGCTCACCGGTCCGAACAGCCAGCCCCGCGGCGCGGTAGCGGGGGACGACTTCAACGAAGCGGGCATCGGCTGGAGACCCCTGATGAGAGTGGCGCCGCGCTAGCGGCTGGTTCCCCGGTTGCGGGGCCGCTTGCTAGTGCGCTCCGCCGCGATCACCAGATGATGCGGCCGTCCGCCCTTCGGCGCGCCGGGCGGCTCGGGCTCTCCTGCGTCGATCAGCCGCAGGCCGACCGCGCGCAGCGCGGCGAGCAGCGACGGCAGGCTCGAGAGCGGTCCCGGCGTCGCGCGCGCGTCGCCGCGCCAGGGATGCTCGAGCGCCAAAACGAGGCGGCCGCGAGGGTGCAGCAGCTTCGCCGCGGCCTGCAGTGCACGCTCCGGCTCGACGCTCTCGTGCAAGGCGAGCACGCAAGTCACGAGGTCGAACGGCCCCTTGGGCAACGAGCTCGGCGCGAGCAGGTCGGCGACCGCGAACTCCGGCAGCGGGCTCTCGCCCGACTCTTTGGCCTCGTGGTCGGCGGCGTGAACGGCCGCGGGGGAGACATCGATCGCGACCACTTGCGCGCCGTCCGCGGCGAGCTGGCGCGCCAGCGCACCCGTTCCGCAGCCGACGTCGAGCGCGCGCCGCCCGTGCACTCGACCCGCCAGGCGCAGCACCTCGTGTTGCAGCGCGACGCGTTCCGGCGGCAGTTGCGCGCGCATGCGCGCGGTCACGCGCAAATGCTGCGCGACCTCGCCCCAGGAGCCACTCGGCGGTCGTGTCGAACGGGACATCGCGTGCGGAAAGATAGCCCGCGCGTCAGGTCTCGTCCGCGAGCTCCATCTCGAGCATGCGCGCTTCGACGTCGGTCAGCCGATGCGTCGGCCCGCGGCCGACGCCCTCGCAGAGCTCGCGCGCTTCCGGCGTCCACTTGCCGTCGGCGATCAGGTCGCGCCAGAACGGGAACGTGCGGCACTGCGTCGGGCGCGCGCCGTAGACCGTACAGCGATTGGTACCGCGCTCGAGAAACACGCAGCTCGCGTCGTCGAAGCGGAGCTGGGTGTAGCCGTACTCGTCCTTGAAGGTGTAGCGGCGCCGGAACTCGCGCACCGAGACCTTCAGCTCGTCCGCGAGCGCGCCCGCCTCGTCGGGATTCAGATACACGTGCGCGTACTCGCCGCGCGCGGTGCAGCAGCCGCCGCAGCCGGTGCACTCGAAGCGCAGCCCGCGCTTTTCGCTCACCGGCTCGCCTCGCGCATGACCGCGAGCGCCTGGTCGACGTCGCTCGCCGAGACGTCCAGGTGAGTCACGGCGCGGATCGTGTCGCTGGAGAACGCGCTCACGAGCACGCCGCGCGCGCGCAGAAGCTCCGTCCAGGCGGGCGCATCGGCGCGCTGGAAGATCGTGATGTTGGTCTCGGGCAGCGCCTCGACCGTGACACCGGACAGTGTCACGAGGCCCGCGGCGAGCCGGCGCGCGTTCGCGTGGTCCTCGCCGAGTCGCTTCGCGTTGTGCTCGAGCGCGAACAGACCCGCGGCGGCGAGCACGCCGGCCTGGCGCATCCCCCCGCCCTGCATCTTGCGGAAGCGGTGCGCGCGCGCGACGAGCTCGCGCGATCCGGCGACGAGCGAGCCGACCGGCGCGCCCAGCCCCTTCGACAGACAAACCGAGACCGTGTCGAACGCCGCGCACCAGCGCACCGCGTCGATGCCGGTCGCGGCTTCCGCGTTCCAGAGGCGCGCGCCGTCGAGGTGCAGACGCAGCCCGCGCGCCTTGGCGAGCTCGCCGATCTCGCGCAGCGCGTCGAACGCGAACACGCGTCCCCCGCTGCGGTTGTGCGTGTTCTCGATGCAGACCACGCGCGTGCGCGCGTAGTGGTCGTCGCTCGGGTAGATGGCCGCGCGCAGCTCGTCGCTCGTGAACGCGCCGCGCTCGCCGATCAAAGTGAACTGCACGCCGCCAAGCGCCGCCGCCGCGCCCGACTCGTACAGGTAGATGTGCGCGTCGCGCGCTGCGATCGCGGCGTCGCCAGGCTCGGTCAGAGATCGCAGCGCGATCTGATTCGCCATCGTGCCCGACGGCACGAACAGCGCGGCCTCCTTGCCCAGCCGCGCCGCCACGACCTCCTGCAGGCGGTTCACCGTCGGATCCTCACCGTACACGTCGTCGCCGACGTCGGCGCGGGCCATCGCCTCGCGCATCGCCGGGCTCGGGCGCGTGACCGTGTCGCTGCGCAGATCGATGCGAGTCACGGTGCGGAGTATAGCGGGGGCTCGAAGGGTGGATCGTCGAGCTCGAGCACGCGCTCGCCGCCGTCGAGCTGCCACTCGACTCGTCCGCTCGGGAATTGGACTCGCGTCGCCTCGCCCGCGCGCGACTCGTAGAACTCGGTTCGAATCGCGCACGCGCCGCTGCGCAGGAGCCGCCAGACCTCCGCCGGCTCGAGCGCCGCCGCGGGACAGACCATGCGCGGGCCGCGAAACATCTGCGCGTAGGGATCGAGCTGCCAGCCGAACAGCGACACGTTTTGGTGTGCATCCGCGCCCGCGAAGCCCGGGATGCGCCGGCCGGCGGCGAGCAGCTCGTCCCACTTCGCGAGCTCGACGTCTGGCCGGCGCCAGAGCTCGCGCAGCACCGCGTCGCGGTCGAAGGCGAGACGCAGGATGCGGATCGGGAGCAGCGGCCCGTAGAGGCGCCGGAAGTCGGACGCGCTGTTCTGCACCTCCATCCCGTCGAAATCCGCGCTCCAATCGCGCCAGCCGCCGTGCGAAAACGGGTGCGGTACCACCGCGAACCCGCCCTGCGCGTGGATGTCCGCGATCACGTCGCGACCCGGCCGGCCGATGGCCGGCACCGCGTGATCGATCGCGAGCCCGAGCAGATGCCCGTCGTCGCTCGCGAACTCCGCGCCGACGAGCACGAGCACGGGCCGCCCGCTCGGCGCGACGTGCACGCCAGCGTGCTCGATCCCGGACAGCGGCGCCGGCGCGTCGACGTCGGTGTGATCGGTGAGCACGACGAAGTCGAGGCCCGCTTGATCCGCCGCCTCCAGCACCGCCTCGAACGAGCCGTCGCTGTCGTGGGACGGCGCGTGGTGGACGTGGATGACGCCGACGAGCAGCGCGAGCGCGAGTGACTTCACCGTCTCACCGACTCCGTTCGCCTGCGGCTCACTGCGCGCGTTCCCGATGGTCGCGTGGGCACCCTACCCACGCTTCGGCGCTTGCGGCGTCGCTCGGGACGGCCCTCGCTCCGCGCGTTCCCGATGGTCGCGTGGGCACCCTACCCACGCTTCGGCGCTTGCGGCGTCGCTCGGGACGGCCCTCGCTCCGCCTCACCGACTCCGTTCGCCTACGGCTCACTGCGCGCCCCTTCGG
>JBGQIB010000083.1:0-19910 GCA_041498295.1 bacterium | reverse complement strand
GCGGCTACGGGCACTGGCACGGGCCTTCGTTCGCGGCGTTCGTGCCGATTCCGATTCCAGTGCCGGTGCCGCGCGGGGTCTACGCGCCCGCGTACGCTCCGGTGTACGCAGCGCCGTGTCCGCCGCCTGCCTACTACCCCGCGCCGCAGGCGTACTACCCGGCACCCGCCGCATATTACCCGGCGCCGCGCGCGTTCTACCCCGCTGTTCCCGCTCCCTTCATCGCCGTGCGCGCGGGACACGTCGCGGTGAGCATCGGAGGATTTTTCCCGTACTAGCGACCCTCTTGGGGGGAATCGGGATCGAGCTCGGCATCGAGCGACGGCCCGGCGCAGCCCCGCGCGAGTTGGCGCCGGCGCTAACTCGCGCGGGGCTCGCATGCAAAGACGAGCGCGCCGTCGACCGCGTCGACGGAGACACTCCCGCCCTTCGCGAGCTTCCCGAACAAGAGCTCGTCGGCGAGCGGGTCCTTCAGCTCGGTCTGAATCACGCGCGCGAGCGGGCGGGCGCCGAAGTGCTTGTCGAAGCCCTTTTCGGCGAGCCATGCGCGCGCGGCGGGAGTGAGTGCGATCTGCACGCGCTTCTCCGCGAGCTGCGCCTCGACCTCGAGCACGAACTTGTCGACCACGCGCGCCATGATCTCGGGCGTGAGCTGCTTGAACTTCACGACCTCGTCGAGCCGGTTGCGGAACTCGGGGCTGAACAAGCGCTCGACGTCCTTCTGGCCCGTGCCGCCCGTCTCGCCGCCGAAGCCGATCGAGCGCCCGACCATCTCGCGCGCTCCGACGTTGCTCGTCATGATCAGGGTCACGTGGCGGAAGCTCGCCTCGCGGCCGTGATTGTCGGTGAGCGTGGCGTGATCCATGACCTGCAGGAGAATGTCGAACAGGTCCGGGTGCGCCTTCTCGATCTCGTCGAGCAGCAGCACCGCGTACGGCGTGCGCCGGACCGCGTCGACGAGGATGCCGCCCTGGTCGTAGCCGACGTAGCCGGGCGGCGCGCCGATCAAGCGCGCCACCGCGTGCTACTCCATGTACTCACTCATGTCGAAGCGGATGAACTGGACGCCGAGTGTCTTCGCGAGCTGCTTGGCGAGCTCCGTCTTGCCGACGCCCGTCGGGCCCATGAACAGGAACGAGCCGACGGGCCGATCCGCGCCGCCCAGGCCGGCGCGCGCGCGCTTGATCGCGCGCACGACGGTCGAGATCGCCTCCTCCTGACCGTACACCACGCGGCGTAGCTCGCCGTCGAGCTTCTCGAGCCCCTCGAGGTCGGACGTCGACGCTGTCGGCAACGGGATCTTGGCCATCTGCGAGATCAGCACCTCGACGTCGCGCACGCCGACGGTCTTGCGCTTCTCGCCCTTGCGCAACCGCACCGCCGCGCCGACTTCGTCCATGACGTCGATCGCCTTGTCGGGCAGGAAGCGGTCGAGCAAGTGTTTCGCCGAGAGCTCGACGCAGGCGCGCAGCGCCGGCGCCGTGTAGTGCACGGCGTGGTGCTTCTCGTAGTGCGGCGCGAGCCCTTCGAGGATCTTCACCGCGTCGTCGATCGAGGGCTCGTGCACCTCGATGCGCTGGAAGCGGCGCGCGAGCGCGCGGTCGCGCTCGAAGTGCTTGTACTCCTGGAACGTGGTCGAGCCCATGCAGCGCAGCTCGCCGTTCTGGAGCAGCGGCTTCAGCATGTTCGATGCGTCGACCGTCGCTCCCTGTGCCGCGCCCGCGCCCAGCACCGTGTGGATCTCGTCGATGAACACGATCGGATTCGGGCGCTCCTTCACGGCGGCGACGAATGCCTTGAAGCGCTGCTCGAAGTCGCCGCGGTAGCGGGTGCCGGCGAGCATCGCGCCCAGATCGACGGCGTAGACCTCCGCGCCCAGCAAGTCCTTCGGCACCTCGCCGCTCACGATGCGCTGCGCGAGGCCTTCCGCGATCGCGGTTTTGCCGACGCCGGACTCGCCGACCAGGATCGGGTTGTTCTTGCGCCGCCGCGCGAGCACGTGGATCACGCGATCGATCTCGGCCTCGCGCCCGACCAGCGGATCGAGCTTGCCCGCCGCCGCACGCTCGGTGAGGTTAGTGGAGAAAGCGGCGAGCGGATCGGAGACGTCGTCTTCGTCGTCGTCGCCGGTGCGCGCGCGGCGCGGCGGCTCGGCCGCGCCGTTCGGCTCCGCGCCCGAACGCGACTCGGGCAGCTTCGAGATCCCGTGCGACACATACTTGAGTACGTCGAGGCGCGACACGCCCTGCGTGCGCAAGAGGGCCAGCGCCTGTGAGTCGGGCTCCTGGAAGATGGCGGCGACGAGATCGCCCGCGTCGACCTCCTCGCGCTCCGCGTTCTGCGCGTGCGCGAGCGCGCCCTGGATGACGCGATGGAAGGCGAGCGTTTGGCCCGTGTCGACCGGCTCCTCGCCGGGCTCGCCCGCGATCTCCTCGTCGAGGAAGTGCTGGAGCTCGGACTTCAGCTTGCGCACGTTCGCGCCGGAGTGGCGCAGCACCTCGGCGCCGCGCTCGTCGTGACAGAGCGCGAACAAGAGATGCTCGACGGTCAGATACGCGTGCCTGCGGCGCACTGCCTCGCGCATCGCGGCCTGCAGGGTGAGCTGCAGCTCGCGGTTGAAGCGGCTCATTCGGGCTCCGATCCGGCGCGCAGCGGATAGCCGCGCTCCTCGGCCTTGCGGTGTACCGCGGCGACCTTGGTCTCGGCGATCTCGAGCACGTACACGCCCCCGATGCCCATGCCGGTGCGGTGGATCTGGAGCATCAGCTCCGTCGCTTCCGCGGGGCTCTTCGAAAAAACGTTCTCGAGCAGGCTCACCACGAACTCCATAGGCGTGTAGTCGTCGTTGAAGAGGATCACCTTGAAGCGCTTCGGCCGCTCGACCTTCGGCCGGTCGCGCGTCGCGAGTCCGCCCTCGCGCTCCCGCTCTCGGATGGGAGGATCGACCGGCGGTTTCTTCGGCTCGTCCGCCACGGTGGCAGGATAACCGAGGCCACCGGTGCGAGGTACACTGCGCCCGGATGCTGGAGGTCGAGAATCTCGCGAGCGTGCGCGAGCTTCCCGCCGCGGAATGGAACGCGCTCGTCGGCGATGAGTCCCCGTTCCTCGAGTGGGAGTGGCTCGCGTCGCTGGAAGAGGCGGGCTGCGTCGGCGGCAACAGCGGCTGGACCCCGCGGCCGCTCGTCGTGAAGGACGGGGGACGCCTGGTCGCCGCGGTTCCGCTGTACGTGAAGACGCACAGCGAGGGCGAGTTCGTCTTCGACTGGGGCTGGGCCGACGCCGCCGAGCGCGCCGGTATCGCGTACTACCCGAAGCTGCTCGTTGGCGTGCCGTTCACGCCGGTGACGGGCGCGCGCTTTCTCGTCGCCGCGGGCGAGAGCCGCGCGGACTGGCTCGCGCGCCTCGGCGCCGCGCTGGTGGAGCTGTGCCGCGAGAGCGATCTCTCGGGGGTGCACGTGAACTTCTGCCGCGCGGACGAGATCGAGCCGCTGCGCGCGCTCGGCTTCGATCTGCGCGTCGGCGTGCAATACCACTGGCGCAACGCGGGCTACGCGAGCTTCGACGATTGGCTGGCGCGTTTTCGCAGCAAGCGGCGCAATCAGATCCGCCGCGAGCGGCGCGAAGTCGTCGAGAGCGGCGTGCGCGTCGAGACGTTCGCCGGCGACGCGATCCCCGATGCGCTCTTCGAGCCGATGTTCCGCTTCTATCTCGCGACCGTGCGCGGCCGCGCCTGGGGCCGGCAGTATCTGAACCGGAAGTTCTTCGCGCTCGTCGCCGAGCGCTTTCGCGAACGCCTGTGTTTCGTCGTCGCGAGCCTGGGAGACGAGCCGATCGCGGGCACGTTCAACGTCGCGAAGGGCGACACGCTCTACGGCCGCTACTGGGGCGCGACGCGCGACGTGCGCAACCTGCACTTCGAGGTGTGTTACTACGCCGCCGTCGAGCACTGCATCGCGCGCGGCCTCGCGCGCTTCGAGCCCGGCGCCGGCGGCGACTACAAGCAGGCGCGCGGCTTCGACGGCGAGCCGACGTACAGCCTGCACTGGCTGGCCGAGCCGCGGCTGCGCGACGCCGTCGGGCGCTTCCTCGCCGAGGAGCGCGCGCGCACCGAAGGCGGCATCGAGTGGCTGCGCGAGCACAGCGCACTGAAGTCGGACTGAGCGCGCGCCGTGCATCTGGATCCCTTCGCCGCGACGCTGGTGCTCCTGTCCGCGATTCTGCACGCGACGTGGAACGCGCTCGCCAAGTCGAGCGCCGATCGCGTGGTGACGCTGGCCGGTGTCATGGGCACGAGCGTCGTGATCGGCGCCGTCGCGTCCCTCTTCGTGCCCGCGCCGGCACCCGAGGCGCTCCCATATCTCGCGGTGTCCTCGGTGATTCACTTTGCGTATCAGATCTTCCTCTTGTACGCGTACCGCTTCGGCGACCTCTCGCTCGTGTATCCGATCGCGCGCGGCTCGGCGCCCTTGCTCGTGGCGATCCTGGGCGCGAGCTTCGCGGGCGAGATTCCGCGCCCGGTGCAGGCTGGCGGCATCGCGCTCGCGTCGGCCGCGATGGCGAGCTTTGCGTTCGAGCCGCGCGTGCCGCATCCCGGAGTCACTCGCTCGATCGCGGCCGCGTTCGCGACCGCCGCGATGATCGGCTGCTACACGTTCTTGGACGGGCAGGGAGTGCGACACTCGGGAGCCGCGTGGAGCTACATCGCCTGGAACTGCTGGGCGACGGGCCTGGGGTTCTGCGCATTCGCGCTCGTGCGGAACCGCGGCCGCATCGCGCCGTTCCTCGGGCGCGAAGGCGGGCGCGGCGTCGCCGGTGGCCTGCTCGCGATCACCGGCTACGCGATCGTCCTCTGGGCGATGTCGCGCGGCGCGATGGCGAACGTCGCGGCGCTGCGCGAGACGAGCGTCGTGTTCGCGGCGCTGATCGGCTCGCGCCTCCTGGGCGAGGGACTCGGCCGGCGGCGGCTCGCGGCGGCGCTGTGTGTGGCGCTCGGCGTCGTGCTGCTCCAGGCGGGGTAAGATACCCGTCCAGGGAGAAGCCATGGAGTGTGCTGCTTGCACCGCTGTGGTGCGGCCGGGGCTTCTGTTCTGTGACTCGTGCGGCGCGCGGCTCGAAAAGCTGTGCGCGAAATGTGCCGTGGCGAGCCCGCCCGGCGCGCGCTTCTGTGGCATGTGTGGCGCGCCCTTCGAGGCAAAGGCGCCCGCCGCCAGCTCGACCGAGGAAGGCGAGCGCAGACAGCTCACGGTGATGTTCGTGGATCTCGAGGGATCGACGGGTCTCTCCGGGAGTCTCGATCCCGAACGCTGGCGGGAGATCCTGCGCGCGTATCAGGGAGTGTGTGCCGAGGCAATCACTCGTTTCGGCGGCAGGATTCAGCAGTACGCAGGCGACGGCGTATTCGCGTACTTCGGGTATCCGGTCGCCTACGACGATGCCGCGCGCCGCGCGGGGCACGCGGGACTCGCGCTGCTCGCCGGGGTCGAGGAGCTGGCGTCGAGGACGCGAGCCCAGCATGGCATCGAGCTCCGCCCGCGCGTCGGCCTGCACACGGGCCTCGTGGTCGTGGGCGAGATGGGCGCGGGCGAGACCCGTGAGAGCGGCGCGATCGTCGGCGAGGCCCCGAACATTGCCGCGCGCGTGCAGTCACTGGCGCGTCCAGGGACGCTCGTACTCACCGGCGCGACGCAGCGGCTGGTCCAGGCCAGCCTCCGGCTTCGTTCGCTCGGGCACCATACACTGAAAGGCGTCGCCGAGCCGCTCGAGCTCTTCGAGGCGCTGGAAGAAACGGGCGAGCGCGTCGCGCTCGTGGAAGGCGGGCGCGCGGCGCCCCTGGTCGGCCGGGCGCTCGAGCTCAACCATCTGCTCGAGCGCTGGGCGAAGGCGAAGGCCGGCGACGGACACGCGGTGCTTCTCTCCGGCGAGGGCGGCATCGGCAAGTCGCGCCTGCTCGCCGAGCTGCGCGCGCGCGTAGCCTCCGAGGGCGGCGCGTGGCGCGAGCTGCGTTGCTCACCCTTTCATCAGAACAGCGCGCTGCAGCCGATGATCGATCGGATCGAGCGCGGTCTGGCCACGGTTCCAGACGACCACGCGCCGGACCGGCGGGCGAAGCTCGAGCGGCTGCTGGGGTCCGACGGGCTCGATGATCCCGTGACGGTGTCACTCCTCGCCGCACTGATCGGCGCAAGCACAGGCGGCCAGGAAGCGGCGGCGGAGCTTCCTCCGGACCAACGCAAGAACCGGACGCTCGCGGCGATCTTGTCCTGGCTCGCTGCCGACGCGCAGCGCCAACCGCTCGTGATGGTGGTCGAGGATCTGCAATGGGTGGACCCGTCGACGAGCGAGCTGCTCGGGCTCGTGCTCGAGCAGCTCGCGAGCATGCCGGTGCTCGCGGTGTTCACCTTTCGGCCGGAGTTCACTCCGTCGTGGGCGCCCAGCTCGCGAGTGACTACGCTGCCGCTCGGGCGCCTCGCGCGCGAGGAAAGCGAGAGACTCGCGCAGGCAACCACTGGCGGCCGCTCGTTGCCGAGCCCGCTGCTGGAGGAGATCGTCGCGCGTACCGACGGCGTGCCGCTGTTCGTCGAGGAGCTCTGCAAGGCTCTCGTCGCGCGCGGCGTCGTCGTCGAGCGCGAGGATCGCTACGAGCTCGCGGGACCACTCGAGGGCACCGAGATTCCGAGCACGCTGCGCGACTCACTCGTGGCGCGGCTCGACCGCCTCGCCGGCGCAAGGGCGGTGGCGCAGCTCGCCTCGGTGCTCGGGCGCGAGTTCGGATACTCGCTGCTGCGCGCGGTATCCGACCTGCCCGACGCGGAGCTCGACACGCAGCTCGCCGTACTCACGCGCGCCGAGATCCTGCTGCAGCGCGGTCTGCCGCCACGCGCGCACTACAACTTCAAGCACGCGCTCATCCAGGAGGCCGCCTACGACACGCTGCTGAAGAGCAGCCGCCTGCAGCATCACCGGCGCGTCGCAGAGACTTACCTCGCGCGCTTCGCGGATGAAGCGCGCGGAATTCCCGAAGTCGTGGCGCACCACTTCAGCCGGGCAGGAATGGCGGTAGAGGCAATCGAGCACTGGCAGAAAGCGGGCGAGCTCGCGGAGTCGCGCTCCGGCTACGCCGAGGCGATCAGCCATTTCGAGAGCACCCTGGAACTCCTCGCGACGCTTCCGCAGTCGACCGAGCGCGACCGCAGGGAGTTGTCGGTGCGCGTCAAGCTTGGAGCCCCGCTTCACGCGACGAAGGGACTCGGCAGCGCCGAGGTGGGCAGCAACTACGCCCGCGCCTGCGAGATCTCGGAGGATGCAGGAGACAGCCCCGAGCGCTTCATGGCGCTCTGGGGAGACTGGATCTACAAGGCGAACGCAGACCGGATCGAGCGCGCGGCAAGCCGCGCCGACGATCTGGTCGCATTGAGCCAGCGCCTGGGTGACCCGGACCTCGTGCTTCAGGCGCATCACTCGCGCTGGACCACGTTCGCACTCCTCGGTCGCACCGCGATTGCCCGCGCCGATGCCCAGCAGGGAATCCGCCTCTATGACCGGCAGCGCCATCATCACCACGCGCACCTCTACGGTGGCCATGATCCAGGCGTGTGCGCGCGCGGCCAAGGCGCGATCAGCGCCTGGCTCACCGGGCACCCCGATGAGGCGGCCCAGCTGGCGGAGGATGCGGTCGCGCTCGGACGCGCGCTCGGGCATCCCTTCAGCCAAGCGCTCGGCATGAGCCGCGCCGCTTGGGTGTTCGTACTTCGCGACGAAGGCGCCCGCTGCCGCACCATCGCCGACGAAGCTCTCGAGCTATCGCGACGCCACCGCTTCAAGCAGATGCTTGCATGGACCTCGATTACCTCGGGCTGGGCACGCGTCGACATGGGCGAGACCGGCGGAGGACTGAAGCTGCTCGAGCAGGGGCTGGACGACGGTCGCAGCCTCGGCCAACGCGGTTGGCTGCCGTGGCTGCTCTTCATTTGCGCCGACGCGCACATTCGCGCGGGAGACCACGCGCGGGCGCTGGAGGTGCTGGCCGAGGCGCTCGAAATGTCCGAGCAGACGAAGCAGGGCTTCTTCCGCCCCGAGATGCTGCGCCTGCAGGCCGACACGGCACTGGCCCTCGGTCGAACGGACGCTCCGACTGCGCGCGCCCAGCTCGAGGCGGCGATGGCGCTGGCGCGCGAGCAATCCGCCGTTGCGCTCGAGTTCCGCGCCACCTGCTCGCTCGCGCGCCTGCTGGCGAAACACGGCGAGCGACCGAAGGCGCGCGAGTTGCTCGAGGCCGGTTACGCCGCATTCAGCGAAGGACACGAGACCCGCGACCTGCGCGAAGGCAGACAGCTCCTCGAAGAGCTGTCGCGCTAGCCGCGGGCGCTCTTCGCGACGGGTTGCGAGTGAGTGGGGAGCTCGCGCGCGATCAAGTCGCTCACGCGCCCAGTGAGTGACTCGATCGTCTCGCCCAGGTACGTGGCGGGGTCGAGCGCGGGCAGCACGCGCACGTGGATCGGATGGTGACCCTGCAGGAGATAGCCGCGCTTGGGCAGGGCGCGCGCGGTGCCGTCGAGGGCGATCGGCAGGATCGGCGCGCGCGTGCGCAGCGCCAGCTCGAATGCGCCGCTCTTGAACGGGCGCATGCGACCATCCACCGAGCGCGTGCCCTCGGGGAAGATCATCACCGAGCTGCCCGCGGAGAGCGTCGCCTCGCACAGCTGCATCATGCGAAGCACGCTCTCGCGCTTGCCGCGCACCAGCGGGATGTACCGGTTCAGTGACATGTTCCAGCCGATGAACGGCACGCGGAAGTTCTCGATCTTCGAAACCCACTTGAAGTGACGGAACAGCCGGAACAACACCAGAATGTCGACGAAGGATTGGTGGTTCGACGTCATCACGTAGGCGACGCCGGGGCGGATGTGCTCGCGGCCCTCGATCGTCACCGGCCAAGCGGGGTTCAGCCAGGTGTAGAGCGACCCCCAGAAGCAGGTGAACCGGTGGAGCGCGACCAAGCGCCGATCGAACGGCGCGGTCACGGCCCAGATCACGACCGCGACCGGGAACAGCAACGCCGACGAGAGGCCCAGAAACGTCCAGAACGCGAGCGAGAGCACGTGGAGTCCCAACACGGCGCGGATTCTCGCCTGTTCGGCGCGTCCTGGAAAGCAGGGCCAGCGGCCTCTGAAAACCCTCACCCGGCTCGGTTAGACTTCGGCGCCGTGGCAGATCTCAAAGTCAGCTTCACGTTGGGCGAACGCGACCTGAAACACTTCCGACGCGTGATGGCGAAGGCCATCGACGTGGCGAACCCCGAGAAGGAGAAAGAGATCACCGCGGCCGCGGTCGCGCTGATCGAGAAGGCGCGCGCGGCGGAGCCACCGGACTACGTGCGCGAGCGGCTCGACCGCCTCGAGCGCATCGTGGCGATGAGCTACGACGAGGAGTGGCGCGTCCCCGACGTCGTGCGCCGGCGTGTGCTCGCCGCGCTCTCGTATCTGACGGAGCCCGACGACATCATCCCGGACAGCGTACCCGGGCTCGGCTTTCTCGACGACGCGATCATGATCGAGCTCGTGAGTCACGAGCTGCGCCACGAGCTCGAGGCGTACGTGGCCTTCCGCGAATTTCGCCTGCGCGAAGAGAAGAGCGTGTTTCATCCCCAGGGACGAATCACCCGAGACCGGGCGCTCGCGAAGAAGCGCAAGGAGCTGCGCGCGCGCATCGCGTCGCGCGAGAAGCCCGCAGGCGACAAGAAGTCCCGCCGCTTCCGACTCTGGTAGGCCCAAGGCGCCAGACCGGCGCCGCACATGAGTCGCGCCAGACCGGCGCCGCACATGAGTCGCGCCAGACCGGCGCCGCACATGAGTCGCGCCAGACCGGCGCCGCACATGAGTCGCGGGCTACTTCGGGCGCGGCGAGCGCGGCAGGCGCGTGGCCAAGATCGTGCCCTGGCGGCGGGCTTCGTCCTGCAGCGGCTCGATCGCCGGCAGGGTCACGAGCAAGCGCTCGACGCGTCGCTTCGACTCCGACGACAGCCAATCGAAGCGCAGCGCGAGCCCGTTGTCCCCGTCGTCGCGCACGACGGTCGCCTCGACCATCACGGGCTCTTGCGGCCCGTTGAGCTGGATCGCGAGGTTCAGCTTCGCGCCCATGCCGAGCCCCTCGACCGGCTCGATCCGCATGCCGCCGATCGACAGGTCGAGACACAGAATCATGTAGGCGTCGCCGCCCTCGACCGCGGTGAGTTGCTTCCGGTACTTCGCGCGCGCGTTCAGGCGCTTCTTGCGCCGCGGCGGCGCGATGGCCGAAGGCGCCGGTTTTCCGTCGGCGGGTCGTGACTTCGCCGGAGTGAGCGGCACCGCGACCGCGAGCGATGCGGGACCGATGACGCGATCCGCGAGCACCGAGCGCAGGCTCGTCTTGGCGCGGTCGCTCATCGGGCTGAAGCGCACCCCGACGGAGAGCTCCGCTGCGGCTCCACCCTCGCGATCCGCGGGCGACACGCGCACGGCGTGGCCAGCGAGCTCGAACGCCTTGCCGCCGGCGAGCTCGCGCGGGATCTGCACGCGAATCGCGCCCTTTTCCTTCACCGCCGACGTCAGCAGCAGGCGACAGCCGCGCGGCGAGAGATCGACCAGGGTCGCGGCGCGGCGCCAGAAACCGGTGCGATAGCGGACCGGATAGCCGAAGGCGACGCGAGGAGCGCGCCGCGTGTCACTGCCGTGAAACAGCGCGCGTTGCAAAAGCACGCGCAGCGCGGCGGGATGAACCGGCTCGCGGACCAGAAAGTCGAAGCCGGCCTTCTGCAGGAGATTCTTCTGCATCTTCGAGTCACCGCTCACGAACGCGATCCACGTCGAGCGATTCGGCCCCGGAACGAGCGTGCGCTCCAGGCGGAGCGAGTGTGCGATTTGCGCTGTGGTGACGAGGAGGCGCGACGGGAGCGCGACCGCGCCCAAGGCCCGCGAGCTCGCGTGCGCCGACTCCGCGCCCAGCTCGTCGAGCAACAGGCGCACCGACTCCAGCTCGCCGTCGTCGATCACGAGAACGGGCGCAACGGAGCTCATGACTCCGGTACCAAGCGCATCTCGATCCGATCGGGTACGCATGAGAGACGCTTTAGGCAGCAACGGCGAGCCTGTCGCATCCGGTCTCAGAACCCGAGAAGTCAGTCGCGAGACGGGCGAGCGAGGGCCGCCCCGAGGGAGCCCCGCAAGCGGCGGAGCCGAGCGAAGATCAATCAGACAAGGCCGCCCCGAGCGAGCCCCGCAAGCGGCGGAGCCGCGCGCAGCGAGGCGCAGCCGAGGGAAGTACACTCGGACGATGAGTGGAACGGTGCGGATCGAGAAGGACGGGTCGATCGGCTGGATCGTCTTCGACCAGCCCGAGCGTCGCAATGCGGTGTCGGCCGAGATGTGGCGGCAGATCCCGGGGGCGGTCGAGGCGTTCGCGAAGGACGAGGACGTGCGCGTGGTCGTGTTGCGCGGCGCGGGCGAGCTGGCGTTCGTCTCGGGCGCGGACATCTCGGAGTTCGAGGAGCGGCGCGGCGGCGGCGGTGGCGGCAAGGACTACGACCGCGAGTCCGGCCTCGCGTTCCGCGCGCTCACGGGTCTCGACAAGCCATTGGTCGCGATGATCCACGGCTTCTGTGTCGGCGGCGGGGTCGCGATCGCACTCAGCGCGGATCTGCGCTTCGCCTCGGACGACGCGCGCTTCGCGATTCCCGCGGCTCGCCTCGGGCTCGGCTACTCGGCCGCGCTGCTCGAGCCGCTGCTCAGGTTGGTCGGCCACGCGAAGGGTCTCGAGATCCTCTACACCGCTCGGCGTTACCGCGCAGAGGAAGCGCTGGAGATGGGGCTCGTGAACGACATCGCGCCCAAGGACGCGCTCGAGGCGCTCGTGCGCGAGGCCGTCGATCGCATCGCCGCGAACGCGCCACTCACGCTGCGCGGCGTGAAGATCGCCGCGCGCGAGCTCGCGAAGGACCCCGCGCGCCGCGACCCCGCGCGCATCGAGGCTGCCGTCGCCGCCTGCTACGACAGCGAGGACTACAAGGAGGGCGTGCGCGCCTTCCTCGAGAAGCGAAAGCCGGCCTTCAAGGGCCGCTGAGTCTTAGCGGGGCCCGGCGCGTGGGCGGCCACGCGCCCCCGCCCTTCGCTCGGCTTGCGTCCGCGGCGTGCGGTGTGGCCGCAAGTCCGGCGCGAAGCGTCGGAAGCGCAGCGACGCGCAGCGGAGCGAAGTCGGGTGGCGCGCGGCCGACCGCGCGCCGGGCCCCGTCAGGAGGGTCGAGTCACTCCGGGGAGCTCCTCCGGGATGTGCTCGGCGATTCGCGCGAGGCTCTTGTTGCGCGACAGCAGGTCGACGACGATGGGCGTCGGGCGCGTCCAGATCAGCGGGTACACCCACTCGCCGCGCGCCGGGTCGGCCTGCACTGCAAGGCGCGGCGCGTCCACTTCGAAGCGCGCGTCGAGGCCGGGCTTGTTGCCGCGCGCGTCGAGCAGGATCCAGCGCTCGCGGCTCGCGAGATACACGCCGTTGAAGCCGTAGAGCAGCATCTCCGGCGCGTCCGGCGCGCGCCGCACGACCTGGTAGCAGAAGCCGGCGGGGATGCCGAGCGAGCGCAGCAGCGCTGCCAGCAGGTGACTCTTCGAGAAGCCGATCCCCGTGCACGCGGCGAGCACCTCGCTGGCACGGCACGGAAGCTCGTCCCGCCCGGCGTCCGCGGTGTGCTCGATCTCGTCGCGCACGAAGCAGTAGCACGCGCGCGCCTTCGCCTCGTCGTCGGGCAGCGGCGCCGCGAGCGCGCGCGCGCGCGCCACGATCGCAGGCGTCTGCCAGTCAATGACGATCGTATCCTCGACGTAGCCGTTCCAACTCGCGGACTCGGGACGCATCCCGAGTCAGTCTACGGACCGGACCGTGACCTCGGTGCGCACCGAATTCGCGATGAAGCAGCCGTGGTGCGCGGACTCGTGGAGCTTCGCGATCTCGTCCGGCGTCGGCCGGCGCTCGCCGGAGAACACGATCCGCGGGCGCAGCTCGACGCGAGTCACCGCCAGCTTGCCTTCCGCGTTCTTCTCCATGTGCCCGACCGCGTCGTCCTCGTACGATTCCACCGTCAGGCGCTTGCGCGCCGCGATCGCGAGAAACGTGAGCATGTGACAGCTCGAGATCGCCGCGACCAGCCCCTCCTCGGGATTCGGGAGAGAAGCATCGCCGCGGTACTCGGGCGCCGCGGAGGCTTCCACCTCGCTGCCGCCGTGGAAACGCCAGCGGTGGCGCCGCCCGTAGGCTTCGTACGTGAACGCTTCGCCCCTTCGGGCCCATTGAATTTGGACACGGTGCTCCGACATCGAAGGCAGCGTGACCCAGGACGCGTCGCCGCGCCAGCGAGGCAGGCTCTTACTACTCGCGCCGCTCCTCGCCTGCGGCTGCGTGGGCTACGCGACGGTGTTGCCCCGAGACAGCGAGGTCGAAGAGCTCGCCTCGACGCCGGAACAGCTCGAGCGCGAGCGCGGCGCGCCCGACGAGAAACGCGTCCAGAACGGCGACGAGGTCTGGGAATACGAGAAACACCGGCGCTGGGCCGGCCTCGTCCTGATCGCGGGCGTCGCCCCGCTGCCGCTCATGCTGCCCGTCGCGCACGACCGCCTCGAGTTCCGGTTCCGCGACGAGACACTCGTCTCCGCGCGCTCGTGGAAGGTCGCGACTCACTCGGACTACTGCGGTCTCGTGACCGGGCCCTGTGCCGTCCCGGGCTGCGAATCCGATCGCTGAGTCGCGCGACTAGTGCGCAGTCTCGGGGATCACGATGTCCCCGGTGCTCGAGTCCTCCATCGACTCGAGCACGCTCGCGTCCTCCCAGACCGGAATTTCCGCCGCCTTGTACAGCTCGCGCGTGCGCGGAGTCACTGCGCCGACACGCACGAGCGCCGGCATCATCAGGTCCTTGAAGCTGTGAATCGAGCCCGGCGGAAGCTTCGCGTTGATCCCCGCCGCGCCCGCTTCGACCAGGCCCTTGAGGAAGTCCTGCGGATCGATGCCGACGTGCGCGAGCACCTTGAAGAAGCCCGGGTCGCCCTTGCGCTGGCCCTTTCCGTCGACACCGCCCTGTGAGTCGACCATGCTCTTCACCGCGTCGAATGCGAACTGCGCGACGTCCTCGCGGTCGTCCGCGTGCATCCCGTCGATCGTTTCCTTGACGTAGACGTTCCCGAACGCGACGTGGCGCGACTCGTCTTGCAGAACGTAGTGAGTCAGGTCCTTGAGCAAGGGACAGGTCGCCTGGCGGCGCATGTTGTGGAAGGCCGCGAGCGCGAGCCCTTCGACGACCATGTTCATACCGATCAGGATCTTCACGTAGTGATCCGCCTGCAGGGTCAGGTCGATGATCTCCTTCAGCCACGGGGAGATCGGGTACACGATCGCGAGCTTGCGCACGTAGCGCTCGTACACCTCGACGTGTCGCGCCTCGTCCATGGTCTGCGTCGCGCCGTATAGCTTGGCTTCGTAGTCGGGCACCGCGTGGGTGAGGGCGGCCGCGGTCATTAGCGCGCCTTGCTCACCGTGCAGGAACTGCGACAGGAGCTGCGCGGTCGCGTGCGCCGTGAACATCTCGCGCTGTGACTGCGACAGCCGCTGGATGAACGGCATGCGCAGGAACATGAAGCGGTCCTCGCCGACGATCGGCTTCGAGGGATCGACCTCGGTCGACCAGTCGAGCTTCTGCTCCGCATCCCACTGGAACTGCTTCGCCTTCGAGTACAGGTTGCGCAGTTTCTCGATGCCGATCTCGTAGTCGAACTGCCAGGCGATCTCCATCGGCGTCTTGTAGGTGTCGAGCACCTGCCAGTCGAGTTGGGGGGCGACGGGTTGTGTGGCCATCAGTGGGGTCCCTCCTGGAAGATGTAGCGGCAGATCATGTCCGTGAGTCCCTCGAGCACGCGCTCGGGGGCGGGATCGGTCATGCGGTACACGAAGACTTCCGTCGCCGCTGCTTCGATCGAGCGGCGTACGAGCACCGCGGCTGCGAGCGGGTCGATCTCGGCGCGAATCACTCCGCGGCGCTGGCCAAGCACGAGCACGTCGCGCAGCCGCTCGTCGGCGAGCTGGTTGATGCGGTTCAAGCGCTGGCGCGCGTCCGAGTCGCGCTCGGCGAGCTCGAGCAGGACGAGATAGAAGCCGCCTTCACGCCGGAGCCGCTCGTAGCTCCGGCGCAGGTCGTCACCGAACGCGGCGTGCGGGTCACCGCCGAGAAAGCGCTCGACGTCGTAGTGAGTGCGGCGGTGCTCGAGCTCGCGGTCGCCCCAGTCGTCGATCAGCGCGAGCAAGAGCGCGCGTTTGTCCGGAAAGTGGTGATAGAGCGTGCCCACGCCGATGCGCGCGCGCTCCGCGACGTCGGCCATGCCGCTGGCTTCGTAGCCGCGGCGCGAGAAGAGTGACTCGGCCGCGAGCAGTACACGCCGGCGTGTCGCCACGCCGCGCGCCTGCGGGCGCGCGCGCTCGAGTCGGACTACGGAGCCGCGGGGAGCACGGGCCATCGAGCGCGCAGCCTACCCGCAACGGAAACCGAATGCAAGTTCGGGATCTGCAGAAAATGCTTTGCATCTGCAAGCTCTTACAAGGATCCAACAACCGGAGCCTCAGCGCATCGGGTCGAACAGCGCGAAGGCGCCCTTTGCCGGGTTCTGCAGCCGACACATCCCGCGCAGATTCTTCGCGCTGCCCTTCATGAAGATCTGGCCGCCGCCGGCGCCGAGCTGAGCGGTGCCGCTGATCGTGCAGGTCCCAGCGAACAGGAGCGGCGCGCTGGTACAGGTGTCGGATGTCGGACCCTGGAGCGCCCCGCCCGGCCACGTCGATGATGGCCGCGTTGACGAACTTCGCCGGCCTCGGGCCCAGGTTCGTGATCTGACAGACGGTCAGGGCCGACGCGAGCGCCGAAACAAGCGGTCCGTCGCGAACAGAGTGTCCGCGGAAGCCGACGACGTCCACGAGAGAAGTGCGAGAGTCAGTGCGAATGCGCGCATGAATGAAATCCTCCTGGACCGGATCATGCACGATTGGTCGGGCAGCCGCCGGGGGCTACGCCGCCGGTCCCTGCACCCTCGCGCCATCGGAATCACTCCCCAGTCGGTGCGTCAGGCGGTCAAGAATCAAAGGAGCAGCGCTCGGGCGCGCTCCAGCAGCGGCACGATCGACTTTCCCGTGACTTCCCAGAGCGGGTCGTGGCGCTTGCCGCGCCGGTGCAGGCCGAGGTTCAGTCCCGTGATGATCGCGAACTTGTACGCCGCGAGTGCGCGGAACCAGGCGACGTCCGTCAGTGACTCGCCCCAGGCGCGTTCGTAGAGCTCGACGAGTTCGTCGGCCGGGACGAACATCGGAGTCACTTCTCCGCCGTGGGCCCACGCCTCCGGGTCGCTGAAGGTCGCGACCCAACCGACGTCATTCAAGGTCGGGCCGATGCCACACAGCTCCCAGTCGATCACCGCCAACAGCCGGCCTGCCTTCGACCAGAACGTATTGCGCCAGTTGTAGTCGCCGTGGAGGAGACCGACCGGCGCACTGCGCGGCAGCGCGGAGAGCAGCTTTGCGCGCACTTCGGGGACGAGTCGCATCGCCTCGGGCTCCGCGGCGCGCTCCACGAAGCGATCCCAGCGAGTCACGTCCTCTTCGAACCGCATCGGGTCGCCGAGATACCCGAGCTTCGCGCGCCAGTCGACGCGGTGGATCTGTGCGAGCGCAGTCATCGCTGCTGCGGCCATCTCGCGCCTCTGTGTCGGCGAGAATGACTCGGCCCAGCCACCCGGCCCGAGCATGAGCACGTCGCCCTCGAGCTTGGGCACGACGAAGTACGGCCGGCCGAAGAACTCGAGCTCCTCGCCCGCCCACCGCACCGAGCAGTGCGGCACTGGCCCGCCGTCGAGCGCGCGCAGCGCCGCGACCTGGCGCAGCACATCGGCGGTTCCCTTCCACTGGACGTTGGGCGGCGGCAAACGCAGGAACCAGCTCTCGGTCGCGCCGCGCGAGCGCACCGAGAAGCCGTAAGAGAAGCCGGCGTGGCCGGGCATCTTGTGCACGGCGAACACCTCGGCTGCGGGGTCCGCGTACTTCGCGCGCGCGAACGGGATCAATCGCGCTTCGAGCTCGGGGAGCTCCATCGTGCCCTCCGCGCGCACTCTACCCGAGTGCGGCATTCGCCGGCGCCTTCAGCGCCGGCTCACCGTCCCCTGGGGCGGCCGTGCGCGTAACTCGGCCGCGCCTCCCTGGATGCGCGCGAGCGCCGCGACGAGGTCGTCGACCTCCGCATCCCCGCCGAGGAACAGCTCGTGCGGGAGCCAGATCGACTCGTCGAACGCGGCGCGGTGCGCGACGGGGAACGCGGCCGGGTCGTAGCGAGCCGCGGAGCAGGCCGCCGGGTTGGTGAGTGGGTCCGGCGCGAACAGCGGATCCTCAGCGAGCGGCGTGTAGAAGCGGCCCGAGCACGGCACGCCTTCGGCGCGCAGCGCCAGGATCACGTGGTCGCGGGGCACGCCGGCGAACGCGCCCGCGTCGTAGCGGAGCACGAACTGATACGCGACGCGCGCAGTGACTCGCGGGTCGCGCCGCAGCGGTCGCAGGCCGGGGACGGATGCGAGCTCGCGTTCGAAGCGCGCGAGGTTCCGCTCGCGCCGCGCGTTCTGCTCCGGCAGGCGCTCGAGCTGCGCGCGCAGCAGCGCCGCCTGCCACTCGGTCATGCGCAGGTTGTGGCCGAGCATCTGCTCCGGGAACGCGTCGGCGCCGGGCTCCTTGCGTCCGCAGTTCACCAGCGACGCGAGCCGCGCGGCGTAGGTCGGATCGTTCGTCGTGACCGCGCCGCCCTCGCCGGCGGTCAAGAGCTTCGAGCTCTGCATCGAGAACGAGCCGAAGTCACCCAGCGCTCCCGCGCCGCGTCCGCGCCACTTCGCGCCGTGCGCGTGCGCGCAGTCTTCGACGACGAGCAGTGAGCGCCGCGACGCGATCGCGCCGAGCGCATCCATGTCGGCCAGCGCGCACGCCAGATGCACGGGCATGATCGCCGCCGTCCGCGGCGTGATCGCCGCCTCGACCGCGCTTGGATCCACGCAGTACGTCTCCGGATCGACGTCCGCCAACACCGGCACGCAGCCCGCGGCGACGATCCCGCCCGCCGTACCCACGAATGTGTAGGCCGACGTGATCACCTCCGAGCCCGGCGGCACCCGCGCGGCCTGCAGCGCGAGCATCAGCGAGAACGTGCCGTTCGCGCAGGGCACCGCGAACGCCGCGCCCGTGAAGCGCGAGAACTCCGCGGCGAACGCGCGGGCCTCGGTGTTCGGGCTCGGGAACCCGCCCCAGTTGCCACTCGCGAGGACGCGCTCGAGCGCCGCGCGCTCGGGCGCGCCGTGCTCCGGCCAGCTCGGCCACGCGCGCGTGCGCAGCTTCGCGCCGCCGTGAATCGCGAGCGGGCTCGTGGACAACAGCGCCTCCCACTCGACGGTTCGGAATCTGGCCGGCCGGTCCTGAGTCCCCTCAGGGCTGGGTGTTCGCGCCGGCGCCGAGGTGGATCTGGGTATGGCGGCCGATGTCGGGGGTATTGAGAAAGACGACGGAGTCGGCGCCGGAGCCGGCGGTGACGATGAGGTCGCGCCCGATCGAAGCGTCGTCGAGCACGAGCGAGTTCGCGCCGTTGCCCAGCTTGATCGTCGCGTCCTCGCCGACCGACGCGGGGCTGAGGGCGACCGAGTCCGCCCCGTCGCCGGTCGTCACGTTGAGTGTCGCGCCGATCAGCGAGCGCACCGTCCCGAACACCACCGAGTTCGCACCGTCCCCCAGATTCATGCTGACCTTGCTGCCGACGATCAGGGGGTTCGACGTGATCGCGTCCGGGCCGTCGCCGCTCGTGTAACTCAGGTTTCCGCTGACCCGAAGCCCGGTGATCTGAGTCAGATTGGCGCCGTCCCCGAGCTGCAGGTTGACGTTCTTGGGGACGTCGCCGTCCAGGCTGACCGAGTCGACGCCGCTGCCGCCCTTGACGGTCAGTGACTGCGCAAACCCGTCCGTGGTCATGGAGAACGTATTCTGGCCGTCGCCGAGCGCGAAGCTCGCGGCGCCGTCGACCCGGCAGCTCGTCGAGGCCACGTCGTCGCCATCGCCGGCCTTCACGTCGAGCTTCCTTCCGATCTCGCCCCCGGTGCAGGTGAAGGCCAAGGGGCCTTTTGCGCCGTTCACCTTCGCGTCTCCGCCGAGCTCGTTCAGCGAGAACAGGAAGGAGTCGAGCCCCGAGCCGCCCGTCGCGCTGACTCCTCCGCTGAGCTGCAGGTCGGAGAGGACCACGATGTTCGTGCCGTTGCCGAGCTTGATGCTGAGCTGAGTCACTCCGTTGAAGATCGCCGGCGCGTCGACCCCGTTCACGAGGCCGTCGCCCGAGACGACGCGCACCAGCGCCGCAACGGCGGGCGTCGCGTCCGCGGGCCGCCCCGACAACGTCAGCAGGGTGCCGAGTCCGTCGCCCGTCACTTTCAGGGTGTGTCCCTTGAGCGCCGCCGTTATGTCGCCCGCGTGGGCGATGGGTGCGAGCCCGAGTGCGAGTGACACGAGCGCGAGGCGGAGAGACGCGTGGATCGACATGAGGGCCTCCTGTGGCGGGGTCGCTTGCGCCCGGAGGCTCCTGCCCGCTGGGCCGGCGCATTCTAGCCGCAAGCGGGCCCTCAGGGGGCCTTTTGAAACGCGCGCGCGGGCCCGTCACAATGTCGGCATGAGCACCAGCCCCGAGAGCCAAGCGACACGAGCCGCCTTCGATCCCGACGCGCTGCGCACGAAGTACCGCGAGGAGCGCGACAAGCGGCTGCGCGCGGACGCCAACGAGCAGTACGTCGAGGTGAAGGGCGACTTCGCCCACTACGTCGACGATCCCTACGTCGCGCCCG
>JBGQIB010000082.1:0-20301 GCA_041498295.1 bacterium | reverse complement strand
CTGCGCGCGCATCGGGACGCCCCGATCGGCGGGGAATACCAGCCGCGCGAGTGACTCGGGCGGCTGCACCTCGGGCATGTGCAGGTCCGCGAACTCGGGCGACGGGCGCGGCTTCGCGAACGCGGCGAGCGCGATCGCGACCAGCGCGCCGTCCTGCTCGAGCCGCGCCGACACGGTGGAGAGCGAGCGGCCCGTGCGCTCGAGCTTCGTCGCGATACGCACCGGGCCCTCGTGCGCGGGCGAGACGAAGTGCACGGTGAGCGAGCGCGGCGCGCGCTCCGCGTCGCCGACCGTCTCGATCAGCGCGCGCAGCAGGATCGCGGCGAGATATCCGCCGTTCGGCCCGACGACGATCCACCAGGCGCGGTCGAGCTCGGCCTCGAACACGCCGTCCGGCAGGCGACGCACGGCGCTGTCGCGGTCGAAGCGGTGCGGGCTCACGCGCGCGCGAACGCGGGCAGGACTTTCTCCGCGAACAGTCGAGCCGGCACGCGCGCATCCCGTCCGAAGAACTCGATCACGAGCAGGCTCGCGCCCAGCTTTCGGTGCCGCTCGATGCAGTCGATCACGCGCGCCGGCGTGCCCCAGATGCCGTGCTCCTCGAGCGCGCCGCCCATGTGGCCGCCGTAGATCTTCTTGGCCTTCTCGAGTGACTCGCGTGCGCGCGCCTCGTCGTCCTCGATCACCACGACGCACTGCTGCGAGACGCGCAGCTCGCCGAAGTCGCGCTGCACGTCGTCGCAGCGGCGCTTGAGCGCCTCGACCTTCGCGCCGAGCTGCGCTTGGAACACGGCCAAGTTGTTCCAGATGTCCGCATGCTGCGCGGCGATGCGCAGCAGCACCCTCTCGCCCGAGCCGCCGATCAGGATCGGCGTGCGCCGCAGCGGCTTCGGCTCGCAGACCGCGTCCGACACGCGGAAGTGTCGGCCCTCGAAGGTCACGCGCTCGTCGCTGAAGAGCCGCCGCAGGATGATCGCCGTCTCCTCGAGCGCGCGCATGCGCTCGCCGAGCGGCGGGAACGGACTGCCCGTGCCGCGGAACTCCGCCTCGAACCAGCCGGCGCCCAGGCCGACGATTGCGCGCCCGCCCGAGATGTGGTCGAGCGTCGCGATCTGCTTGGCGAGGATCGCCGGATTGCGGAAGAACGGCGGGCTGACCAAGGTGCCGAGCTCGACCTTCGACGTGATCGCCGCGACCGCGGCGAGCTCGGTCCATGCCTCGAAGATCGGCAGGGTCGGAACCGGCACGCCGTAGACGTGGTCGCAGACCCAGGCGGAGTGGAAGCCGAGCTGGTCGAGCTCCTCCGCGACCGCCCGCGCCTCGGCCCAGCTGCGCTTGATTTGGGGCAGGGTGGCTCCGAATTGCATCGCGCTCGCCATCGCATCCTCCAGCGGCCGGCAGTGTACGGGGCGGGAGAGCCCGCGCTCAACTCTCCGCGGCGACGCGATTTCCGCCGCCGGCCTTCGCGACGTACAGGCGTGCGTCCGCGGCGCGCACGAGGTCCGTGGCCGCGCGCCCGTCGTCGGGCGCCGTCGCGACGCCGGCCGAGACGGTGACTCCGCCCGTGCCGAGGTGCAGCGCCTCGATCGAGGCGCGGATCTTCTCCGCGACCGCACGCGCGCCGGCGCTCGAGGTCTCGGGCAGGACGAGCGCGAACTCATCGCCGCCGTAGCGTGCGGCGACGTCACTCGCGCGCGAGCGCTCGCGCACCAGCTGCGCCGCGCGCGCGAGCGCCTCGTCGCCCGCGAGGTGACCGTGCCGGTCGTTGAACTTCTTGAAGCCGTCGACGTCGAGCATGACCACCGAGACGGAGCGGCCGTAGCGCTCCGCGCGCGCCGTTTCGTGCTCGAGCGCGGCCCAGAGCCGGCCGTGGTTCGCGAGGCCCGTGAGTGGGTCGCGCTCCGCGCGCAGCAGCGCCGCTTCGTGCGCCGCCGCGCCCTCGAGCGCGAGCGCGCCGGCGTTCGCGAGGCTGGCGACCGCGCGCCGCAGCGAGTCACTTTTGGCGCGGACGCCACGCAGGCGCAGCTCGCCGAGCGCGCGGCGCATGACGCGCAGCGCGAACACCCAGTCCGCCGGCGCGTCGCGGTCGGCGCCTCGGACGCGGCCGCGCACCGCGGCCATCCGCTCACTGCCGTCGGCGCTGCGCAGCACGACCTCCCCGGCGCGCGCCTGCCCGAGTCGGAGCGCGCCAGCCAGGAGCCGCCGACTCACTTCGGCGCTGTCGAGCGCGCCGACCAGCGCGCGCAGCGCTTCGCCGTAGCTCCGCTCGCGCGTGAGGCTCGCGCCCATCGCTAGGGCAGCGCCGCGGCGGCCGCGATCGCGAAGCGCGGCGAGGCCGCCGCCTCGCAGCAGCCGGTCGCCGGATCGCGCGCGACGGCCAACACACGTCCGTGTTCCCACGCACCGCCGCGGCGCACGCGGTGACCGCGCCGCTCGAGCTCGCCGAGCACCTCGGCGGCGATACGTGACTCGGCCGCCACCACGCGAGGCTGCGAGGTGCGCGGGTAGAACGAGTCCGGCATGTGATGCGAGTGCACGGTCGGCGCGTCGATCGCACTCTGCAGATCACGTGCGCGAAAATCGACGACGTTCAGGAAGAACTGCAGGGTCCACTGATCCTGCTGATCGCCGCCCGGCGTGCCGAACGCGACGAATCGGCCGTCGGCGAGGCGCGCGAGCGAGGGCGACAAGGTGGTGCGCGGGCGCTTGCCCGGCGCGAGCGCGTTCGGGTGCGCGGGATCGAGCACGAACATCTGCGCGCGCGTGCCGACCGGGAAGCCGAGCGACGGCACGATCGGCGACGATGGAATCCAACCGCCCGAGGGCGTGGCGGCCACCGCGTTGCCGTCGCGGTCGATCGCGTCCAGATGCGTGGTGTCGCCGCGCCCGTGCGCCGCCGCTTGCGCCTGCGGCTCCTGCGGACCCACGAGTGATTCCGCGATCCGCGGCCAACCCGCCGGCAAGCGTCCGAGTCCCGGGCGCAGCTCGTCCGAGGCGCGCGCGCGGTCGACCAGCGCGCGTCGCTTTTCGGTGTAGGCGTCCGAAAGCAGCTCGGCGAGCGGCACATCGGCGAAGCGCGGGTCCGCATAACTCGCCTCGCGATCGGCGAAGGCGAGCTTCGCGCACTCGATGACGAGGTGCAGCGTGTCTGCGGAATTCTGTCCTGACGCGCCGAGCTCGAAGCCCTCGAGTAGGCGGAGCTGCTGCAGGAAGACGGGCCCCTGACTCCATGGCCCGCACTTCCATACCTGTGAGCCTCGATAGCGCGCGGAAGCGGGCTCCTCGACGGCGCCCTCGTAGTGGGCGAGGTCGTCCGCGCGCAGGAGGCCGGCGTGCGCGCGGCCGCTCGCGTCGCGCACCGGCGTCGAAATGAAGCGTTCGATCTCCTCCGCCGCGCGCCCGCGATAGAACGAGTCGCGCGCCGCGCGGATCTTCGTCTCGCGCGAGCCCGAGGCGCTGCGCTCCGCATCGATGAGTGACCCGAGAAACTCGCCGAGCGCCGCGTTCGTCTGCAGCTCGCCGACACGGCGGAGGGGGAGATACACGGCGGCGCTCGTCGGCCACTCCGCGCGGAAGCGCGCCTCCAGAAACGAGAGCACCGAACGCAGGAACGGGTACATGGGATAGCCGCGCACGGCGAGCGCGCGCGCGGGCGCGAGCACGTCCTCGAGGCGCTTGCTGCCGAAGCGCGCGAGCAGGAGACACCACGCGTCGAGCGCGGCGGGTACGGTCGCCGCGAGCAGCCCGTCCCCCGGGATCAAGTCGAGCCCGAGCTCCGCGAAGCGCGCGCAGGTCGCCGCCGCCGGCGCGCCGCCCTGACCCGAAATCGTGTAGGTACGCCCTTCACGCGCGACGTGCACCAAGATGGGCACCTCGCCCGCGGGGCCATTCATCGTCGGCTCCAGCACCTGCAGCGCGAAGCCCATCGCGCACGCCGCGTCCGCGGCATTGCCGCCCTCCGCGAGCAGCTGCGCGCCGATCTGCGCCGCCAGGTGGTGTCCGGCCGATACGGCGCCACCGCAGCCGCGGAAGATCGGAGTCGGTCGCTCGCTCATGGCTGCATTCTATCCGTACGCGGCGCTTTCTCGACCGAGGTCGCTGTGCCAAGCTCGCGGCCCCATGCCGCGCTCCATCGTGCTCGCCGCACTCACTGCGTTCGTGCTCATGCTCGGGCTGAGCGTGCTCTTTCCGGTGCTGCCGTTCCTGACCCGCGACCTTGGCATTCCCGATGCGTACGTCGGCGCGCTGCTCGCCGCGTTCCCCGCGGCTTCCTTCGTCGCGAGCCCGTTCTGGGGTCGTTTCTCGTCGCGCCGCGGGCGGCGGCCGGCGATCGTGATTGGCCTCGTCGGCTACGCGCTGGGCTTCGGACTCTTCAGCTTCGGGCGCGACTTCAGCGAGCTCCTGGCCGCGCGCGTCTTGGGCGGACTGATTTCCGCGGCCGCGCTGCCCGCGCTCTTCGCTTACATCGCGGACGAGACGAGCGCCGACAAGCGCAGCACGGGCATGGGCTATCTCGGCGCGGCGATCGGGCTGGGACTCACGTTCGGACCGCTGCTCGGCCTACTCACTTGGTCGTGGTTCGGGCTGCGCGCGCCGTACCGCGTCTCGGCGGCGATCGGACTCGCCAACGCGATCGCCGTCGCGCTCTGGTTGCCCGAGAGCGCCTCCGCCGAGGCGCGCGCGCAGGCGCCTCGGGTGTCCTTCGGCACGCTCGCGCTTCCGCTCGCGCCGTTTCTCGCGTGTGGGTTTCTGACTCAGACCGCGCGCATCGCCGTCGACTCGACGGTCGGCTTCTTCGCGCAGGACTTGCTCGGTGCGACACCGCGTGGTGTTGGGGGGCTGCTCTTCGCGATGGGCTTGGCGAGCGCGCTCGTCCAGGGCGGCTTGGTGCGCGCGCTCGCGGGACGCGTCTCCGACGCGGCGCTGTTCGCGGCAGGCTGCGCCGTGATGGGCGCCGGCCTCGGCGCCTTCGCGTTCGCCTCGGGTTGGACTTCGTTCGCGGTGGCGGGCCTCGCGGTGGCAAGCGGCTTCGCGCTTCTGTCTCCCACCTTGAACGCGCTCCTGTCACGGGCGGCCGAGTCCGCGCAGGGCGAAGCTCAGGGGCTGAACGGAAGCGCGACCGCTCTGTCCCGCGTGGTCGCGCCGCTCCTATTCACGACGGCCCTGTGGCCGCGCGCGGGCGCGCTCGGCACCTACGGCGTCGCGGCGGCCCTCTGCGTCGTCGCGCTCGGCGTCGCCTTCGCGCGCTTCAGAAGCCCGGCGGCGGCGTGAACCCGCCCGTGAGCTCCGCGAGCCGGCGCGCGAAGTCGAGGGTGGTCCGGTCCTCGAGGTGCGAGCCGACGATCTGAATGCCGACGGGCAGTCCCTCTGGCGTGCGGCCGACGGGTACGACGCTCGCGGGCAGCTTGCACATCGTCGCCGGCGCGATCCAACCGAGCAGGTCGGTGTAGCGGATCGTCTTCCCGTTCACGGTGAGCGTGCGCAGAGGCATCGCGGGCTCGTGGTAGTGCGCGATCGCCGGCAGCTGATTCACCGGCAGTAGCAGAATGTCGATCTCGCGGAACGCGTCGTGCAGCTGCGCACGCAGTCGCTCGCGCATCTCGTTCGCGACCATCCAGTCCGTGTGACGCGCGCTGAACGCGCGCGCGGTGGCGACGAACGGACTCGGATCATCGGGCGCGGCGGCATCGGCGATCGCCTTGAACTCCGCGAGCGCATTCGCGGGGAAGCTCCCGGCCATGAGCGGCAGCAGCAGTGTGTCGTATGCGCGCCGCACCGCGCTGATGTCGAAGGGGAGCTTCTCGAGCACGCGCACGGTTGCGCCCGCGCGCCGCAGTCTCTCGACCGCCGCTTCGAGCAGTGCGCGCACGGAGGCGTCGACCGGGTAGGCGTCGTCGTGGAAGCACGCGGCCACGCGGTACTCGGAGAGCCGGGTGTGTCGCGCGGGCGGCAACTCGAGCCGCCAGCCGACCGCGTCGAGCTCGCCCGGGCCCGCGAGCACGTCGAGCGCGAGTGACAGATCTTCGACGCTGCGCGCGATCGGCCCGCACACGTTCAAGTCAGGCGCGGCGAGCATGCCCGGCGGCGGCGGAATGTGGCCGCGCTGCGGCACGACTCCCCAGGTCGGCTTGTGACCGCAGACGCCCGACCAGTGGGAAGGCACACGGATCGAGCCGCCGATGTCGCTGCCGAGCTCGAGCGGTGTCTCGCCCGTCGCGACGGCCGCTGCCGCGCCGCCCGAGGAGCCGCCGGGAACGCGCGCCGCATTCCACGGGTTGTTCGTCGTGCCGTAAATCTCGTTGAAACTCTGCCAGTCACCGGCCATGAAGGGCACGTTCGTTTTGCCGAACACGATCGCGCCCGCGCGCCGCAAGCGCGCGACGGCGTCGGCGTCGCGGGTCGGGACGTGGTTCGCGAGCTCGGGCGCGCCCGCGGTCGTGCGCAGGCCCGCGGTCTCGAACGTGTCCTTGATCGTGATCGGCAGACCGTGCAGCGGTCCGCGCGCCCGACCGCGCGCGAGCTCTTCGTCGGCGGCCGCGGCGTCGGAGCGCGCGCGCTCCTCGTCGAGCGCGACGACCGCATTCAGCGCCTTGCCGTGCTTTGCAATGCGCGCGAGCAGCACGTCGAGCAGCTCGCGGCTCGAGAGCTCGCGCCGGCGCAACATGTTGACGAGCTCGGTCGCGCTGCGGAACGCCAGTTCGGTCATCGCTGCTCTCCTCTGGATCGCCCGATGGGCGCATCGTACCATGCGCCCGGCGGAGGGGACTTGAACGACTCGGAGGCGGTCACTCGCGGAATTCGCGTGAACGTGCAGGCGCGCTACGTGCCCGAGCGCTCGCGCCCGATGATGAACGAGTTCTTCTTCGCGTACACGATTCGCATCGCGAACGAGGGGCGCGAGACGGTGCAGCTCGTTTCGCGTACGTGGCTGATCACCGACGCGGAGGGACACACGGAGGAGGTGCGCGGGCCCGGCGTCGTGGGCGAGCAGCCGGTGCTCGCGCCCGGCCAAGCGTTCGAATACACATCCGCGTGTCCCCTGACGACCCCGTTCGGCTCCATGCGCGGCACGTACCAGATGGTGACCGAGGGCGGCGAGCGCTTCGAGGCGGAGATCGCGCGCTTCCAGCTCGCCGAGCCGTACTCGATCCACTAGGGCGGGTGGTGAAGCTCGAGCGCGCGACGATCGAGCGGATCATGGCGACCTGGCCGGTCGCGCGCCTCGCGACGCTCGGCGAGGACGGCCGGCCCGAGCTCGTGCCGATCGTGTTCGCGCAGAGCGGCGGTGCGCTCTGGTCGCCGATCGACGGCAAGGCAAAGCGGGGCGTGGAGCTCGCGCGCGTGCGCAACCTGCGCCGCGACACACGCGTGTGTCTCCTGCTCGATCACTACGACGCAGACTGGACGAAGCTCTGGTGGCTGCGGATCGACGGGGAAGGCGCGCTCGTGAGAGCGGACTCGGCGGAGGCGCGCGCCGTCGCCGACGCGCTGCGCGCGAAGTATCCGGAGTACGCTAGCGGTCGGACGCGACTCTTCGACGGCGAGCCGACACTGATCCGGATCGAGGTCGAGAAGAGCTTCGGCTGGCGCGCCTACTAGGCGCGCGAGCTCACGGCGTCCCGGCGCGGGCGGAGCCGGCGAGCAGAAGGGACGCCGCGAATACGAGCGAGAGACATCGCACAGCGGCTCAGCGCTGACAGCTGTTGAAGCAACTAGAGGCCCAGATCTCGCATCGGTTGATCTCGTCCGCGCGCGCGAAGTCGTACTCGCCCAGGATGAGGCGCAGATCCGAGGCGACGCCGGCTTTGCACGCGCGCACCGTCGCCGGATCCGACCCCTCGGCGCAATCCCGACTCCTCTACGCCGCTTCGGTCTTGTACCAGCTCGAGTAACAGCCCAGGATCTTGAGCGCGAAGCTCTTGCACTCGCCCTCGGTCTTCTGGCAGAGCGCGTTGCAGTGCGGCGAGCTCGCGAAGACGTCGGCGTTCGCGAGCGACGCCGAGACTGCGCGGTCACCGCAGATCAGAGAGTTCTGGAACGGATTCGCGAACGTTCCGGCTCACTGCGGACAGGAGGATTGGCAGGCGCCGCCCCAGCCCTCGCAGCTCGCGAAATTCTGGCTGCGCGTGGAGGCGATGCCCGCTTTGATGGCCTTGAGATCGGCAGCGACTCCGGCCTTGCAGGCGCGCACCGCCGAGGCTGGCTGCCGCTCGGCGCAATTCCGGTTCTCGAACGCGGCGGCGTTCGCGTACCAGCTCGAGTAGCAGCTCAGAATCTCGCCCTCGAACTTTTTGCACTCACTCACCGTCTTCTTGCACAGCGCTGAGCAGTGAGCCGAGGACGCGAAGAAGCTGTAGGAATTCGCCAGCGAGTCCACTACGTCGGGTGTGCCGCAGATGTCGTCCGTCATGAACGGATTGCCGAAAGTACCGGCGCGCGCCGAGCTCGCGAGCAGAAACGCCGCCAGGAATCCGAACGAGAGCCACCGGACGGTCACCGCGCGCGTCATGGGCACGCCGCCATGCAATCCGAGCCCCAGGCATCGCAGTCACTCTCCCTGCCTTCGCGCTTCGAGGCGAATATCTGCTCGAGGGAGCGGAGGTTCGTGCTGACGATGGCCTTGCAGGACTTCGCTTGGGCCGGTGAGGAGGAGTACACGTCGGCGCAGTTCCGCGACTGGAACTCCGCGGCGACCCGGTAGATGTTCGACCAACAACCCACGATCTTGCGCACGAAGATCTTGCACTCGCCCACGGTTTTCTTGCAGAGCCCCTGGCAGTGCGGCGACGCGGCGAAGACGTCGACCGGCGCGAGCGACCCTTCGACGGCCATGTCTCCGCAGATCGCAGGTTCGAGGAACGGGTTCCCAGGCTCGGTGCCCGCGCGGGCGGACGTCGCGAGTGAGAGCGACGCCACGAGGGCGAGCGAGAGCGATCGCACCGCAGTCATTCCCAGTCCTCCTTGGGCGAAGTAGAGCACGGAACGGGCACGCGCGGCGATCTGCTAGGCTTGCCTCCGAGGGAGCGACGTGTGAGCGAACGAGAAGTGCGCACGTTCTGCCGGGTCTGCGAGCCGGCGTGCGGGTTGGTGGCGACCGTGCGCGAGGGGCGGCTCGAGAAGCTGCTCCCCGATCGCGAGCATCCGGTCACCCGCGGCTTCGCGTGCAACAAGGGGCTCGCAGGGGTCGAAATCCATCGCGATCCGGATCGGCTCGATTTCCCTCTGCGCCGCGGCGCGAGTGCCGCCCAGCGAGTGTCTTGGGACGACGCGATCGACGGTGTCGCCGGCGCGCTGCGCGCGCTCATCGCCGAGCACGGCCCGAATGCGGTGGCGACGTACATCGGCAATCCGTCCGCGTTCAATACGCTCGCGGGGCCGGCGATTGGCGCGTTCACCGCGCAACTCGGCACGAAGCGCAGTTTCTCGTCCGGCACACAGGACTGCGCCAACAAGTTCGCGGGCAGCGAGGCGGTGTTCGGCTCGAGCACGATCCACCCGATTCCCGATCTCGCGCACACTGATTTCCTGCTTGTCTTCGGCGCCAACCCGCGCGTCTCCCACGGCAGCTTCATCTCGATCGCGGATCCGATGAAGGCGCTGCGCGCAGCGCGCAAGCGCGGCGCGAAGCTCTACTTCGTGAATCCGCGCGCGATCGAGTCAGCGGAGCCGGGCGAGGAGATCCTGATCCGCCCCGATACCGATCTGTATCTCATGGCGGCGCTCCTGCACGAGCTCGACCGGACCGGCACGCTCGATCGAGAAGCACTGCGCGCGCACGGCTTGCACGTCGACGAGCTGCTCGCGTTCGCGGCGCGCTATCCGGCGGAGCGCGCAGCGCAGGTGACCGGCGTCCCGGCCGACACCGTTCGGCGTATGGCGCGCGAGCTGGCCGCCGCGCGCGGCGCGTCGGTGCACATGTCGACCGGCGTGAACATGGGCCGGCAGGGCACGCTCGCCTACTGGCTGCTGCACATGCTCTCGTTCGCCTCCGGCAATCTCGACCGCCGTGGCGGAAACATCCTCTCGGTCGGCTTCTATCCCGCCGCGAAGGCCGGGCGGCGCGAGTTCGACAAGAGCTTCGCCGACACCGAATTCGGCCGGCTGCGGAAGGGGAGCCTGCCCTGGAACCTGCTCGCCGACGCGATCCTCGCCGAAGAGAACCCGGTGCGCGCGCTGATCGTCGTCGCGGGAAACCCGCTCCTCTCGATCGGCGGCGAGGCGCGCATGCGCGAGGCGCTCGCGAAGCTCGACTTACTCGTCTGCATCGACCTCTACAAGAACGCGACCGGCGAGTACGCGCATTGGCTCTTGCCCGCGACCGACATGTTCGAGCGCGCCGACGTCAACATCACCGGGCTCGGCCTGCAGCACGAGCCGTGGATCCAGTGGAGCGACGCCGTGGTCGAACCGCGCGGCGAGCGCCGCGAGGAGTGGTGGATCTTCGCGCGCCTCGCGCAATCGCTCGGCCTGAAGAGCCCGCTCGACGCGGGTCCCGCGCCCGACCTCTGGGGCCGTATCGACCACATGCTGCACGCGCGCGGCCACTCACTCGACGAGCTGCGCTCGAGCGGCGCGCCCTTGGCTTTCGAGCCACTCACTCCGGGCAAGTTCTTCGCGGAGCAGCTGCAGACCGCCGACGGCAAGGTCGACTGCTGCCCGCCGGCGTTCGCGGACGCGTTGGTGCGCGCGGAGCGGATCTTCGTCGAGCTGGAGCGCGAGGGGCTCGAGCGGCTGAAGCTCATCACGCGCCGCGATCCGTACATGCACAACAGCTGGTACGCGAACGTGCCGGCGATGAAGCGCGGCGACCGCGACCGCAACCGGCTCTACATCCATCCCGACGACGCGCGCGCGCGGGATCTCGGCGACGGCGCGAAGGCGCGCATCTGGAACGAGCACGGCGAGCTCGCGCTCGAGCTCGCTTACGACGGCGGCCTCATGCGCGGTGTCGTCGCGCTCACTCACGGCTGGGGCAATCGCGGTAGCACCGGCATGAGCGTCGCCGCGCGCACGCCGGGGGTGAACGCGAACGCACTCTTGCCGATTGGCGCCGACAGCTTCGAGCCGCTCTCGAGTCAGGCGTTCATGACTGGGATTCCGGTCGAGGTCGCCGAGCTCTAGCCGTTGCGCAGCTTTGTGTTGCGCCCCTTGCCAGCTCTGGCGACGTAGATACTTGTACCCAAACACTGCAATACCGGAGGGACATCATGTCTTATGTGTCGCTGCGCCCCAGTCACTGGATTCTCGGATTCGCGCTCGTCTGTGGAGCTTCGCTGTCGCTGGCCTACGCCGCCCGCGCCGGGACGCCCGTCGTAAATTCGCCGTTTGGCGCGAGCGCCTGTCTCGACCCCTCGGACGTCACCGATGAGTTGGCGGACCCCAGCGGCTACTACGCCGCGGCGCCGAAGTGCGAGTCGCTGTGCAAGCGGGCCGGCAAGGACTGCGCGCAGTACGTGAAGCTCGCCGCCTCGTGCCAGAAGGCCGAGATCGGCGACGACGCCGCCTATGCGAAGCAGGAGTGCGAGGTCGAGAACGAACACGGCACGGCGACGACGATCTGCAAGACCGAGATCGAGCACGGAGCGAGCGGCGACCGCGGCGGCGCGCTCGAAGACCGCAACACCGCGCTCGATGTCTGCGACACCTGGGAGCACGACTGCGAGAGCAGCTGCTCCCCTTGAGTCCCTGAGTCAGTGCGCTGGCGCGGCGGAGTTGGTACGACTGCTCACCGGGTGGATGGGGTCTGGGTGGACCCGTGCGCGGCTTGCGTGAAAGCCACTCCTCGAGCGCTGTCGCTCTGCAAGCAGTGGGGGGAGCAATGCCAGATGGCCTGCGCCCCTCAGTGACTTAGCCACGACTCACTCGCGACGCCGGCGGTGCGCAAGCGCGCATCGCCGGCGCTGCTGCGCCTGACTCAGTGGCCGGAGCAGCTCGTCGCGCACTTCCCGATCAAGTTCGCGCAGCCGAAGCGCCCCACGAACCGGCTCTGCTTGACCGAGGCCTGCCAGAACTTCTTGTCGACCGCCCAGCCGGCCTTGCAGTCGCCCAGCAGCGACCCGGTAAGGCCGTTGCAGTCGATCCGGCTGTCGGACGCGATCCAGTCGTTCACGAACGCGAGCTGACAGCTCGCCGCATCGTCGACGGCGCGCCTGCACACGAATCCGGCGTCGAGACACAGGCGATCACAATTTACCAGCCCCACGAAGCGGGTCGCGAAGTCGAACTCGCCGGGGAGGTCGCCGATCACGGGGCAGACGAGGTCGGTGTAGAGCGAGCCCATTCCCGCGTGCGCGCCGTCGCGAGGGACGAGCACGCTCGCGCACACGAGCGCGAGGACGAGCACTCTGCGCGCGAGCTCAGGGCGCATTGCACAACCCCGTGCAATCGTCCGCGCGCTTCGCGCACCCGCCGAGTGCGTCCGCGAGCTTTCCCGAGGCGGCGTCGCGCTGGACGATGTGCGCGTCTTCGATCTTGTTGTCGGTGACACAGAACGTGAGGGCCGCGCCGCGCAGTCCCTCGCAGTCCGTTCGCGTCTTGAAGCTCGCGCGGGCGTCGGCGAAGCGGAGCTCGCAGGCCACCGCGCGCTTCACGAACCTCGCGCAGCTCGCTCCGGCCTTCTTGCACAAGGTCGCGCAGTCGGGCAGGTGACTGAAGAAGCCGACCGAGTTGGGATCATTCGGGTCGCCTGCCTGGAGCGACAGCGACGCCGGGACCTGCGCGGCGTCGAAGCAGGGGATCTTGTCACCCGGGCCGAGCGGCGAGTTCGGATCGTTCGGGTCCGGGGCCGTGCCCGCGCGCGCGAAAAGCGGAGCCAGCGCGAGCAAGGTCGCGAAGCAGAGCGGCAGCAGGCGCAGCGGCAGGGGGGCACGAGTCACCGCACAACTCTACCAGAACCGGCGCTCGAGAACCGCGCACGCAGGCGGCGCGCAACGCGCCGGCAAGCGCGCGCAGCGTCTCGCAGGCGAGCTTGCAATGAAAATGATCTTGGTCATAATTGATCACGATCATTCGAGGCAGAGAGGGCGCCGATGCCGCCAGTGGCTGAAGTCGCGGGGGGGCTGCGCGAGCGGAACAAGCGCGAGAAGCTGGCCCGGATCCGCGCCGCGGCGCGCGCCCTGTTCATGAAGCACGGCTTCGAAGCCACGACCGCGCGCGAGATCTGCGAACGGGCGGGCATCGGCACCGGCACGCTGTTTCTCTACGTGCGCGACAAGCGCGAGCTCCTGTTCCTGACGTTCGAGGAAGACGCGCGCCGCATATTCGCGGAGGGGAGCGCCGCCGCGGCGCGCGAGCGCGACTTCGTCGACCAGCTGATGGCGCTCTTCAGCCGATTCATCGCGTACTACGCGCGCGACCCCGCGCACGCGAAGGCGCTGGTGCAGGAGCTGTTCTTCCGCGAGCACGACTCGGGGCGCATGGGCCGACTCACCCTCGAGTTCGGCGCGCACGTGGCCGACCTGGTCGCGAAGGCACAGGCGCGGGGCTCCTTGCGGGCCGACCTCGCGCCCATGCTCGTTGCGAACGCGCTGTTCGCGCACTACGCGTACTGGATTTCGGGCTGGCTCGGCGCGGGACTCGTGTCGCGCGCAGGGGCCGAGGACGGACTGCGCCGCACGCTCGAGCTGCAGCTCGACGGCCTGCGGCCGAGGGGCGAGGCGAGGGCCGACCCGAGCCGAGCGGGCAAGGCGGCGCAGCCGCGCGCAGTGAGCCGCAGGCGAACGTAGTCAAGTGAGGAGCGAGCGATGACGACGTTCGAGTCACTCACCGTGGGCGAGGCGCGTTCGAGATATTTCGCCGAAGCGGGCTTCCCGCCCGACGGTGGCTACGCGGCGAAGTTCGTGCAGCTCGCGAAGCTCGGGCCGATCCCGCTCGGCTTCCCGAACTCGGATGCGCGCCGCAGGGCGGTCGTCATGCACGACCTCCACCACGTGGCGACGGGCTACAAGACCGACTGGACCGGCGAGGCCGAGATCAGCGCGTGGGAGATCGCGTCGGGCTGCGGGCGCCTGTGGTTCGCGTGGTACATCAACCTCTTGGGGATGATCCTCGGCTGGTTCGTGAATCCCGGCGCGACCTGGCGCGCGTGGGTGCGCGGCAGACACAGCCGGAACCTCTATCCCGAGGGTTTCTCGGAGAACCTGCTGCACGAGCCGGTCGCGAGCCTGCGCGCGCGCCTCGCCCTCGCTGGGCCGGCGCCCGCGCCGACGCGCGCGGACCGCGCGTCCTACGCTTTCTGGTGTTGCATGGCCGTCGTCGATGCGGCGCTGACGCTGGGCGCGTTTGCGCTGCCGGTCGTTCTTGCGCTAGGCGCGCTGCTGCCGGGCTAGTGAGTCAGGCGCTTGAAGCGCATGCGGTGCGGCTGGTCGGCGTCGACGCCGCGGCGGCGCTTCAGGTCGACCTCGTATTCTTGGTAGTTGCCCTCGAAGAACTCGACGTGACTGTCACCCTCGAAGGCGAGGATGTGCGTCGCGATGCGGTCGAGGAACCAACGGTCGTGCGAGATCACGACGACACAGCCGGAGAAGCCGAGCAGCGCCTCTTCGAGCGCGCGCAGCGTGTCGACGTCGAGGTCGTTCGTCGGCTCGTCGAGCAGCAGCACGTTTCCGCCGGCCTTCAGCGTGCGCGCCAGGTGCAGGCGGTTGCGCTCGCCGCCCGAGAGCATCGACACGCGCTTCTGCTGGTCGGGCCCCTTGAAGCCGAACGAGCCGACGTACGCGCGGCTCGGCAGCTCGCGGCTGCCGACCTTCATCTTCTCCTCGCCGTCGCTGATCGCCTCGAAGACGGTCTTCTTCGGGTCGAGGTCCGAGCGCGCCTGGTCGACGTACGCGAGCTTCACCGTCTCGCCGATGCGCAGCACGCCCGAGTCGGGTGTCTCGGCGCCGGTGATCATGCGGAACAAGGTCGTCTTGCCCGCGCCGTTGCCGCCGATCATGCCGACGATCGCGCCGGGTGGCAGCTTGAAGTCGAGCTTGTCGATCAGCAGTAACTCGCCGTAGCCTTTCGACAGACCCTCGGCCTGGACCACGTTCTCCCCGAGTCGCGGGCCCGGCGGGATCGCGATCTCGACCGTGTCGGGCGCGCGGTTCTCTTCCTCGGAGCGGAGCTTCTCGTACGCCGTCACGCGCGCCTTGCTCTTGGCTTGGCGCGCGCGCGGCGCCATCCGGACCCACTCGAGCTCGCGCTGCAGGGTGCGCTGCCGCGCCGTCTGCTTGCGCTCCTCGAGCTCGAGCCGCTTCTGCTTCTGTTCGAGCCAGGCGCTGTAGTTGCCCTTGTACGGGATGCCGCGGCCGCGATCGAGCTCGAGGATCCAACCGGCGACGTTGTCGAGAAAATACCGGTCGTGAGTCACCGCGACGACGGTGCCCAGGTAGTCGTGCAGGAAGCGCTCGAGCCACGCCACGGACTCGGCGTCGAGGTGATTCGTCGGCTCGTCGAGCAGCAGCATGTCGGGCCGCTGCAGGAGCAGGCGGCAGAGGGCCACGCGCCGCCGCTCACCGCCCGAGAGGTGACGCACTTCTGCGTCGCCCGGCGGGAGGCGCAGCGCGTCCATCGCGACCTCGAGCGTGCGATCGAGCTCCCACGCGTTCTCGGCGTCGATCCGGTCCTGCAGCTTGGCCTGTTTGTCGAGCAGCTTCTGCATCGCGTCGTCGTCCATCGGGTCCGCGAACTTCGCCGAGATCGCCTCGAACTCGGCGAGCAGCGCGCGCGTCGGGGCGACGCCCTCGTTCACGACGTCGAGCACGCACTTGGTCTCGTCGAGCTTCGGCTCCTGCGGGAGATGGCCGATGCGCAGCCCCGCGTGCGGGCGCGCGACCCCGACGAACTCCTGGTCCTCGCCGGCCATGATCTTGAGCAGGGTGCTCTTGCCCGAGCCGTTGTGGCCGAGCACGCCGATCTTCGCGCCCGGATAGAACGACAGCGAGATCGCGTCGAGCAGGATGCGGTCCGGCGGGACGACCTTGCGCAGGTCTTCCATCACGAAAACGAACTCGGGCAACGGGTGACTCCTCGGGCCCCCACGGGACATCGGCGCGCGGGCCGATGTCGGGGCCGGGGATTATAACGGGCGGTGTTCGCCGCGCAGCCGCTGCGCCTGATCGCGCAACAGATCCGGCCCGCCGAGCAGCGGCCGAGTGAGCGCGACGCGCCGGAACCACAGGTGCAGGTCGTACTGCTCCGTGAAGCCGATGCCGCCGTGCACCTCGGTCGCCTTGCGCAGCACCTCGCTCGCGACCTCGGACAGGTGCGCCTTGCAGAGCGCCGCCATGCCCTCGGCGTCGCGCGGCTCGTGCTCGAACGCGTGCGCCGCGTACCAGGCGAGCGAGCGCGCAGGCTCGAGCGCGGCGGCGATCTCGGCGAGCATGTGCTTCACCGCTTGGAACGAGCCGATGACTCGACCGAACTGCTTGCGCTCCGCGGCGTAGGCGAGCGCGAGCTCGAGCGCGCGCTCGCTCGCGCCGAGTGAGTCGAAGGCCAGCGCGAGGCGGCCGGCGGCGAGCACGCGTTCCGGCGCGCCGAGGAGCGCGAGCACCTCGGCCGCGTGCAGCCGCACCTCCGCGAAGCGGCGCGTGCCGTCGATCGCGGCGAGCGGAACGATCTCCACCTCCGGCGCCGAGGCCGCGACCAGCGCGAGCTCGCCGGAGGTGTACACGAGCAGGCGGTCCGCTTCGATGGCGTCGAGCGCGAAGAGGGCGGTTCCGTCGGCGCGCCCGTGGTCGAGGCGCACGCGGGCCCCGTCGCGCGCGCCGTGCGCCTCCGCGAGCGCGACACCGATTCGTGTCGAGCCCGCGGCGATCTGGGGCAGGAGCTCCTTCTGCAGCGTCTCGTCGGGCGAAGCGCCGACCGCGACGGCGGCCATGATGGCGGTCGCGGCGTACGCGCCGGGGCCGGCCGCGCGGCCGACTTCTTCGGAGATCAGCATCGCGTCCAGGAACGACAGCTCGCTGCCGCCGTGTCGTTCCGGGATCAGCGCGCCGAGCGCGCCGTTCTCCGCGAGCTGCTTCCACAGACTCGCGTCGTGCGCGCTCTCGGTCTTGGAGATTTCTCTCGCGCGCGTCGTCGGAAACGCGTCGGCAAGCAGCTTGCGGATCGTATCTTGAAGGAGTCTCTGTTCTTCACTCAGTCCAAAGTCCATCGTCGACTCACGCCGCCTTCGGTTCGCGCGGCAGGCCGAGGCCGCGCTCCGCGATGATGTTCTTTTGGATCTGCGCGGTGCCGCCGCCGATGATGAGCCCGAGCGAGAACATCCACTGATAGGGCCACGCGCCGTGCGCGCGCTCGTGCGGGCTGCCTCGGTGCAGCGGACCGAGCTCGCCGAGCACGTCGAGTGCGAGCGCCGCGATCTGGTGATTCAGCTCGCAGCCCTGGAGCTTCACGATCAGGCCCGCGACGCCGGGGGACTCGCCGCGCAGCGTGCAGGTGAGCAGGCGCAGCGCGTGGTACTTCATCGCGAGCACCGAGGCCTGCAGGCGCGCGAGCCGATCGCGCAGCACCGGCGAGTCGATCGCGCGCTCGCTGTTCACGCTCTCGGCCTCCATCAGCGCGACGAGTGAAGTGAGCAGTGACTCGGTCTGCGAGGTACTCCCCAGCATGTTGCGCTCGTGACGCAGCGTGGTGTTGCCGATCTTCCAGCCCTCGCCGCGTCGCCCGACCAGGCTCGATTTCGGCACGCGCGCGTCCGTGAAGAAGACCTCGTTGAACTCCGCGTTTCCGGTCAGCGTGTGGAGCGGCCGCACCTCGATGCCGGGCGTGCTCATCGGGAAGACCAAGTAGGACAGACCTTCGTGTTTGGAAGCATCCGGCTCGCTGCGCACCAGCGCGAACATCATGTCGGCCTCGCGCGCGGTCGACGTCCAGATCTTCTGGCCGTTGATCACGAACGAGTCGCCGTCGTCGCGCGCGCGTGTCGCGAGGCTCGCGAGGTCGCTGCCCGCGCCCGGCTCGCTGTAGCCCTGACACCAGATCAGCTCACCGCGCACCGTGGGGCCGACGTACTGGCGCTTCTGCTCGTCGCTGCCGTGCTCGAGCAAGGTGGGCACGAGCATCGACGGGCCCTGTCCCGCGACGCCGCGCGAAACGCCCGCGCGCGCGAACTCCTCGTCGAGGACGATCGACTCGACGAGGTCGGGGGCGGCGCCGAAGCCGCCGTACTCGCGCGGAATCGTGCGCGCCGCATAGCCGTGTTCGATCAGGGTCTTTTGCCACGCGACCATCTGCTCGCGCGACGTCAGCGCGCCTCGGCCCATGCCCGCGCGTGGCGCAGCGTCTCGCCGTGCGTCGAGAAAGCGGCGCACCTCGGAGCGAAACGCTTCGTACTTCGGCCCGTATTCGAGGTTCATGGCCCCATTCTGTGCGCCGCTCCGTCGCCGTGTCCAACGCCTCCGCTAGTATGGGCCGGGATGGACGTCGTCACCGGGATTCTGGTCATCGTCGTGTGTCTGGCGCTGTCCGCGTTCTTCTCGACGAGCGAGACGGCGCTGCTGCGCATGCGCGAGCACGAGATCGAGGCCGGCATCCGCGAAGCGCGCGGCCCGGCGGCGTTCGCGATTCGCGATCTCTTGAACTCGACCTCGCGCATGCTGGTCACGATCCTGCTCGCCAACTGTCTCGTGAACATCCTCGCGCCCAGCGTCGCCACGGCACTCGCGGTGCACTGGCTCGGCGACCAGAAGGGCATTCTGGTCTCGACCTTCGTCATGACCGTGCTGATCCTGGTCTTCGGCGAGGTGCTGCCGAAGGCTTTCGCTGCGGCACACCCGCGGCGTGTGTCACACGCGGTCGCGCTGCCGCTGTATCTGCTGCACAGGGCGCTCTGGCCGGTGCACGTGGCGTTCGATCTCATCATCGAGCCGTTCGTGCGTCTGGTCGGCGGCAGCGCCAGCGAGGGCGAGCAGCTCACCACCGTCGAGGACGTGGTGCGACTCGCGCGCGCCGCGTCGGCGTCGCAGCCCGACGCGCAGCCGCTCGAGATCATCGGCGCGACGGCGGGCGCAGCGGAAATGACCGTAAAGGAGATCATGGTCCCGCGCGCCGAGATCGTGTGTTTCCCGATCGACATCAATCCCGCGGAGCTACTCGTGAAGGTGATGGACGAGCGCTACACGCGCGTGCTCATCTACGAGGGCTCGATCGACGCGATCGTCGGCATCGTGCACTTGAAGGATCTGGTGAAGCTGCAGAGCGGCGGCGGCGGCGACATTCACCAGATCCTGAAGCCGGTGCTGCGCGTGCCCGAGCGCAAGCCCATCCTGAGACTGCTCGCCGACATGCAGCGCAACTTCGTGCACATGGCCGTCGTGAAGGACGAGTTCGGTGTGACGCTCGGCCTGGTCACCCAAGAGGACATCCTCGAAGAAATCGTTGGCGAGATTCGCGACGAGTTCGACCGCGAGGAGCTGCTGACCATCCGCGAGCTCCCCGACGGCGGCTTCCAGGCGCTCGGCCGGCTCAAGGTCGCGGACTTCAATCGCGAGACCGACTGGGAGGTCCCCGCGCAGCGCGGCGACACACTCGCGGGTCTGGTGTGGAACGCGCTCGGGCGCGCGCCGCGCAAGGGCGACCTCGTGCGCGTGCCGGGCTACGAGTTCACCGTCGCCGACATCTCCGGGACGCGCATTACACAAGTTCGCGTCCGAGAATGTACGGATGACCCGCTCACAGCGAGCCAGACTTAACTACGTTCGGCTGCGCCTCACTGCGCGCGCCTGCGGCGCTTGCGGGCCTCGCTCGGGGCGGCCCTCGCTCGGCCGGCGCGTTGTTCATCATCGCGGGGTGCGGATCGGAGTGAGACGGCGCCGTTAGACGTCCTGGTCTTCGTCGATCGGCTTGAGCAGGATCGGGGAGGGGGCGTACTCGGGTCCGCCGGTCCAGCCGGGGATGCGCGCGGCTTCGGCCAACCAGGAGCGCGCGATCGACTCCTCGATGACCACGCTCGAGTTGTCGAACGACTCGAGCAGGTTCTCCCAGAGCGCGCGCCCGCCGCTCTTCCACCAGAGCGGCGCCGGACACTCGAAGTCGATCGCCAGCTTCACGAGCACGCCGGCAGCTTACCGCAGACGCGCTGCCTAATTCAGCATCGCTGCGCGCATGCGGGAGCGCAGCCGCGACACGGCCTTCGAGTGGATCTGACAGACGCGCGATTCCGTGATGCCGAGGATCTGACCGATCTCTTTGAGATTGAGATCTTCGTAGTAATAGAGCGAGATCACGAGCCGTTCCTTCTCGGGCAGGCCGGCGATGCCGTTGGCCAGCGCCTGAGTCAGCTCGCGCTGTTTGAGCTGCGCGAACGGGTCCTCGGCGTTG
>JBGQIB010000081.1:0-20394 GCA_041498295.1 bacterium | reverse complement strand
CTCGTGCAGGCCGCGAGTCAGCGCGCGCCGGACGACGCCGTGCTGCGGCTCGCGCTCGCGACCGCGTGGATGCGCCGCGGCGAGCTCGCGCGCGCGGAGCAGATCTTGGGTACACCGAACGGTGACGCCGAGCCGGTGCTCGAGGCGGCGAAGCAGAACCTGCGCGGGATCGTGCGCCTCGCGCAGGGCGATCTCGGCCAGGCGATCCCGGCGTTCGAGCACGCGCGCCAGGAGCACGAGAGCGCGTCCGCGGCGTTCAACCTGTCCCAAGCGTACGGCCGAGCGCTGCGACTCTCGGACCAGCAGCCGGCCTTCGAGGCGGCGCGCGCGCTCGATCCCGACCTCGTGAGTCGATACATGTCGAACGAGGGTGCGAACATGCACCTGTACCTGATCGAGCCGTCGCTGCCGCTGTTCCTCTACGGCGCGCGCGCGCTCAGCGCGAGTGAAGACTCGCGCGCGCTCGCAGCCGAATTGCGCGAGCGCCTGCTCGGCACCGTGCAGCGCGATCGGCTCTGGATGCTGTTGCCCGCCGCGGGGCTGCTCGCGCTCCTGTTCCGCCGCTCCGGCGTCGCGCGTTGCAACCGCTGCGACCAGCCGCTTTGCACTCGCTGCTCGCGCGAGGCGATGTCAGCGGGCACGTGCATGCGCTGCGTCCGGCTGTTTCTGCGCCGCGAGCGCACCGACCCGCGCCTGCGCAAGCTCGAGCTCGACCGGGACCGAAGGCGCCAGCGGCGCACGATCCTCACGCAAGCGGCCGCCGCGCTGTGCGCGCCCGGCGTCGTCGATCTCATCGACGGGCGCATCGCGCGCGGCGCGCTGCTCCTGTTCGCGCTCGGCGCCGGTATCGCCGCGCTCCACGCGCCCGGCATCCTTCCAGTTCCCTGGGACCTCGGCACGCTCGGCTACGCGCTGCCGGTCGCGATGGCGCTGTTCTTTCTCGCGCCGACGTTCGCGTTCGGCGCGAAGCAGGCGGTCGCGAAGCTCGGCCAGCTCCGGAGGCGCGAATGAGTCTCTCGGGCGTTCTCGCCGACTTCCCGGTCGCGGATGTGTTTCAGCTGATCGCGCAGCAGCGCAAGACCGGTGTGCTCGAGGTCGAGCGAAAAGCGCGCACGCTCTTGGTCTACTTCCTCGAGGGGCAGGTGCTCTCCGCGCGGCCGTCGGAGACACGGCCCGACGGCTCCCTCGCGGGCTACCTCCTGCGCGCGGGCGCGCTCTCTGAGGCGTCGCTCGGGCAGGCGCGCAAGCGCCAGGAGGAGACCCTCGAACCGCTCGTCCCGACCCTGATTCAGCTCGATCTCGTGGCGCGCGCGGACCTCGAGCAGGTGATCAAGCTCGCGACCAACGAGACGATCTTCGAGCTGTTCCTCTGGGACGAGGGCCGCTTCGCGTTCCGCGCCGAGGACGTCGTCGCCGGGCCGTGTGACAAGGCGGTGCCGGCCGAGATGGTGCTGCTCGACGCGCTCCGCATGCGCGACGAGTGGGTCACGATTCAGGGCTGGCTGCCCGACCTCTCGGTCGTCGTCGCGGCCAACTTCGACGTCGAGGGCTTCCGCTCGAAGCGCGCTTCGATCGAAGCCAGCTCGGGGCTTTCCGGAGCCGACCTCGAGCGGCTCTTCACCATCGCCAACGGCCGCCTCGCCGCGCGCCGCGTGATCGACCTCTCACGGCTGGGCACGTTCGAGGGTGCGCGCGGTTTGGTCGCGCTGATTCGCAACGGCGCGCTCCGTCCCGAGGAGGAGACAGAGGACGAGCCCGAGGACAAGCCGCAGCGGCAGAGCGACCGGCCTCCGATCAGCGCGATCGCGCTGCTGGTGGTTTCCGCGGCGCTCGCGGTCGCGCTGTTTCTCGCGAAGCCGCCCGTGCATCCCGGCCGACCGCTGCCCAGCGATCCCGTCGCGGAGCTGCGCGAAGGCGCGGCGACCGAACGGCTGCAGGCCGCGCTTGAAGCGCATCGCTGGGCGAGCGGCGAGTATCCCGATTCGCTCGACGCTCTGCGCGACTCGGGCGCGCTCTTGGCGGCGGTTCCGGTCGACCGATACAGTTACGCCCGCTCGCCCGACGGCTATCGTCTGTGGCGCATTCGCCCCTAAGCCCGGAAGCCCCTAAGGGAGGATCGTTGGCTGACGAAGATCCGTTAGTTCTTGAGGACAACGCGCTGGCCCAGATCGTCTACGGACAGAACGATCGCAACCTGCGCAAGCTCGAGCAGCTGATCGGCGTCCGCATCTCGGCGCGCGGCAACCGCGTGCGCGTCTCGGGACCGATCCTCGAGTCGAAGCTCGCCAAGCGGGTGATCCGCGATTTGTACGACCTGGCCGCCGCGGGCGCGCCCGTCGAAGAATCCGACGTGCGCCAGATGGTGCACATGGCCGAGGACGGGCCGTCGCAGGCGGTGAACGCGCTCGTCTCCGGCGCCTCCGTCGAGGTCGGCAGACACAAGCGAATCCTGCCGCGCACCGAGACCCAGCGGCTGTATCTCGACACGATCCGAGAGTCGGCGCTCACGTTCGGCATCGGCCCCGCGGGCACGGGCAAGACCTATCTCGCGATGGCGATGGCCGTGCAGGCGCTGCTGCGCCGCGAGGTCGGCCGCATCATCCTGACTCGCCCGGCCGTCGAGGCGGGCGAGAAGCTCGGTTTCCTGCCCGGCTCGCTGTTCGAGAAGATCGATCCGTATCTGCGACCGCTCACGGACGCGCTGCACGACATGCTGCACGGCGAGGAAGTGTCTCGGCGCATGGAGCGCGGCGTGATCGAGATCGCGCCGCTCGCGTTCATGCGCGGCCGCACCCTGAACGACGCGTTCATCGTCCTCGACGAGGCGCAGAACACGACGTCGGAGCAGATGCGCATGTTCCTGACGCGCATGGGCTTCGACTCGAAGGCCGTGATCAACGGCGACGTCACGCAGATCGATCTGCCGCGCGGAACGACGTCGGGCTTGATCGAGGCGAAGAAGGTCCTCGCGGACGTGCCCGGCATCGCGTTCGTGCACTTCACCGAGAAGGACGTCGTACGTCACCCGCTCGTGCAGGAAGTGATTCGCGCCTACGACCGCTACGACGGCGACCGCTGAGGCCAGGGGGGTCGCGCGTGCCGAAACAGGAAGCGAAGGCCTGGCGTGGCCCCGCGAAGTCGGCCGGCGCGCAGGAAGAGCAGCGCGCCGGCGGTTGGAGCCTGGTCGCGGGCGCGCTCGCGGCGAGTCTCGCGCTCTCCGCGTTGCTCACGCTCGAGATTTTGCCGGCGCCCGTCGGCGGGCTGGCGGTCGGCATGCCCGAAGCGGGCGACATCGCGGACCACGACGAGAAGGCGCCGTTCGCGCTGACCCTCGTCGATCCGCTCGCGACCGAGAGACTGCGCCGCGACGCGAGTGACTCGGCGCCGGTGATCTACGACTTCGACGACCGCCGCCCCGCGCTCTTGCGCGAGAGCGTCGCGGCCGCGTTCTCCGCTGCGCGCACGGTTCGCGCCGCCGGGCCGCCGAAGCGCGGCGCGCCGCCTCCGCCACCCGACACCGTCGTGCATACCCCCGCGAGCGCGTTCCGCGAGGCGCTCGGGCCGGACGTGCAGGTCCCCGACGCGTCGCTCGCGCACCTGGAGAAGACCGGCTTCTCGGCGGAGGACGAGCGCCTGGTGCTGCAGCTGGTCGAGAGCACGGCCGGGCGCATGATCGTCGACGACGCCGAGGACTTCGAGCACCAGGTCGAGGCGCGCTCCGTGCTGGTGCGCGATCTCGGCTCGGCGAACGAGCGAGCGCTGAAGCCGAATCCGCACGTGCTCACGACTGAGTCCGCGCGCGCCCAGGTCGAGCGCAACGCGGCGGATCTGCTCACGAGGGCGTCGGCCGCACAGCGCGCCGCGCTCATACCGCTGGCGCGCGCGCTGATTCGCCCGAACCTGAACTTCAACCTGCGCGCGACCGACGAGCGGCGCAAAGCCGCCGAGGGCAACGTCAAAGAGGCGACCATCTCGCTGCGCAAGGGCGAGATCATCGTGCGCGACGGCGATCCGATCACCGACCGCCACCTGCTGATCCTGGACGGGATCCGCGCGCAGCAGAGCGCGCTGTCGCGGCTCGCGGTGTTTGCCGGCGTGGCGCTCCTGCTGTTCTTCTTGATGAGCGTCATTTGGCGCTTCGGCGTCGCCAGCCTGCAGCGCTTCCCGCGCCGCAATCGCGACGCGTGGTTCCTGCTGACCGTGTTGGTCGGAACGGCGCTCGGCACTTCGATGGCGCTGTTCCTGATCGACGCGGCGGGCGAGAGCCGGCGGCTGCAACCGCTCGTCGACGAGTGGCCCGGCGTACTGCAGTTCGTGATTCCCGTGGCCGCGGCGACGATGCTCGTGCGCATGGTGCAGAGTGCGGAGACGGCCGCGCTGTTCGCCGCGCTCGCCTCGCTCATCGCGGGGATGCAGGTGCGCGGCGATCTCGGCTTCACGTTCTACGCGCTTGCCGGCTCACTCACGGCCGCGCTCGGCGCGGCGCGCGTGATGCAGCGCGGAACGCTGATGCGCGCGGGGCTGCGCGTGGGCATCGCGAACGGGATCGTCGCGCTCGCGCTGCTTCTGCTCGGGAATCACTTCTCGCTGCTCGCGGGAGCGCTGGCGCTGGTGCTCGCGATGGCCTGCGGGGCGCTGTGCGGGATTCTCGTCTCGGGCCTCGCGCCCGTGATCGAGTCGGTCTTCTCGTACACCACCGACGTGAAGCTGCTCGAGCTCGCGAACCGCGAGCAGTCGGTGCTGCGCGAGCTCGAGCTGCGCGCGCCCGGCACCTACCACCACAGCATGATGGTCGGGCATCTGGCGGAGAAGGCGGCCGAGGCGATCGGCGCGAACGCGTTGCTCGCGAAGGTGGCAGGCTACTATCACGACATCGGCAAGATGCGCCGCCCGCAGTTCTTCGTGGAGAACCTCACGATCACGCAGGGCGAGAATCGACACGAAAAGCTGTCGCCTTCGATGTCGGCCCGCATCATCCAGGCGCACGTGAAGGATGGCGTAGAGCTCGCGGAGAAGCACAATCTCGCGCTGCCGATCCTGCGCGGGATCATGGAGCACCACGGCACCAGCGTGATCCGCTTCTTCTACGAGAAGGCGAAGGAGAACGCCGACCCCGAGAAGGGCGACTTGATCGCGGAGCACGACTACCGCTATCCCGGCCCCAAACCTCAGACGCGCGAGGCCGGAATCCTGATGCTCGCCGACTCGGTCGAAGCGGCGTCGCGCACATTGGTCGACACGAGCCCGGCGCGCGTGCAGCAGCTTGTCCAGCGCATCATCAACAACTACTTTCGCGACGGCCAGCTCGACGAGTGCAATCTCACGCTGCGCGATCTGCATGCGATCGCGCGCAGCTTCATCGACACGCTCTCCGCGATTCGGCACGAGCGCATCGACTATCCCGAGACCACCGACGCGCTCGGCCGGCGAGTCGAGGAAGGGGCCGATGAGGGTGCTTCTGAACGCGGCGACACGCGCCCCGGAGGTCGACCGGACGGCGCTCGCGAGAAGCGCGAGGACGATCTTAGGCGCCTTGGGCTCGACTGACGCCGAGCTCTCGCTGAGTCTGGTCGACGACGCGGAGATCGCGCGCTTGGCCGGCGCCTACGGCCGGCGCCCGCGCTCGACCGACGTGCTGGCGTTCTCGCAGCGCGAGGGCCGGGGCCGCGGCGACGAGAAGTGTCTCGGCGACGTCGTGATCTCCGTCGACACGGCGAAGCGTCAGGCGGCGCGGCGCGGCATTCCGCTTCAGCGCGAGCTGCGCACGCTGTTGATTCACGGCTGTCTGCACCTGCACGGCCTCGATCACCTGCGGCGCAGTGATCGCGCGCGCATGCGCGCGCTCGAGCGCCATCTCGCCTGGGAACTCGCCAGGTTCGAGTGACTCCGATCGACTTCGTTCGGCTTCGCCTCACTGCGCGCGGCTACGTCGCTTGCGGCCGCGCCCGATCGCCTTCGCTCGTCTTCGCCTCGCTGCGCGCGGCTGCGCCGCTTGCGGGCCGAGCTCACGGGCGGCCGCTCGCTCGGCCGCCTGCGCTCAGGGAGCTCGAGTGACTCGGATGACTCGCGTCTGGCTGTCGCTCGCCTTCGCGGCCTTGTTCGCGCTCTCGTTCGCGTTCCGCGCGGGCGACGTGCGCTTCGACGTCGGGGCGGTCGCGGCTTGGTTCGCGTTCGCGCCGCTGTGGCTCTTGATTCGCGGGCAGCCGGCGCGCGTCGCCTTCCGACGCACCTTTCTCGCGGCCTGGCTCGGCTACGCGGCTGTGTTCTGGTGGCTGTTCATCGTGATCACCGTCTACGGACGCGCGCCCGCGGCCGCCGGCGTCGCGGGCACGGCCACGGTCGCGGCCTACTGCGCGCTCTGCGCCGCGACGGGCGCGGCACTCGCGGCCGCGCTCGCGCCCTACGCGGGCCGCGCTGCGCCGCTGCTCCTACCCGCGGCCTGGATCCTGGCCGACCGAGTGCGCGCGCTCGAGTCGGTCGCGGCGTTCCCTTGGGCGTTCCTCGGCTATGCCGCGCACGCCGACGCGCCGCTGCGCGGGCTCGCGTCACTGACGGGTGTATACGGGCTCTCGTTCGCGTTCGCGCTCGCTGGCATCTTGATCGCGGAGCGACGCATCGCCGCCGCGCTCGGGGTCGCAGTTGGCCTGCACGCGCTCGGCTGGCTCGCGCTGCCCGGCGCGCTCGCGGTGTCGCCGCCGGCGCGCGTGGCGATGATCCAGGGGAACATTTCGCAGAGCGAGAAGTGGGATCCCGCGTTCGAGGCGCAGAACTTCCAGGTCCAGCTCGAGCTGACGCGAGCGGCGCTCGAGCAGCACCCGGATCTCATCCTGTGGCCCGAGGCCGGTTTCCCCGGCTTCCTTCTGACCCCCGAGCAGGAGCCGAGATATCCGTTTCTGGCCGAGTCGCAGCTCGCGTTCCGCGACCCGCTGCTCGCGCTCTCGCGCGAGAGCCATGTGCCGCTCTTGATCGGCGCGCTCGGGCTCACGCTCGTGCCGGGCCAGCGGATGCCGCTGCTCCACAACAGCGTGTTCGTGATCTCGCCCGAGCAGGGCCTCGGCGACCGCCACGACAAAACCGTGCTCGTGCCGTTCGGCGAGTACGTCCCGCTGCGCACCCTGTTCGGCTCGCTGCAGGCGGTTGCCTCCGGCTTGGCGGAGGTGGGCGATCTCACTCCCGGCAGTGGGTTGCGCCGCCTCCGCGGGCTCGGACGGGTCGGCGCCGAGCATGCTCCCGCAGTGCTCATTTGTTATGAAGTCGTCTATCCCGGCGTGGTGAGGAGGGCAGTGCGCGACGGCGCGCGCCTCTTGCTCAACACGACCAACGACGCGTGGTACGGGCGGTCGAGCGCGCCTCATCAGTTTCTGGCCATCGCTCAGCTGCGCTCGGCGGAACACGGGCTGCCGATGCTGCGCGATGCGAACACAGGGGTGAGCGCCTTGATCGATGCGAGCGGAGCCGTGCTGGAGGAGACGCCGATCTTCGAGCGACGCGCGCTCGTGGTCGACGTGCCGCCCGCGCGCGCGAGCGCGACCCTCTACACGCGCGTGGGTGACTGGCCGCTGTACGCGAGCGCCGCCCTGCTCGTCGCCATGGGAGGGAGAGCCGTTGTCGGAAGACGCCGGCGCTAGGCTGCGCGAGCTGCGCGACGAGCTGCCCCAGTTTCGCGAGCGATTCGCGGAGCTGCGGAGGGTTCTTTGACGTCGCGGCGAAGCAGGCGAAGCTCGAGGAGCTGCAGCAGCGCGCCGCTGATCCCGAGCTGTGGAGCGATCGCGAGCGCGCGGAGCGGACGCTGCGCGAGCAGCGCGAGCTAGAGCGCAGCGTGGCGTTCTACGCCGAGACCGAGCAGCAGCTGCGCGACCTCGAGGACACGCACGAGCTGGTCGCGATGTCGACTCAGCAAGAGGCCGTCGCGGTGCTCGCGGACCTCGAGCGCCAGCAGGGCGGGCTGCGCGCCAAGCTCGAGGAAGCCGAGCTCTCGCGCATGCTGTCGGGCGAGCACGACGCCATGGACGCGATCGTCTCGATCAACGCCGGCGCCGGCGGGACCGAGTCACAGGACTGGGCCGAGATGCTCATGCGCATGTATCTGCGCTGGTGCGAGCGCCACGGCTACGCGGTCGAGGTGGTCGACATCCAGGCCGGCGAAGAGGCGGGCATCAAGGGAGTCACGTTCACGGTGAAGGGCCAGTACGCCTACGGGCGGCTGCGCAGCGAGATCGGCATACACCGATTGGTCCGGATCTCCCCATTCGACGCGCAGAAGCGCAGACACACGAGCTTCGCGTCGCTCTCGATGCTCCCGGACATCGGCGACGACATCGAGGTCGATCTCGACGAGAAGGACCTGCGCATCGACACCTATCGCGCCGGCGGCGCGGGCGGTCAGCACGTGAACAAGACGGATTCGGCGGTGCGACTCACCCATCTGCCGTCGGGCATCGTCGTGCAGTGTCAGAACGAGCGCAGTCAGCACAAGAACAAGGCGCAGGCGATGAAGATCCTGCGCGCGAGGCTCTACGAGAAGGCGCGGCTCGAGCACGAGGCCGAGATCGAGCGGATCGGCGGCGAGCGGAAGAAGATCGACTTCGGCAGTCAGATCCGCTCCTACACGCTGCATCCGTCGCAGCGCGTGAAGGACCACCGCACCGACGTCGAGGCCGGCAACGCGAGCGGCGTTCTCGACGGCGATCTCGACCCGTTCATGCGCGCGTTCTTGCTCTCGGGGGGGAAGTAGGTTTGGCGACGGAAGCGGAGATACTCGCGGCGCGACGCGCGAGCGCGGAGCTCTTGCGCGCGCGTGGCGTCGATTTGTTTCCGGCGCGCGTGCCGCGCGATCGCACACCGATCGCGGAGATCCTGGCGCGCTTCGGAACCGCGGATGCGGCGGCGCTCGAGGGCGTCGAAGACACGTTTTGCGTCGCGGGCAGAATCATCGCGCTGCGCGCGTTCGGCAAGATGGCCTTCGCGACCGTGCAAGGCGACGGCGAGCGCCTGCAGCTCTGGCTGCGCCAAGACCTGCTCGAGCCGGCGCGCTGGGAGCAGTTCCAGAGTTACGAAGTCGGCGACTTCGTCTTCGCGCGCGGGAAGCTCGTGCGCACGAAGAAGGGCGAGCTGTCGCTCGAGGCGCGCGAGCTCGGCTTTCTCGCCAAGGCGTTTCGGCCTTTACCCGAGAAGTGGCACGGCCTGCAGGACGTCGAGGCGCGCTACCGGCAGCGCTATCTCGACGTGCTCACGAACCCCGAGTCACGCCGCGGGTTCGTGATCCGCTCGCGCATGATCAGCGCGATGCGCGAATATCTCGACCAGCGCGGCTTCCTCGAGGTCGAGACGCCGATCCTGCAGCCGATCTACGGCGGCGCGAACGCGCGCCCCTTCACGACGCTGCACAACACCTACGACCAACAGCTCTTTCTGCGCATCTCCTTCGAGCTGTACCTGAAACGGCTGATCGTGGGCGGCTTCGACCGCGTGTACGAGATCGGCCGCGACTTCCGCAACGAGGGCGTCGACCGCAAACACAATCCCGAGTTCACCATGCTCGAGGTCTACCAAGCCTACGCCGACTACCACGACATGATGGAGCTGGTGGAGGGCATGGTCGGCTTCGCGGCGGAGCGCGCGCTGGGCACGCCCACGGTCGAGCGCGATGGCGTGAAGATCGACCTCTCCCAGCCGTGGCCCCGGCGCAGCATGACGGAGCTGATCCGCGAGGCCTCGGGCATCGACATCGAGCGCGCGCCGGATCTCGACTCACTGCGCGCCGCGGTGAAGCAGGCGCGCGTGGCGAACGTCGATCCCCAAGCGGTCAACAGCTGGGCGGGTCTGGTGGACGCAGTCTTCTCCGAAACGGTCGAGCCGGCGCTCGTGTCGCCGACGTTCGTCGTCGATTATCCGGCGGCGCTCTCGCCGCTCGCCAAACGCGACCCCGCCCGAGCGCACATGGTCGAGCGCTTCGAGGGCTTCATGGGCGGCATGGAGCTCTGCAACGCCTTCAGCGAGCTGAACGACCCCGACGACCAGCGGGTCCGCTTCCTGGAGCAGGCCGAGGCCAGCCGGCGCGGCGACCTCGAGGCGCAGCCGCTCGACGAGGACTTCCTGCGCGCGCTCGAGCACGGCATGCCCCCGACCGGCGGGATGGGGCTCGGGGTCGGGCGCCTGGCGATGATGCTCACCGGCGCGAGTCACTTGCGCGAGGTGAAGCTCTTCCCGCACCTGCGGCCGCGCGATGCTTGAGATCCTCACGCGCGGTCTCGGCTTCGTCTCCGCGAGCCTGGTGGCGCTGATCGCGCTGGGCTTCGGGGCGATGTTCCTGTTCTTCTCCGGCTCCGCGGCGCTGATCCTCGGTCACTTCCTGCGCTTCGTGACCTCGCCGCGCAGCGGGTTGCCGGCGATCGTCCTGTCGAGCGCGGTAGTCGCGGCCCTGGCGCTCGCGTTCCACGCGACGATTTGGTGGTGGCCGCCGGCTGCGCAGGGGGTGTGCGCGCTCGTCGCCTGGGCGGTCGTGGTGCTCGTGAATCGGCTTCCCGCGCTGCGCAGAGCGCTCGCGCTGGGGGTGGGCGGCAGCCTGCTGCTGTGCGGACTTCTGTTCGTCATCTCACTCTCACTTCCCGCACTGAGTGGCGTGGGTCAGGGCGCGTCTCTCGTGGCCGCGCTCATCGTGATGGTCAGCGCGCTGGGCCTCTGGCCGCTCGTGCTCGCCGGTTTGGTCGAGCACCGCCGCGCGAAGCCGGTCGAGTGGTTCGTCGGGCTGCGCTATCTCGTCGCGCGGCGCCGCCAGACGTTCATCTCGGTCATCTCGGTCATCTGCGTCGTCGGCGTCGCGCTCGGCGTCGCCGTGATCACCGTCGTGCTGTCGGTGATGAACGGCTTCTCGTCGATGTGGGAAGAGAAAGTGATCGGCGCGCGTGCCCACTTCTCGGTGATGTCGCGCGCGGGCGACATCGAGCACTATCGCGAGCTCACGGAGCAGGTGCGCGAGATGCCGGGCGTCCTCGGCGCGACGCCGTATCTCGCCACCGACGCCATCCTGCGCGGTCACGAGGGAGCCCTGCAGGCGATCATGCTGAAGGGCGTCGATGCCGACTCCGTCGCCGAAGCGACGCAGCTCGTGCAGACGATTCGCGCCGGCTCACTCGCGGACCTCGATCCGGATCCGCGCGGCGACGAGATCGCGCGCCTGCCCGGGCTGATCGTGGGCGCGGAGATCGCGAACCGCTTTCTGCTGCGCGTCGGCGATGCACTCGTGCTGATCTCGCCGATGGGCGGCCAGCCGACGCCGCTGGGTCCCGCGCCGCGGCTCGAGCGCTTCCGAGTCGCCGGCGTGTTCCGTTCGGACTTCTTCCAGTTCGACGAGAGCTTCGTGTACGCGAGCCTGGCGGGCGCGCAGAAGTTCATGAAGCTCGGCGACGTCGCGCAGGGCGTCGAGGTGCGCACCGTCGACCCGTACCGCTCGCGCGCGATCGCGCACGAGGTGGAGAGCGCGCTCGACGCGAACGGCATCTACTACACGCGTGACTGGAAGGACTATTTCCCCGGCTTCTTCCAAGCGCTGAAGACCGAGCGAGTGATGATGTTCGTGCTGCTCAGCTTCATCATGGTCGTCGCCGGTTTCATCATCGTGGCGACGCTCATCATGATGATCATGGAGAAGTCACAGGACATCGCGATCCTGAAGACGATGGGCTGCGCCGACGACGGGATCCTGCGCGTATTCGCGATCGAGGGATTCCTGATCGGGATCGTCGGGCTCGCGCTCGGGATCGGCATGGGGCTCGTGATCACGTGGAATCTCGACGTGATCCAGAGCGTGGTGGAGCGCACGTTCGGCTTCGACGTCCTGCCGGCGAACGTCTACCAGCTCCAGCGCCTACCGCACGCGGTCGAGCCGCTGCAGCTCGGGCTCATTTCGCTGATCGCGATGGTGCTCTCGATCGGCGCGACGCTGTTGCCCTCGTGGCAGGCGTCGCGCCTCGATCCCGCGGAGGCGCTCCGCTATGAGTGAGCTCGAGGCCGTCGGCGTCGTGAAGCGCTTCGTACTCGGCGACGAGACGATCGAGGTGCTCGCCGGCGTGAATCTGCTGCTGCGTCCCGGCGAGTCACTCGCGGTACTGGGCGTCTCGGGCGCCGGCAAGTCGACCTTGTTGCACATCCTCGGCGGCCTCGAACGGCCGACGGCGGGCGAGGTGCGCTTCGGCGGCCGCGACCTGTACACGCTCGCGCCGAACGAGGTCGCGGCGTTCCGCAATCGCTCACTCGGCTTCGTGTTCCAGTCGCACCACTTGCTGCCGGAGTTCGACGCGCTCGAGAACGTGATGATGCCGTGCCTGCTGGGCGGCATGGCGAAGCGCGAGGCGCGCGAGCGCGCGCGCGCGATCCTCGACCAGGTGGGACTCTCACACCGCCTTAATCACGGACCGGGCAAGCTCTCGGGCGGCGAGCGCCAGCGCGTCGCGATCGCGCGCGCGCTCGTGCAGGGTCCCGCGGTCGTGCTCGCGGACGAGCCGACCGGCAACCTCGACCCGCATACGGCGGACGACGTCGTGGATCTGTTCCTGCGCATGAACGCGCAGGCTCAGACTGCGCTCGTGCTCGTCACGCACAACGAAAAGCTCGCAAACCGCCTGGCCAAGAAGCGCTATCTGGTCGAGGGCAGGCTCGAGTCCTAGCGGATGCCTCCCCGGGTCGCGCTCGGGTACACTGCGGCGCCCCTCGGAAGTGGGCGCCCCAGCTAAAGATGTTCCAACTCCGCCCCGAGAACCGCTCGCGTCCCGCAGGGACGGGCTGGTGACACGATTTCGTGTCGCCGCGCTCGTGGCGTGCGCGCTCGCGCTCGCCGGCAGCGCGTTCGCGCAGGATCCCGGGCCCATCGACCTCGGCGCGACCACCGGCGCCGAGGCGCCCGTGGAGGAGCTCGGCACACCCGGCGTCGGCGCGCTGGTCGAGGAGGTGCGTGTCTCGGGCAACCGGCGCATCGAGGCGGACGCGGTGAAGGCGGTCGTCAGCACCAAGGTCGGCGAGAAGGTCTCGGAGAAGCGGCTCGCGGAGGACGTGAAGCGCATCTACGCGCTCGGCTTCTTCCACGACGTGCGCGTCGAGCTCGAGCGCGCGCCCGGCGGCGGCGCGATCGTCACGTACGCCGTGCTCGAGAATCCCGTGATTCGCCAGGTCAGCATCTCGGGCAACGAGGCGATCGCGTCGGACGACATCAAGGAGAAACTGACCATCACCGTCGGCTCCACGGTCGACTATCCGCTGCTCCTCGAGAACAAGGCGCGCATCGAAGCGCAGTATCAGGCCAAGGGTTACTACCAAGCGAAGGTGACTTACACGCTCGAGCCGCAGGGCGAGGGCTCGGTCGGCGTGAACTTCGACGTCGCCGAGGGCAAGAAGCTGAAGCTCCGCGCGGTGGACTTCCACGGGAATCAGGCGTTCACGGAGCGCGAGCTGCGCAGCGCGATGCAGACCAAGGTCTGGACGATCACGTCGTGGGTGACACAGATGTGGGACAACTCCGGCCTCTACGCCGAGCCGCTCTTCTACCAGGACCTCGACAAGATCCAGCGCATGTACATGGACAAGGGGTACATCCGCGTACAGGTCGGCGAGCCGCAGGTCTCGGTCACCGACGACGGCATCACGGTCGCGGTCGACATCTCGGAGGGCGCGCAGTACCGCGTCGGCACGATCGACGTGCTCGGCGACGAGACCATGGACCGCGACAAGCTGCTCGAGCTGATCCAGCAGAAGCCCGGCGAGGTCTTCAGCCGCTCGAAGCTCACCGGCGACGTGGACCGGCTGCGCGCCTTCTACGGCGATCGCGGCTTCTACGACGCCTCGGTGAATCCCATCACGCAGGTCGATCCCGAGAAGCTCACGGTCGCGTGCAACTTCGAGGTCAAGAAAGGCGAGCTCTACTTCGTCGACGGCATCGACCTGCACGGCAACACGCGCACGGCCGACACCGTCGTGCGTCGCGAGCTCTCGATCGCCGAGGGCGACATGTACTCGGCGGCCGCGATCGCGCGCAGCAAGGCGCGCGTGCAGAGGCTCGGTTACTTCGAGGAAGTCGAGATCGCGGCGAAGCCGTCCGACGAGCCGCACCGGGTCGCGATGGCGGTCGACCTGGTCGAGCACCCAACGGGCAGCTTCAGCTTTGGTGCGGGCTTCGGCTCGGTCGACGGCTTCGTCGTCTCGGGCTCCGTGCGCCAGGACAATCTGTTCGGCACGGGCCGCTCGCTCTCGGCCGGCGTCGATCTCGGCTCGATCAACCAGAGCTACTACGTGCGCTTCGTCGAGCCGTACGTCTTCGGCACGTCGTCGAGCCTCGCGCTCACCGGGCAGAACGCCACGAGCCAATACACCGACTTCTCGGAGAAGCTCAGCGGCGGGAGCTTGAGCCTATCGTACCCGCTCGACGAGTCGTACACGTATCAGACGACGGGCTACGCATTCTCGAGACGAGAGATCACGGGCTTCCAGTCATTCCAGGCCGCGACGCTTCAGGAGCGCGAGGAGTTCCAGGGCAAGACGACGAGCTCGCTGGTCACGATGTCGTGGCGCCGCGACACGCGCGACGACCTGCGCTTTCCGAAGAGCGGCAGTGTCTCGGGGCTCGCGCTCGAAATCGCCGGGCTCGGCGGCTTCTCGAAGTTCATGCGTCTGGAGGCGCGCACGACTCAGTTCTATCCGCTGAAGCGCTGGCTCGGCTTCGAGTCGACGTTCGTGTTCAACTCGCGCGTCGGCTACGTGATGCCCTGGAACACGGTCGCCGACTTCAACCTGCCGAACTGCGCCGGCGGCAATCTCGCGACCTGCCCGCCACTGCCGAACCAAGTCGGATATCTGGCGCAGATCGACTCGGACCTGCAGCTGCCGCTCACCGAGCGCTACTTCCTCGGCGGCATCGGCGCGTTCCAGGTGCGCGGCTTCAAGCAGCGCTCGCTGGGTCCGCGGCGCACGATCCTGACGCAGACTCCGGACGGGAAGGGCGGCGTCACCTTCACGCCCTTCGGCCGCGAGCCCTCCGGGTTGAACGCGGGTCAGTGCAAGGGCAGCAACATCTGCAACGACATCACGGACAAGGAAATCAAGGACTTCGAGAACCTCAACGCCACCGACATCATCGGCGGCAACTCGATGATGCTCGTCAATCTCGAGCTGGACTTTCCGATCTCGGAAGAGATGGGACTGTCTGGCGTCGTGTTTCTCGACATGGGCAACGCGTTCGCCGAGAACGACTTCATCAACCCGCTCCAGTTCCGCTTCGGCACCGGCGCGGGCATTCAGTGGTTCAGCCCGTTCGGGCCGATCATGGTCATTCTCGGATTCCCGATCGACCCGCTCTCGACCGAGCAGAGCTCCGTGTTCGAGTTCTCGCTCGGCGGTCAGCAGTACTAGCGCCGCTCGCCTTTCGCTCCGCGCCGCGAAACGGCACGGTGTAGCCCACAAAAGGAGACTTCATGCATTGCCTCACTCGACGCGCCGGCCTGCGTCTTGGCTTGGCGCTCGCTCTCTTCGTCCCTGCGCTGCCCGCCGCTGCCGACTTCAAGCTGGCTCTGGTCGATCGCCAGCGCGCCCTGATCTCGAGCGACAAGGGCAAGGAAGCGGAGAAGACGCTCACGCAGCTCCAGGACAAGAAGAAGAAGGAGCTCGAGCCGCGCTCGAACGCGTGCAAGAAGATCCAGGAAGACACCGAGTCACAGAAGTTCGTGATGTCGGACGAGGCGCTGCAGGAGAAGGCGATCGAGTATCAGCGCTGCGGGCGCGATCTGGAGCGCGACGTGCAGGCGGCCAAGGACGAGCTGGTGGTCGCGCAGCAGAAGCTGCTCTCGCCGATCGCCAAGAAGCTCGAAGAAGTCGTGACCGCGATCGGCAAGGAGAAGTCGTTCGACTTGATCCTCGACCGCTCGACTCCCGGCGTGCTCTTCGCGCCGGACGCGCTCGACGTCACCGATCTCGTGATCAAGCGGCTGAACGGGAACTGACTTGGAGAAGGCGCCCTTCGGCAGCGAGCGCATTCTCGAACTGCTTCCGCATCGCCACCCGATGCTGATGATCGATCGGGTGCTGGAGCTGGGCGAGAACTACGTGCGCGCGGAGAAACTCGTGTCGGCGAGCGAGCCCGCGCTCGTGGGTCACTTTCCCGGCCGGCCGATCTTTCCCGGCGTGTTGATCATCGAGGCGATGGCGCAGGCTGCCGCGATCTGGGCGGTGGTCTCGTCGGAGACGATGCGCCAGAAGCTGTCGGTGCTCGCGGGCGTGGACGGCGCGCGCTTCCGCCGCCAGGTCGTTCCCGGGGACGTGCTCCACCTCGAGGCGCGAACGCTCGCGGCGCGCTCGAAGCTGGTCAAGATCGAGGCGAAGGCCAGCGTCGGCGGGGAGATCGTGGCGGAGGCCGTGCTGCTCGCCGCGTTCGTGTCGAAGACAGGAGGGTAGCCATGAAGCGAATCCATCCGAGCGCGATCGTCGATCCCGGCGCGGAGCTCGCGGACGGCGTCGAGATCGGCCCGTTCTGCGTCGTCGGTCCGAACGTGCGCCTGGGAGAGGGTGTCTCGCTGCGCTCACACTCCGTCGTCTCGGGTCACACAGAAGTGGGTCGCGAGACTCAGATCTTTCCGTTCGCGGCGCTCGGCGAGGTGCCGCAGGACGTGAAGCACAAGGGCGAGCCGACGCGCCTCGAGATCGGCGCGCGCAACATGATCCGCGAGCAGGTGACGATCCATCCCGGCACCGCCGTGGGCGGCGGCACCACGCGCGTCGGCGACGACAACCTGATTCTCGTGAACGCGCACATCGGGCACGACTGCATGATCGGCAGTCACGTGATCATGGCGAACAACGTGATGCTGGCGGGGCACGTGGTCGTCGAGGACTTCGTGTATCTCGCCGGCGGCGTCGCGGTGCAGCAGCACGTGCGAGTCGGCGAGTCGGTCATGGTGGGCGGTCTATCGGGGCTGACTCACGATGCGGCGCCGTTCACGCTCGTGAACGGCTGGCCCGCGCGCGTGATCAAGATGAACCGGATCAACCTCGAACGCCGCGGCATCCCAGCCGAGCGCATCGACGACGTGGAGCGCGCGTTCCGCATCATCTTCCGCGACGGGCTGCAGGCGCGCGCCGCGTTCACGCGCGTGCGCGCCGAGCTGCCGAGCTCGCCCGAAGCGGAGCGCATGGTCGCTTTCCTCGAGAAGTCGGAGCACGGCTTCGCGCGGCGCCGCTAGCGCGGCGCTGGCGTAGCCGCGGCCGCATGGCGGTGGTGCTCGGGCTGATCGCGGGCAGCGGGCCGCTGCCGTTCGAGGTCGCGCGCGCCGCGCGCGAGCGCGGGCTCTCCGTCGCGATCGCGGCGATCGAAGACAACGCCGATCCCGCGATCGAGCGCGAAGCGAGCGGCGCATTCGCGTGGTTGAACGCAGGCGAGCTCGCCAAGCTGATCGAATTCCTGCGCGGCGCCGGCTCGCGCGAGGTGATCCTCGCGGGCGCGGTGAGCAAGCGCGCGCTGCTCGCGGATCCGACGCGGCTTCGGCCCGACGCGCGCGCGCTCGCGCTGCTCGGCCGACTCGGCGGCGGCGGCGACGACGCGATCCTGCGCGCCGTCGCGGACGAGCTCGCGCTGGAGGGGCTGCCCGTGGTCGAGTCGACGCGCTACCTCGAGAGCCGTATGACACGGCGCGGTGTGATCGCAGGGGGCGAGCCCGACGCTGCGCTGCGCGCCGACTTCGCGCTCGGCCTGCGCGTGATCGAAAGTCTCGGCCCGCACGACGTCGGTCAGGCGTGCGTCGTGCGCCAGGGCACCGTGCTCGCTGTCGAGGCGCTCGAGGGCACGGATCGGATGCTGCGGCGCGCAGCGGAGTTCGGCGCGGGGGCGGTGCTGGTGAAGGCCGCGAAGCGCGACCAGGACATGCGCTTCGACGTGCCTGTGATCGGCCCGACGACGCTCGAGGTCGCGAGTGAGTGCAAGCTGCGCGCGATCGGGCTCGAGGTCGGGCGCACGCTGGTGCTCGAGCCGGAGCGCTCGCTGGCGCTCGCGCAGCGCGCCGGCATTGCGATCGTCGGTCTCGGAGCCGAGGACGCATGAGCACGCCGCGCATCGCGGTCGTCGGCGTCGGTCACATGGGCCGGCTGCACGCCGAGAAGCTGGCGCAGCTCTCGCTGTCGGGCGTGCTCACGTTCGTCGGCGTGTGTGACACCGATCCGGTTCGCGCCGCGGAAGTCTCGCAGAAGCTCGGCACGCGGGTCATTCAGCGCGTCGAAGACGTCGCGGCGCTCGCGGACGCGGCCATCGTCGCGGTGCACACCTCGGAGCACGCGCGCGTCGCGGCGTTGTTGCTCGACGCCGGCGTCGACTGTCTCGTCGAGAAGCCGATCGCGACGACGCGCGCCGAGGCCAAGCTTCTGGTCGAGCGCGCGCGCGCGCGCGGCCGCATCCTCCAGATCGGCCACATCGAGCGTTTCTCGCGCGCGTTCCGCGCGATCCGTCCCGCGCTCGGCCGGCCGCGCTTCATCGAGGCGCACCGCATCGGCCCATATCCCGCGCGCGCGACCGACGTCTCGGTCGTGCTCGACCTCATGATCCACGATCTCGACATCGTCGCGGAGCTCGCGGGCCCCGACGCGGAGCGCGTGGAGGCGGTCGGCGTGGCGGTGCTCTCGAAGACGGAGGACATCGCGAATGCGCGCCTCAGGCTCGCCGGCGGCTGCGTCGTGAATCTCACCGCGAGCCGCGTCTCGCTGGAGCGCCTGCGCAAGGTCCGCCTGTTCCAGTCGGACGCATACGTGTCACTCGACCTGGGCGAGAACAAGATCACGCTCGTGCGCCGCGAGGGCGCGATCGGCGGCGCCCAGCCGCCGCGCATCGTCGCGGAGAAGCTCGAGTTCGACGCGGCCGACGCTTTGCTCGCGCAGGACCGCGCGTTCGCGGAGAGCGTGCGCACGCGCGCCGAGCCCGAAGTCACTGGCGAGGACGGCATGCGCGCGCTCGATCTCGCGCTGCGCATCCAGGAAGCGATCGAGCCGATCGAAGTCGACGCGTGAAGCTCTTCCTGTCGACCGCGGACGCGTCGGGAGACATGCACGCGGCGGCCTTCGTAGAGGCGCTGCGCAAGCGCGTCCCGGAGCTCGACGTGTTCGGGCTGGGCGGGAGCGCGCTCGCGGCCGCCGGCTTCCGATCGCTGGTCGCGCAGTCGGAGATCGCGATCGCGGGGCTCGTGGAGGTGCTCGGCAGCGCGCCGCGCGTGCTCGGCGCCTACACACGATTGCGTCGCGCGCTCACCACGGAACGCCCGGACCTCGCGGTGTTCGTGGACTCACCCGATTTGAATCTGCCGCTCGCGTCGGTCACGAAGCGCAACGGCATTCCGGTGCTGTATTACGTCTCGCCCCAGGTCTGGGCGTGGCGCGCGGGCCGCGTGCGCAAGCTCGCGCGCCGCACCGACCAGATGGCGGTGATTTTCCCGTTCGAAGCGCAGTTTCTGCGCGCCGCCGGCGTGCGCGCCGAGTTCGTCGGCCATCCGCTCATCGACCGGCTCGCGCCGCTCGCGCACGAACGCGACCGCTCCGAGCTCGCCCGCGCGCTCGGTCTCGACCCGGCGCGGCCGGTGCTCGGTCTTCTGCCCGGCAGCCGACACAACGAAGTGGAGCGCAACTGGCCGCTGATGCGCGAGACGGCGGCGTTGCTGCGCAGCGCGATCCCCGAGCTGCAGGTCCAGCTGATCGTCGCGCCCACGCTCTCCGCGGAAAGCTTCGACGTCCCCGAGTGGCTGCGCGTGCTGCGCGGCCGCTCGCACGAGGCGATGGCGGTGTCGACCTGTCTCGTCAGCGCGGCGGGCACGGCCACGATCGAGGCGGCGATCCTCGGCGTGCCGCTCGTCGTCGCGCACCGTACGAGCCGAGTCACGTTCGAGCTTGCGCGCCGACTCGCCACGGTGTCGTCGAGCTGCATGGTCAACCTGGTCGCGGGCGAGGGCGTGGTGCCCGAGCGCATTCAGAACCAGGCGCGCCCGGCCGCGATCGCGTCACTCGCGGCGCGGCTCTTGCGCGACCCCGCGGCGCGCGCCGAGATGCAGCGTGGTCTCGCGCGCGCCGTCGCACGCCTCGGACCGCCGGGCGCGGCGGAGCGGGTCTCGGACCTCGCGCTCGCGCTCGTGAGGCGCGGTTGATCGTCGCCTATAACCTCCTGCTCGTTCCGTTGTTCGCGCTGCTCTCGCCGCTGCTGCTGCTCGCGACGCTGTTCGGCTTGTTCGGGCCGATCGGGTCGGTGCTCGAGCGACTGCGCCCGCTGCCGCGCATGCCCGCGGGAACGGTGTGGGTGCACGCCGCGAGCGTGGGCGAGGCCGAAGCGGCGGCGCCGCTCGTCGCGCGCTTGGTCGAGCGCGGCGTGCCGGTGATCGCGACCGCGCT
>JBGQIB010000080.1:0-20453 GCA_041498295.1 bacterium | reverse complement strand
GTGTAGAAAAAACCCGTCCCAGCGCTCGACTCCAGCTTGATCTTCTCGCGCGCGCCCTTCTTGGCCATGGGCGGCGTTATAGCTTATTTGAGCTTCGCTCGCCTTTGGCTCGCTGCGCGCGCCTGCGGCGCTTGCGGGCCTCGCTCGGGACGGCCCTCGCTCGGCTGTCGCGTGTTTCGTGAGCTTGCTCGCAAAGACTCCGCGCGGCTGCTTGACACGGTGCGCGCTAGGGTGGGACGGTCCCGCGATGTCGGCTCCGCTCGAAGGCATCCGCGTGGTCGAGGTCGCGAGCTTCGTCGCGGCACCGTCGTGCGGCGCGCTGTTGGCCGATCTCGGCGCCGAGGTGATCAAGGTCGAGGTCCCCGAGGGCGAGCTCTATCGCCACACGAAACCGCACATGGGCGGCTACAAGTCGGACTTCGACGGCGCGCCACCCTTCGAGATGGACAACCGCGGCAAGCGCTCGCTCGCGCTCGACCTGACGCGCCCCGAGGCGCGCGACGCGCTGCAGCGAGTGATCGCGCGCGCGGACGTCGTGCTCACCAACCTGTTGCCCGCGCGCCAGAAGAAGTACGGCCTCGACCCCGACTCACTGCGCGCCAAACTGCCCGCGCTGATCCACGCGACCTTGAACGGCTACGGCGTGCGCGGCGACGAAGCGAACGCGCCCGCGTTCGACTACACCGCATACTGGGCGCGCACCGGAATGATGGACATGTTCCGCGCGCCCGACGCGATCCCGGCGTTCTTGCGCCCCGGCGTCGGCGATCACGCGGCCGGCATGTCGCTCGTCGCTGGAATTCTCGCCGCGCTGCGCATGCGCGACCGGACCGGCGAGGGCCAGGCGATCGAAGTCTCGCTCCTGCAGATCGGCCTCTACATCCAGGGCAACGACATGGCCAACGTGCTCGCGACGGGGCAGAGTCCGCCGATGCACGACCGGCGCGCGCCGCGCAACCCGCTGTGGAACTCGTATCCGACCGCGGACGACCGCTGGCTCATGCTCGTCATGGTCGAGTCACAGCGCTACTGGCCAAACGTGTGTCGCGCGCTGTCACTCGACGAAGTCGAGAAGGACGAGCGCTTCGCGGACCCAATCGCGCGTTACCGAAACGGGCGGGCGCTCGTCGAGAGACTCGACGCCGTCTTCGCCCAGCGCACGCTGCCCGAGTGGGAGGCGGAGCTCGCGCGCCATGCGCTCATCTGGTCGCCCGTGCGCCGCATGCACGAAGTGATCGACGACCCGCAGGTCCGCGCGATGGGTTACTTCTCGAATGTGACTCACCCGAAGCTCGGCGCGTTCCAGAGCGTCGGCCCGCCATTCCGCATGTCTGCGCATTCGATGCCCGCGAATCGCCCCGCGCCCGAGCTCGGCGCGCACAACGCCGCCATCCTGCGCGAGGCGGGGCTCGGCGACGACGAGATCGAGAAGCTGAGTCGCTGACCCACATGAACGGCGACGAGGACTTCCAGGCCACTCACACGCCCTTCGAGCTCTCGAAGTACGAGGGCGCGTACGAGTCGGGACGCGTCGAGATTCTCTCGGCCCTGATCCCTGGGCGGGGCGGGGACCAGTTCGCCGTCGACGTCGGCTGCGGGCCCGGCTTCTACTCCAAGCTACTCGCGGCGCGCGGCTTCGCGACCACCTCGATCGACACCGACGCCGCGAACCTCGCGAGCGCGGGCCGGTTCGCCGCCGAAACGCTCCAAGGCGACGCCGTCGAGGTCTTGGCGCGCCTGCCGCCCGCGAAATACCAATTCGCGCTCGCGCTCGAGATCATCGAGCACATGCCCAAGTCGCGCGGCGAGATACTGCTCGAGCGACTGCACAGACTCTTGGCTCCCGGCGGGAAGCTGTTGCTGTCGACGCCGAATCGGCTCTCGCCCGAGGGGTTGGCGGGCTACTACTGGAACGAGAAGATCCGGCGCAAGGCGGTCTGGAAGGCCTGGGATCCGACTCACGTCCACATCTACACCTCGTTCGAGATCATTCGGCTCTTGCGCTCGAAGGGCTTCGAGGTCGAGCGCGCCACGGGCTACGACTACCACTTGCCCCTGCCGCGCCTCGGCCGCGTGAAGCTCTTGCTCTCGCGCTCGAGCACGTTTCCACTCAATCGCGTCGGCTTCAATCTGATCCTCGAGTGCGTGAAGGCCTGATGCGACCTACCCTCCCGCGCCGAATCGGAGGGGGCGCATGAAGGGGATCGTACTCGCCGGCGGCGCAGGCACGCGCCTGTTCCCGATCACGCAGGTGGCGAGCAAGCAGCTCCAACCGGTGTACGACAAGCCGATGATCTACTACCCCCTGGCGACGCTGATGCTGGCGGAGATTCGCGAGATTCTGCTGGTCTCGACGCCGCTGGACATTCCGCGCTTTCAGTCACTGCTGGGTGACGGCTCGGCCTGGGGCATCGAGCTCTCGTACGCGGTTCAGCCCGAGCCGAAGGGCATCGCGCAGGCGTTTCTCGTCGGCGAGCGCTTCGTGGCAGGCGACAAGGTCGCGCTGATCCTGGGCGACAACCTGTTCTACGGCCGCATGCGCCTGGACGAGATCGTGCGCGAGTTCCGCTCGGGCGCGGTGATCTTCGGCTACCCCGTGCGCGATCCACAGCGCTACGGCGTGGTCGAGTTCGGCGAGGATGGCAAAGTCGTCTCACTCGTCGAGAAGCCGAAGCAGCCGCGCTCGAATCTCGCCGTACCCGGGATCTATCTGTACGACGAGACCGTGGTCGCGCGCACGAAGTCACTCCGCCCGTCGCCGCGGGGCGAGCTCGAGATCACCGACTTGAACCGCGCATATCTCGAGAGCGAGTCGCTGCGCGCAGTGCGCCTCGGCCGCGGCATCGCGTGGCTCGACACGGGCACGCACGAGAGCCTGCTCGAGGCGGCGAACTTCATCGCCACGATCGAGCAGCGGCAGGGTCTGAAGATCGCGTGTCTCGAGGAGATCGCGTTCCGGCGCGGCTTCCTCGACTCGGCCGGTCTCGAGCGCACGCTGCGCGCGATGCCGCCGTCGCCGTACCGCGACTACTGTACGGCGGTCTTGCAAGAGGGCGAATGACCGGCGAGGTGTTTCGGCGCACGCGCGTCGTCGAGCCGGAAGACATCGACGAGCTCGGCCACGTGAACAACGTGCGCTGGCTGCAGTTCGTCGGCGAGCTGGCGGCTGCGCACGTGGCGCTGCACGGCGGCGATCTCGCCTCGCTGCGCGCGCAGGGCGCGCTCTGGATCGTGCGCCGCCACGAGCTCGACTATCGCCGCCCGGCGCTGCCCGGCGAGGAGATCGTCGAGGAGACCTGGGTCGAGAAGGTGAGCGGCGCAAAGAGCGAGCGGCGCTCGCGCTTCACGCGCGCCTCCGACGGCGCGCTGCTGGTCGAGTCAGTCACGATTTGGGCGTACGTCGATGCGAAGACGCTGCGCCCGACCCGGATTCCCGAGGCGCTGCGCGCGCGCTTCCGCGACTAGCCGCCGCTCGGGGGGCTCCCGAGCTGCAAGCTCTCCCACCACCAGATCAGGGTGCGGAAGTCCGGGCCGCTCGGCGGAGTCCGCTCGTCGACGTCGTAGCGCAGCTCGCTGTCGAGTCCGCGCAGACACAAGAGACGCGGGCGCTCGACGACCGCCATGTACTGCAGGATGTGCCGCCCCGTCACCGGCTCGAAGCGTGCGCGCGCGGGCCCGTCACCCGCGGCTTCCGCGAGCGAGTGCTGCAGCGCCGCGCGCATGTCGGTGAGCCCGAACGGCTCCGGCCAGGTGCCGTCGAGCCCGACCACCACCAGGGGTACACGCGTCTGTGTCGCATCGAGCGCCAGGCCGTGGCCCAGCACGCCCGTCTCGAACAGCGCCTCACCGTGGTCGGAGGTCACGACCACCGCGAAGTCCTCGCCGACCTTGGCGCGCCACATCGCCACGAGTTGCTCGATGGCGCGATCGACGTTCGCGGTGGCATTGGCGTAAGTCGCGTACACGCCGGCGGCGTTCTCCGGGCGGATCTCCTGCACGCCGAGCCGCGGCACGCCGAGGATGTCGTCGAGCTCGCGATGGTCGTAGGGATAGTGCGTGTCGCCGAAGTTTACGAACAGGAAGAGCGGCCGGTCGGGCTTGCGCGCCTCGAGGAACATGCCGATGCGCCGGTTCACGCGCTTCCACGAGACCATCAGGCTGCCAGTCGTGCTGAAGCGCGCGATCGAGTCCTCCGCTTCCTCGCGCGCGTCGAAATGAAAGTCGGTCCGTGCGAGCCCGAGCGTCTCGCTCTCTTCCGCGCCGAATGACTCGTCCTGGCCCGAGATCCACGCGACCTCGTAACCGTTCGCGTGGAAGTCGTCGACCAACGTCGATTGACCCTTGTACGGCGCGAGTCTCCCGCCCATCAGCTGCCCGCGCGAGCGCGCGGTGTACGGCGAGTTCGCGTACGCGTGCTCGGAACGCGCGCCGTCGGCGATCAGCTTCTCGAGATACGGAGTGACCGGCACGCCGTTCATCTCGGTGCCGAGGATGTCCGCGCGAACGCCCTCGAGGAAGATCATGAGCACGTTGGGTTTGCGCCGGAACACGGGCTGCTCGACGAACTCGTCGGGCGGCGCGCGGTAGTCGAGCGGGTGATCGCCCGCGAGGCCGTTCTGGTCGATGCCGTCGCCGGGGACGTCGAGGGCGAACGGGTGACGCGAGGCGTCGAAGGGCGCTTGATCCGCCAGCGGCGAGAACATGCCGTAGCCGTCGAAGTCGAAGTCGGTCGCGCGCTCGAAGAACGGCACGAGCACCGTGCCCGACGCTTTTCTCTCGAGCGCCTCGCAGCTCGCGCCGGCCTTTGCGCACGCGGACTGCAGGATCGACGCGGAGAACGCGGCCGCGCCGGCAAACGCGAGCGCCATCGCCGCGAGCGCCGGAATCTCGACCGACCCCCGGACGCGCGCGCCACCGTTGCGGAGCGCTCGCACCACGAGCACGCCCGCGACCAAGGTCGCGCCCAGAGTCGCCGCGACCGGGACGAGCTGCGACTCGGCCTGCGCGAACCACTCGATCGGCGAACCGCCGGCGAGCGCGAGCCAAAGGCTCGGATCCATCACCTCGCCGAGATAGCGCGACAGGTGGTAGCGGACGTAGACGAACCAGAGCGGGGGCGCGAGCGCGATCAGCGCGGCCGCGACGAGTGTCTGCAGCGCGGCGAGCCGCGTGCGCCGCAGGATCGGAAGCGCGAACAGCCAGATCCCGAGCACGAGGGTCACGTCGAGCTCCAGCGACTGGAGCAGATACACGGTGAAATCGCGCGCGCTGCGGCGCGGCGCGATGACGAGAAAGCCGCCGCTGAACAGACCCGTGGAGCGCCCGATCAGGAACGTGTCGACCGCGGTCAACACGCACGCACAAAAGAAGAGCAGGAGCAGCCAGGACGAGCCGGCGCGCAGGCGCGAGCGGCGCTGCTCCGGGGACGCGCTGCTCATGCGACTCTTCTCCAAATCACTGCCTGCCGCGAGCGCTCGCGGAGGCGCGTTCTAACACAATTTGGCAATACGATGGCCCCACGCACCGCGCGAGGTTTCCATGGCCGCCGGGAATTCGACGCCCCAGCGCCCGCGGCCGAGCACCGCGGCCTTCGCCTTGCGCGCGGCCGCAGCCCTGCTCGCGACATGTTTCGCTCTTTGGCTCGCCGGTTGGCTGACGCAGGGCTCCGCTTCAGCTTGGCCACGCTTCGAGGACGACGCGTACTACTACCTCGAAATCGCACGCAACGTCGCCTCCGGCCACGGCTTCACGGCAGACACCCTCTCTCCGACGAACGGATTCCAGCCGCTTTGGTTGTGGTCGTTGGTACCGGTCGCGTGGCTCGTGTCCGGAGATACGACCCTGCTGCTCACTACGACGCAGGTCGGGGTCGTGGTCATTTTCTGCCTCTCGGGCGGCCTACTGTGCGCCTTGCTGCGCGCGCGTGTCGGTTTCTTGCCGGCGCTGCTCGGAGTGGCCGTGCTGCTCTTCCCGCGCTTCTCGAACGTGCTCCTGTCCGGGATGGAGTCGGGGGTCTCGGCGCTCGTCCTGGTCGTGTTGATCCGCGAGCTGCTGCGCGGCCCGGCGCTGGCGTCCGCCGAGCCGGCGTGGGGCGATGTGCGCGCCGGGGCGCTCTTCGGGCTCTTGTTCCTGGCGCGCCTGGATTCCGTGTTCATCGCGGCGGCCTGCGCGGGAAGCGTCGCGCTCGCCGGGCTCGCACGCGCCGACGCGCCACTCGGGGCGCGGCTCGTGCGGATGGTGCGCAAGGAGCTCTCGATCTTCTGGCCGATGGTCGTGCTCTCGGCGCCATATCTCGCTTGGAATCTCGTTCGCTTCGGACATCTCGTTCCGATCAGCGGTGCGCTGAAGTCGAGTCACTCGCAGCTCGGTTTCACGCCGGGGAACCTGCACCTCGCCTACGCCGTTCTGCTCGCGTTCGCACTCGCGGCGGCGGCGGTCGAGCTTCGCAGGCCCGGCGATCGAGCCTTGGGCCGCGTGCTCGCGGCGCTCGCCGCCGGCCTCGCGCTCCAAGTGCTACACGCGGTGGTGTTCATGCGCTGGGCGGTGTTCTCCTGGCACTTCGCGCTGCTCGTCCCGGTCGGCGCGCTCGCGGTCGCGGCGCTCGCGCGCGCGGCACAGGAACGATGGCCGCGCGCGCCGCTCCGCTGGGCCGTGGCGTGCACGGGCCTGCTGCTCGTGGCGACGCAAGCCGTCGCGATCTCGCGCCTGCCCCTCACGTTCACGGGCGCCGGGCGCGAGGCCGGACGCTGGGCGGCGAAGTCACTCCCCCCCGACGCCATCCTCGGAATGAAGGACAGCGGCGCGTTCAGCTTCTTCTCGGAGCGGCGCGTGATGAACCTCGACGGCGTCGTGAACAGCTTCGAGTTCCAGGAAGCGCTGTGTCGCGGCGAGTTGCTCGAGTTCCTCGCGCGACATGGCGTGGCGTACATCGTCCAGCACGCCGTGCCGCCCGACGTGCGCGCCGGGAGCTACGAGAGCTACACGCAGCGATATCCGTGTCACTTCAGCGGGCGCGACAGCGAGCTCGCGCTGCGACGCGACCGCGAAGTGTTTCGCGGCTCCCCCTACCACAGCTACTTCGGCGACGAAGAGCAGCTCGTCATCTGGCGGATTCCTTAGTGGGGCCAGGCGCGGCTTGCCGCCACCGTCCAACCTTGGTTCCCTAAGACTGAAAGGCTTGGCGCCAGCGATCGACGTAGGAGGGGTCCTCGTAGCTCGCATCGGCGCGGGCACCGACGCGGTCGTGGATCGCGGACACCATCGAGTCACCCGCGCGCGGATGCGCTTTCACGCGCCAGAACGGCGACGCGAGCAAATGCGGAACCAGGAGCTTGCCCTTGCGACACGGGCTCAAGAGGAGTCGCGCGCCGGGCAGGGCGGCGTCGTCGACCAGCACTCGCGAGCCCGGGGCGAGTCGCGGCTCGAGCAGCTGGAACTCGCGCAGCGTGTGGGTCGCCGACGGCGCGGAGTCGAACAGCGCAAAGTCGACATGCTCGTGGCGCGCGGCGATGCGCGCGAGACTCTCGAGACTGTCGCCCTCGAGAAAGTGCACGTTCGCGAGCGCGTCGCCAGCGCGCGCGCGCAGCTCCGCGATCTTCTCCGCGTTCACCTCGCACGAATACAGCTCGCCTCCGGTGCGCGCAGCCACCTCGGCGAGCGCCAACGTCGAACGGCCGCAGCCGGTTTCGACGAACAAGAGCCGCCGCTGCGTCGGCGCCTTGGCGTCGGCAAGCAGACTCCGGATCAGACCGGCCGGGTCTTGAACCCGCCAGAGACTTCGAAACACGAGCTGCGCGCGCCGGCGCGCGCCGTCCAAAGCCGCGCTCATCTGCACGTCCCCCGCATGCGACTGCGCGGATTCTCGGCGGGACGCAGCCGCGCGGCAAGGCTCCAGTCGGCGAGCCAGACTCGAAGAAGCAAGCCGCGAGCCTGCCCCCGCCAAGGGCAAGCCGCGCGAAGCGCGGCGCGCAGTGAGCCGAAGGCGAACGGAGTGCGGGTGGCGCGGCTTCGCCGCGCCGGGCCCGGCTAAGATCTATCCGTGGGGTTCTTCCGAAACGTCGCCTTCGTGCTCGCGACGAGTGCCGCCGCGCTGCCGATCAGCTTGGCCACCGGCGTCGTTCTGGCGCGCTGGCTGTCGGTCGCCGACCGCGGCACGTACGCGCTGCTCACGACCTTCTCGCTGATCGTTTTTCTGCTGACACAGCTCGGTTGGGCGGAAGCGCTCATCTACCGCACGCGGCGCCACGGTGTCTTGCTGCGCCGAGCGTTTGGGACCGCCTTGATCGTGAACGGGGCATTCACGCTCGCCGCGCTCGCGCTCTGCCTCGCGTTTCGCGAGCCACTGTCGCACTCGTTTCTCGGGGACGTGCCGCCGCGCGTGTTCTGGGTCGCGGCGGCGACGGCGCCGCTGCTCACGCTCGGCGACCTATTGCGCGGCGTGGCCCGTGCGCTCGACCGCTTCGACCTGCACAACCAGTTCTTGCTCTCGCAGTCGGGTCTGATCCTGGTCGCGCTGCTCGTCGCGTTGCCGCTCGCGGGCGGAGCGGTCTACGCGGCGCTCGTCGCGAACCTGGTCGTGCAGATCGCGCTGGTCGCCGGCTTCGGCGCGCGCATTGCCTTGCTCGCGGGCTTCGAGTGGCGAGTCGATTTGCGGGAAGCGCTCGCGAGCATCGGCTACGGCGGCGTGATGTATCTCCAGAATCTCCTGATCCACTTGCACGAGCGCGTCGACGTGTTCCTGCTCGCGGCTCTGGGCGTCGCCGCGTCCGACATCGGTCTGTACGCGACCGCGGTGTTGGTGGTCGCGCCGCTGCGCCTGATTCCCGGCGCGCTCGGCACCGTGCTCCTGCCGCGGCTCGCCGGCGCGAGCGAGTCGGACGCCGCGGAGTTCACCGCGGCGGTCGTGCGCCCCGCGACGCTCTTGATGCTGATCGCCGCGCTCGCGCTCGCGGGCATCGGCGCGGTCGGCATCCCGCTCTTGTACGGACGCGCCTACGCGCCCGCGGTCACGCCGTTTCTCGTGCTGCTGCCGGGAGTCACCGCGGTCACAGTCTCACGCGTGCTCGCGCGCTACTTCGCGGCGGTGGGGCGCCAGCGCGCGCTGCTGGTGTTGGACGGCGCGGCACTGGTCGTCAACGTGGGCTTGAACCTCGTACTCATCCCGCGCGGCGGAATCACCGGCGCGGCGCTGGCAAGCCTGATCTCGTACTCGGCCGAGGCCGCGGCCATGACGGCGCTATTCCTCGCCGACTCCGGCCAGGGCCTGCGCGCGACCCTGGTTCCGCGCGCGAGTGACTTCGAGGCGTACACCGCGCGCCTGCGCGGGATCGTCTCGTCGCGCCTGCGCTAGTCCGGCGGCTTCGCGCTCGCGTCGAGCAGCGCCCGGATCGACCCGAGCAACGCCGCGCGATCGATCGGCTTCGTGAGATACGCGTTGCAGCCCGCGTCGAGACACTTCTCGCGCTCTCCCGCGAGCGCGTGCGCCGTGAGCGCGACGATCGGGATGTCGACGCCCCGCGCGCGCAAGTTGCGCGCCGCGGTGTAGCCGTCCATCGTGGGCATGGCCATGTCCATCAGGATCAGATCGAACGACTCGGCCGCGACGCGCTCGAGCGCCGAGAGGCCGTTGTCGACCACGGAAACCTCCGCGCCCGCCTTGCGCAGCATCATCGAGATCAGCCGCTGATTGTCCGGTCCGTCCTCGGCCAAGAGAATGCGCGCGTCGATGCGCTCGTCCTTTCCGCTCGGCCTGCGCGTCTCGCTGTGCAGCTCCGCCGCGCCGAAGTCTTGGAGGAAGCGCGAGCCCGGCGTCGGCTGCGCCTTCAACGTGAACGTGAACCTGCTCCCCTGCCCCGACTCGCTCTCGACCGTGCAGTCACCACCCAGAAGAGTCGCGATGCGCTTGGTGATGGCGAGCCCGAGACCCGTGCCTCCGAAGCGCCGCGTGATCGAGCTGTCCGCTTGCTCGAACGCGCGGAACAAGTTCGCGCGCTTCTCGGGGGCGATGCCGATGCCCGTGTCTCGAACCTCGATCTGCGCGCCTTCTCGCTCGGGCTCGTACGAGACGAGCAGCTTCACGGAGCCGCGCTCGGTGAACTTGATCGCGTTGCCGAGCAGGTTCACCACCGCCTGGCGAATCCGGGTCGGATCCGAGAGCACCTCCGACGGGATCGGCGTCGCGAACGACACTTCGAGCGCGATGCCCTTCTCGTCCGCGCGCACGCGCATGAGCGACGCGATCTCCGAGACGATATGCGCGAGGCTCGTCGGGATCAGCTCGACCTCGAGCCGGCCGGCTTCGATCTTCGACAAGTCGAGGACGTCGTTGAGCACGTCGAGCAGGTGACCGCCGTTGCGGCGCACGATCTCGAGCAGCCGCCGCGGCTCCTCGCCGAGCTGCATCTCTTCGTCGAGCAAGAGGTCCGCATAGCCGAGGATCGCGGTCATCGGCGTGCGAATCTCGTGACTCATGTTGGCAAGGAAGGCGCTCTTGGAGCGGTTCGCGCGCTGCGCGTCGTTGCGCGCCGCCTCGAGCTCGATGGTCCGTTCGGCGACCTTTTGCTCGAGGGTCGCGCGGTGTGTCTCGAGCTCGCCGTGCACGCGGCTGAGCTGGCGGGTCATGTCGTTGAATGAGCGGCCGAGATCGCCGAGCTCGCCCGCGCCCAGATCGGGCACCTGCGCGCCGAGATCGCCGGCGCCGACGCGGCGCACCGTCGCACCGAGCAGGTCGATGCCGCGCAGCAGGTTCTGCCAAAGCGCCGCCGCGAGCCCGAGCCCGACGACGAGCGCGCCCGCCAGCACGAGCGTGCTCGAGACGAGCAGCTGGCGGTACTCGGCCAGGCTGCGGTCGGTCGAGATGACGACGCGGATCATTCCGTCCGCGTGGCCGGGCGCCGCGCCAGAGCCCGGGTAGCGCACGACGGCGCGCAGCTCTTGTCGGCGCCCGCTCAGCGCGCGCAGCTGACGCTCGCCGGTGTCGAGGCGCCGCTCCTCGGGGAGCAGCGGCGGAATCTCGGGATCGCCCTCCGACGCCAGCACCTCGCCGTCTGGGTCGTAGACCGAGATATGCACCACGTCGCGGTCCGCGAGCGCGGAGAGCACGGCCTCGCGCACCGCCGCTGGTGAGTCACCGAGCACGCCGGCTCGCGTCGACTGAGTCAAGAACGCGGCGATCGTATCGAGCTTGGTGTGCACGCCGTGCTCGAGCTGGCTGCGAGCCACCGAATACAGAACCGCGGCCGTGCCGAGTGTGAACAACGCGACGGGAATGATCGCGGCGACGACGAGCGTGGCTCTGACCGATAGGCTCGGGGTACTGCGCACGCGCAGGGGCTCCTCGCGTAGTCGCTCGACTACATCCCCGTATCGGAGCGCGGTGCGGCGGCATGAACGCGACGGGCGCGCCGCGCTGCGTCAGTCGCGCCGCTATCGGGTATCTGCGCTTCGCGGTATCGTGGCGCGGTGTCGGACCTAGTCCCCTTGCGACCCGCGCCTCGCGCGAGCGGAGTCTTCGCCGTGCCGGTCGTGCATCCCGCCGGCGCCGAAGCGGAGAGCGCGGCGGCGGCGCGGCGCCCCCGCGTCTATCTCGCGCCACTCGAATCGCCCCTCGACCTGCGCGTGCTGTTGGCGAGCCTGGCGCGCGCCGGCCTGCCCGCGCCGCGCTGGGTGCCGGCGACACACGGTGGTGTCGCCGCGGACGAGCTCGCGCGCTGCTTCCTCGCCGGCGAACCGGTGCTCGTGCCACTCTCGCCGCCCCGCAGCGGCCCCGACCGGCTGGCGCGCCTGCTCGCGTTCGCCCAGAACGCCGGCTCCGAGGTGGACCTCGTTCCGATCGAGGTGCTCTGGGGTCCGGTCGAGCGACCGCCGTCGCTCTGGAACCTGCCGTTCGGAAATCCGTACGACCCGCCCGAGTGGACCCGCTTCCTGCGCCTCTTCCGGCGCGGCTACGCGCGCGTGGCGCTCGGCGTGCCTGGCACCCGCACCGGGCTCGAGAGTGAGACGCACGCGCACGGCGACAAGCTCGCCCTCTCGGCGTTCGTCCGCGTGCAGGCGGTGAAGGCGCTCTCGCTCGCGCAGCGCCGGATCTTCGGCGACCGCTACAAAGTGCCGCGCCTGCTCGTCGAGGAGATCATCGCGGAGCCCAGCTTTCGGGACTCGATCGCGGCGACGGGCGCGACCCTCGGGCTCACGCGCGAGGAGTCACTCGGGCGCTCCGAGCGCGCGCTGCGCGAGCTCGCGACGAGTCACAACCTGTTCGCGATGGAAATCTTCCGGCGTTTCACGCGCTGGATCTACACGCTGGCGTACGAATCCGAGATCGACGTCGACCCGGGCGAGCTCGACAAGCTGCGCGAGCTCGGCCGCCGCGCGCCGCTCGTCTTCATTCCGTCGCACAAGAGCAACTTCGATCACCTCGCGCTCTATTCGCTGCTCTTCTCGTCGGGTTTTCCGCCGCCGCACACCGCGGCCGGCATCAACATGTCGTTCTTCCCGATGAGCCGGATCCTGCCCGGCACCGGCGCTTACTTCCTGCGCCGCAGCTTCTCGGACGACCCGATCTACAAGGAAGCGCTGCGCGCGTTCATCAATACGCTCGTGCAGCATCGCTTTCACCAGGAGTTTTTCATCGAGGGCGGGCGTTCGCGCTCCGGCAAGCTCCTGCCGCCGCGCTACGGAATTCTCAACTACGTCGTGGACGGTGCGCGCCGCCACGACATCGGCGAAGTCCTGTTCGTGCCGGTCGCGATCGCGTACGACCAGATCCTCGAGCTGGCCGAGTATGTGCGCCAGAACCTCGGCGACGAGAAGGAAGCCGAGAGCTTCGTGTTCCTGCTGCGCCAGATCCGCGCCGCGCGCTCGCGCAAGCTGGGCCGCATCCACGTTCGCTTCGCCGAACCGATCTCGCTGCGCGAGTATCTCGACCGGACCGGCGACGAGAAGCTCGTGGTCGAGAAGCTCGCCTTCCGCATCTCGAACAGCATCAACGCGGTCACTCCGTTGACTCCTGCGTCGGTCGCGTGCTCGGTGTTGGTCGGCGCGGGCAAGCGCGCGCTGAGTGAGACCGAGTTCGAGGCGCAAGTAGCGCGCCTGCTCGACTACGCGCGCGAGCGCGGCATCGGCATGACCCGCGAGGTCGCGGCGGGCGCGCACTCCGCGGTCGAGACCGCGACGCGGACCCTCTCGGGGACGGTGATCGAGCGCTACGACGGCGGCGTCGAGCCCGTGTACTACGTCGGCCCGACGGGCAGGCACGCGGCGTCATACTACCGCAACACCGCGATTCACTTCCTGCTCGGTCGCGCGATCGCGGAGCTCGCGGCGCGCGCGGAGCTGGCCGACTCGGCGGGGCGCGACATGCGCAGCTTCGCGCTGCGGTTGCGCGAGCTTCTGAAGTTCGAGTTCTTCTTCACCGAGCGCGACGGCTTCGCGCGCGAGATCGAGCGCGAAGCGCAGTTACTCGCGCGCGAACGCGCAATGCCGCTCACGCCGCTGCTCGCCGCGTCGCCGCGGATTCTGCTCGACTATCTCGAGAGTTACTGGGTCGTGACCGAGACGTTGCGCCGTCTGCCCCCCGACGCGCCCACGGCGAGCGCGGGCGTCCTGCGCCGCTGTCACGAGATCGGGCGCCAGCTCCTGCTCCAGGACCGCGTCCAGTCGCCCGAGCTCTTCTCCAATTCGAACTTTGCGAACGCGCTGCGCCTGCTCGAAAACCTCGGCGCCGCCGAGCGCGCCCCCGCCGGCTTCCGCCCCGGCAGCACAGAGCGGCTCAACGAGCTCGCCCGCGACCTCGAGCTCCTGATCCGCCTCGCAAGAGACTGAGTCAGCAAGGGCTCCGAACAAGGGAGCAAGCCGCGGCGCGCAGCGCCAGGCGCGCAGCGAGGCGCAGCCGAGCGAAGAGCGGGTGGCGCGGCTTCGCCGCGCCGGGCCCCGCTAAGAACAGAAGAGGCGGAAGCGCTGGCGCCGGATCCCCCCCAAGTCCCGTGCACCTGCGCTCCCGCCTTCCCCTGATCGTTCAATTGCTAGCTAGCGGGCCGCAATTTCACTTCATTGATCGGCAGCTTCGCTCCGCACTTGAGCGTTTGGCGCCGGAGTCAGGCCGCGTGCGCGGCCAGGCGTTCCAGAACGTCGCGCAGCTCGCGCGTGAGCACGGCGCGCAGGAGCCAGCCGGTTCCCGGCAGCAACGGCCGAAAGCGGACGCTCCAGGTCACTCGAGTCCCCGTCCCGTCCGGCTCGAAGCGCACAACGCCTTCGTGATCGCGGATGGGCGCGCCCGCTACCAGTCGGTAGGTCATGCGCGTCGGCGGCTCGAACGCGGTGATTTCTTCCTCGATCGCCATGCCGCGCGCGCGAATGACTCGGATCGCGCCCAGCCCGTTCGGCGGGGGATCGCCGGTCTGGCGCAGGACGACTTCCTTGACTCCCGCCCACTTCTCCCAACCGACATGATCGGTGTAGAGCGCGAAGACGCGGGCCGGCGCCGCCGGGACGTGCCGTGAGATCTCGATCTGCATGATGGACGGGCATCCTAGCGTGCGGTATCGAGAGCGCGACGAAGGGGGGAACGCTGCTTCGATCGGCGCTCGCGCTGCTTCTGCTCGCCGTCGCCGCCCGCGCACACGCGGCGCCGGATGTCGGCGGCGCGTTGCGCGCCTTGGTCGCTACGCCCTTCCGTGTCAGCGGCGACGTGGTCGGCGCGGGCGGGCTGCTCGCCGCCGCGGCGCTCGGCCTTTGCGGCGACGGAATCGCGCTCGCCGACGCGAACCGCTGGACGGCGCCGATCCTGTTCGGTGTCGGGAGCGGAGCCGTGCGCCGGCTCGCGCTCGGTGTCTCGGAGGGCGCGACGGGCGTGCTCGAGGGCCTGCGCGCGGAGGACGTCGAGCGCCTGCCCGAAGCGCGCGAGGCCTATCTCGAGAATGCGCCGGGAGTGGGTCGGGTCGACACCGCCCTCACCGGGTTCGGCGCACTGCGACTCGGGGTCGAGGACGCGCTCGCGGGCCCGGCGCTGTTCGTGCTGCGCGCGGCGGGGGCGCGCGACGCCGCGGATCGGGTCGGCGGTTGGGCTCGCGACGAGCGCGTCCGCGCGCTCGGTCCGCTCGCGCGCGAGGACGCGGCCGGCCCAGAGTGAGTCGCGCGCGCGTCCCTCCTGATGAGCGCCTAGGCACCCTACCCACGCTCCGATCGGTTAGGCTGCGGCATGGCATCGGACCCGGGCAGCCTCGCGGTCGATGTGATCGCGCTCCGCGGCGGCGAGGGAACCCCGCGCGCGGATACGATCGTCGTCGAGGAGCCGCTCGAGATTCGTCTCGACGGCGCGCCGATCGCGATCACGATGCGCACTCCCGGCCACGACCTCGAGCTCGCCGCCGGGTTTCTGGTCACCGAGGGCATCGCGAGGGATTTCGGCGCGCTGACCTCCATCGTGCACTGCGACGCGGAACGGAACACGATCGAGGTGCGCAGCGAGCCGGGCGCACGCGGCATCGTGCGACCCGAGCCGCGCGCGTTCGTCGCGTCGTCCGCGTGCGGGCTGTGCGGAAAGGCGACGCTCGAGTCACTGCGCACGCGCGCGCCCGCCCTGCACACGGACGCGACGCGCGTCGAAGCGCGCGTCCTGTATGCGCTGCCGGAGCGCCTGCGCGCGGCCCAGCTGCTGTTTCGCGCCACCGGCGCGCTGCACGCGGCGGGCTTGTTCAGCGCCGACGGCGAGCTGCTCTGCGCGCGCGAAGACGTCGGCCGCCACAACGCGGTGGACAAGGTCGTCGGCTGGGCCGCGCTCGAGGGGCGCTTGCCTCTGGCCGGGACGGTGTTACTCGCGAGTGGGCGGATCGGCTTCGAGATCGCCCAGAAGGCGCTGGTCGCGGGGATCCCGGTCGTCGCCGCGATCTCGGGACCGTCGAGCCTCGCGGTCGAGCTGGCGCGCGAAAACGGCATGGCGCTCGCCGCGTTCCTGCGCGGCGAGTCGCTCACCGTTTACGCCGGCGCCCAGCGGATCAAGTTCCCGTGAGTCGGTCGCGCGGCAGCTCGCGCGCGAGCTCGCGCAGCCCGCTCGGCGCCTCGGCGCGGAGCGATTCTCGGCGGTAGTAGTCGCCCGCCTCGCGCCACAGCCGCCGCTCGGAGTGCGGCGGGTGGAACAAGTGCACGACGCGCGCGCGGTGCCACAGCGAAATCGGTCGCACTCCGGCGAGCAGCAACCGGTTGCGCAGGTCGGAGTCGTCCTTGGCGCTGTTGCGGTACGTCTGGTCGAAGCCGTTCACGGCGACGAAGCTCGCGCGATCGATCGAGAAATTGAGCCCGAGCATGCGCGGACGGCGCGGACGGCGCAGCGCGATGTACGCGAGACTTTTCGCGTGGGTCCACCAGAGCGCGGCGCTCTCGCGTGCACTCACGAGCCGCTCGTGCTCCCCCGAGACCACCACTTCTCGAGTCACTTGCCGACTTTCCGCCTCCGACAGGCGCACGTGACCGCCGACGATGAAGGAGTTCGCGCGCGCCGCTTCGAGATGCTCCGCGACGAAGCTGCGAGCGGGCACGCAGTCGCCGTCGGAGAACACGAGCTGCGCGCCGCAGCTGTGCAGCACCGCGCGGTTCACCGCGGCGGCCTTCCAGAAGCCTTGATGCGGCTGCCAGACGTGTCGAATCGGAAACAGCGCGCGGCGCGCGTGCGCCGCGATCACGTCCGCCGTCTCGCCGCCCGACCCATCGTCCGCGACCACGATCTCGAAGTCACGCGTGCTTTGGCTCGAGTATCCGAGCAGCGCCAAGTCGAGAAGACTCGGCTGGTCATAAGTCGCCAGGATGACACTCGCGCGGATCGACACGGCCGGCACTATACCTTCAACGCGAAGCAAACAGCATGCCGTTTGCCGAGTGTCCATCCCAGGCAATGGAGGTGCGAAATCCCTTCGCCTCGAGCAGCTTCGCGAGCGCGTCGTGCGCGAGGGGAGATACATCGTCGTGAAACTCGAGCGCGATCGTGCGAATTGCGCGCAAGACTGCGTCCGGCAACGCCGGCAGGATCAGCCCCTCCGCGCCTTCGCAATCGAGCTTCAGGAAGTCGACGCGTTCGAAGCCGCGCTCCGCCAGCAGCTCGGGCAACGTCGCGACGCGCACGTCGATCGACTCACCCGCGCCCGCATCCTTCCCCGCCGCGAACAGCTGATGGGTCGTGCCACTGCGGCCGAGAAACAGCGGCAGGATTCCGGGCGAGTCGGCGACCGCGCACTCGGCGACCTCCGCGCGCGAGGCGGCGTTCGCGAGCAAATTGCGGCGCAGCGCGGCGGCGTTCCCGGGATGCGGCTCGACCGCGAGCACGCGGCCGCGCGTGCGCTGCGCCGCGAATACCGCGAACGCGCCGATGTTCGCACCGACGTCGACGACCACGTCGCCGGGGCGGAGCTCGAAGCCGCTCGGCGTATACGCACTCTGGTGGAACACGGGGGTCACCACGCGCAACACGTTCACGCCGGGTGGAGCTTCGAACGTCGTGCCGTCGCGCAGCACCGCGCGCGCGGGTTTGCGCTTCGCCGCGCGCTCGCGCTCGAGCTCACGCCAGTTCCTGTAGCGGCGCGCATAGCGCAGCGCGCGGAGCAGGTTCATGTCGAAGCTCTACGAGGTCGCGCCGCGCCGGTCAAGCGCGAAGCCGTTTCGTTCGCGTATGATCGCCGCATCGCCGAAGGAGATCACTCATGAAGCTGTACGACAGCGCACTCGCCCCCAACCCGCGCCGCGTGCGCATCTACTTGGCCGAGAAGGGGATCAGTGTTCCCGTCGAGCAGGTCGACATCGGCAAGGGCGTGAATCGCCAACCGCCGTTTCTCGCGAAGAATCCGTTCGGGGGCCTACCGGTGCTCGAACTCGACGATGGCACGTGCATCGCCGAGTCGATCGCAATTTGTCGCTACTTCGAGGAACAGAACCCGAAGCCGTCACTCTTCGGTGACGGCGCGAAGGAACGCGCGCAGATCGAGATGTGGCAGCGGCGCATGGAGCTCGGCTTGCTGACGCTGACCGCGGGCTCCTTCCAGCACACGCACGAGTTCTTCAAAGGGCGCATCAAGCAGGTCCCCGAGTGGGGCGCGATCTGCAAGGAGAACGCGCTCGCGCGCCTGGCGTGGCTCGATGGCGAGCTCGCGAGTCGCAAGTTCATCGCGGGCGACAAGTACACCGTCGCGGACATCACGGCGCTGTGCGCGATCGACTTCGGCCGCGCGACCAACATCCGTATCGCGCCGGAGCAGAAGAACCTGACTCGCTGGCACCAAGAAGTCTCGAGCCGCCCGTCGGCGAAGGCCTAGCGCGCCGACGCAGTACGGCGCGCTCCATTGTACTCGCCGACGCAGTACGGCGCGCTCCATTGTACTCGCCGATGCAGTACGGCGCGCTCCATTGTACTCGCCGACGCAGTCCGGCGCGCTCCACTACTCGAACTTCCGCTCGGTCCACCACGGATAGAACGCGGGCATGTCCGCGCTCGGCCGCTGCCGGAAGTCCGCTTTGCGCTTCTCGAGAAACGCGCCGACGCCCTCGTGGGCGTCCGCGCTCTGGCCGAGCGCGCTGATCGCGCGTGAGTCGAGCTTGTGCGCCTCCATCGGGTGATCGGCGCCGAGCATCTTCCAGACGAGCTGGCGCGTCATCGCGACCGAGATCGCGGACGTGTTCTCCGCGATCTCGCGCGCGAGCTCGCGCGCCGCGGGCAATAGCTCGTTCGGCGCATGCAGGCTGCGCACGAGCCCGGCCGCGAGCGCCTCGCTGGCGGGAAACACCCGCCCGCTGTAGCCCCACTCGAGCGCGCGCGATACGCCCACCACGCGCGGCAGGAACCAGCTCGACGCCGCCTCGAGGCAGATCCCGCGGCGCGCGAAGACGAAGCCGAAGCGCGCGTCTTGCGACGCCATGCGCACGTCCATGGGCAGAGTCATGGTGACTCCGACGCCGACGGCCGGTCCGTTGATCGCGGCGATGATCGGCTTCTTGCAGTCGTAGATGCGCAGAGTGAGTCGCCCGCCGCCGTCGCGCCGCTGTTCGATGCCGACGCCCTCGGCGCCCGCGCGCGCGTCGAACGTGCCCGAGCCGCTCGAGAGGTCGGCGCCCGCGCAGAACGCGCGCCCGCTGCCCGTGACGATGATCGCGCGCACGTCGTCGTCCGCATCGGCGCGGTCGAGCGCGTCGAGCAGCTCGGCGAGCATGCGGCCCGTGAACGCGTTCAGCTTCTCGGGGCGATGTAGGGTCAAGGTCAGCACGCGCTCGGCGACCGAATACTGGATCTCTTGGTAGTCCAACTCAGACTCCTCTCGCGACGCGCGCGAACAATGCTTCGGTCTCGTCTACCCACCGCTTCCGATCGAACAAACGCGCCACGCGCTCGCGCGCCGCGCAACCCATGGTCGCCGCGCGCGACGGGTCGTCGAGCAGCGAGCGGATCGCGCGCACGAGCCCGTCGACGTCGCCGGTCGGATACAAGAGGCCGGTCTCGCGCGGCACCACGATCTCGCGCACGCCGCCGACGTCCGCGGCGACCACGGGCAGGCCGATCGCCGCGGCCTCGCGCAGCACCACCGGCAGCGCCTCGCGCCGCGACGGCAGCACGAGCCCGACGAAGCTCGCCATGTAGCGCCCGACCTCGCGCGAGTAGCCCGCGAAGACGACGCGCCGCTCGAGGTTGCGGCGGTGCGTCTCGGCGCGCAACGCGCCCTCTTCCGGGCCCTCGCCGACGATGCACAGGACGACGTCGTCGGGCAGGCGAGGCAGCGCGGCGATCGCATCGCCCACGGCCTTCTCGGGCGAGAGCCGGCCCACGCAGCCGAGCACGCGCGCCTCCGGGGGTACACCGTGCAGTGTCGCGAGATCGAGCGGCTCGAGGCTCCCGGGCGCGGGCAGATCGACGCCGGAATAGATGACTTCGCCGTGCTCTTCCCCGCCCCAGATCTCGGCCAGGCGCGAGCGCTCGAAGCGCGAGATGAACACCAGCTCGTCGGGCAGCCAGCGGAGGATCGGCTTCGCGAGCCGGTCGTTGCTCCGGTCCGCGACGTTGTGGATCGTGGTCACGAGCCCCGCGCGCAGGAGGCGCAGGCGGCGCGCGCTGCCCGCGATCGCGGTCATGCGCAGCGACTGCGCGTTCACCACGTCGATCGCGTGCTCGCGCGCCGCGCGCACGATCGCGCGCATGCCGGTGAGCACGCGCGCGCCGCGCGGCACCGACACCGTTTGGTGTCCGTAGGCGCGGGCTTCGCGCAGCAGGGGCTCGCCGGACGCGCCGATCACCACGCCGTGACCGCGCGCGCGCAGCTCATCCGCCAGGCGGAGGATGTCCGCCTCCGCACCGCCGAGCCGCGCGCCTTCGGACAGAAATAGGACGTTCAGAACAGGAGTCCCAGTCCCGTCGCTCGCCGGCTCGAGCCTTCCGACCGGTACGCGTCGAGGACGTGCTTCGCGATCTGAGTCAGGTGCACCTCGTC
>JBGQIB010000079.1:0-20605 GCA_041498295.1 bacterium | reverse complement strand
CGCGGTGCCGTTGGCGGCTGCTCTTCATTACGGGGACTCTCGCGAGCTGGACTGCGCTCGCGGTGTGGATCGTTCCCGAAGGCGCTGCGCAAGTGAGCTCCGACGTGGCGCCGCTGGCGTTCGCGGAGCTGTCGTTCTTGTGGCTCGCGCTGCAACTCGCGGGCCTGCACTTGCAACCGCGCGCCGCCGCCGGTGATGCCCTCGTTGCTCCGGCACTACTCGCAAACGGTCTCGCCTGGCTCGCCCTCTCACTGGTGACGGCGCGCCCCGTGGGGGCCGAAGCGCAAGCGCTGCTCGCCTTCGTCGTCGGCGCGAGTGAGCTCGTGAGCGCCGTCTGGCTGTACCGGCGCGGGAATCAAGCGCCGTTCCGAGTGATCGTCACCGTGGCGCTGCTCTCACTGGGCCTCGTGACTCCGCTCCGGCTCGGCGCCGATCACTTCGCGGTGCCATTGCTGCGCCTCGTGGGAGTGACTGGCATCTTCATCGCGGGCCTCTGGCTGCGCGAGGAGTACTTGCGAGGCGTCGCGTACCTGGTGCTCGCCGGCACGCTCGTGCAGCTCGCCGAGCGGGCCGCCAATCTCGCGGGCACGCCCGCGCTCGTCGATCCGCGGTTCATCGAGCTGGCTGCGGCGACGCTCGCGCCGCTCTTGCTCGGCCTGGCGCTGCGCTATCTGCCCACGAGACTCGTGCCCCAGGGCGAGGCGCAGTCACTTCGACCCGCGTTCTTGACGGTGGCCGCGGTCTTCCTCGCGGCGCTCGTCTTCGACGCCGTGCCCGAAGAGGTGCGCAGTTTCGCCTTCGCGGGCCTTGCGCTCGCGCTTGCGTTCGCATCGCGACAGGGCGTCGCTCCCGAGCTCGGCTGGCTCGCCGCGGCCTACGTCGCCGTCGCCCTGGTGGTGAGTCTCGAGAGCGTCGAGTCACCGGGTGGCTGGAACCAATCCGTGTCGGCATGGGGCTTGGCCGCCGCGGCTGCCGGCGGGTACGGTGGGTACGCGCTGCTCGGGGTCGCGCGGTCGCGCTTGCCGGAGCTCGTGCGGGTGTGGGTTGCGCGCGCGTCGCTCGCGCTCGCGGTTGCCGCGGCGATCGCGGCCTCGTTCGCGCTGCCGCCGCGCGACTTCGCGGCGGCCACGCTGTCGGCTCTGGTGCTCGCGCACTTCGTCGCGCTCGTGCGCATGCGGCGGGCGGAGCTCTACCTCGCGGCCGTCGCGCTGCTGCTCGCGGCGGGCTGCGCGATCGGCTTCTTCAGCTGGGAGCTGTTCGGGTCTGTTTCGCGCCTCGCAGGCCACTCACTCAGCTTCGGGCCGACGCTCCTGTTGCTCTACGCGGCGCACGAGGTCGTGCGCCGTGATCGCGGCGACGAGCGATTCCTGGCCGGGCTCGGCATTCCTCGAGCGCTCGATCAAGCGCGCGCCGCGACGCTCTTCCTGCCGACCGCGACGCTCGCGTGGTTCATCAAGGCCGAGGCGCTCGCCGCGGGCGCGAACTCACTCGTCGCGCCGCTCGGTCTGGCGGGGGCGCTCGTCTACTTCGAGATCTCACGCTCGCTGCGCTCGCCGCTCTGGTACGCGCACGCGCATGCGCTCGCCCTGCTCGCCACGGCGCACTTCCTAGCCGTGAACAGCGTCGACGTGCGCGACGCCGTGGGACTACCTGCGGGGCTCTGGGCGCTCGGCCCCGTGCTGGCGGTGTTGATCTACTTCCTGCGCGGCACGCCCGCGGCTGCCGCCGAAATTCCGGTCGCGAGCGGCGCGGCTGCGCTGCCGAGCGCCTACCGCTGGGCAGTGATCGCGGTTCCAGTCGCGTCGGCGTTCTATCAAGTGCCGCGCGCGTGGACGGTCGTCGTGTTGGCGGCGCTCGCGCTCGTCCTCCTGCTGGTCTGGCGGCGCGCAGCGGCGATCGACTGGCGCGCCGGCGCCCTCGCGGTGGGCCTCGCGACGGTGGTGCGGGCCGTCGCCGGCAACCTGTACTTCCGCGACCTGTACGGCGGCCTCCGCCTGAACCTCGTGACTCTGCCGCTCGCGAGCACCCTGCTCCTGGCGGCGTACGTGCTGATGCGGAGCTGGGAGCTGCGCGGCGAAACACCCGCCACGCCGAGGACGGCCGTTGGCCGCGTGCTCGACCAAGGCCGACTGAGCTGGCTCGCGGGCGCGGTGGTGATCGTCACCGGGTTCGTCTGGATCGAGCTCGAGGGCCCGCTTCTCACCGTCTTCGTGAGTCTCGAAGCCGTCGCCCTGGTCGCGCTCGGCTTCCTCTTGCGCGAGAGACTGTCTCGCCTATCGGGGCTTGCGCTACTCGTGGGCTGCGTCTCGAAGCTGTTCGTCTACGACATGCGCGGACTCGAGGGAATGTCGCGCGTGCTCTCGTTCATCGTGCTCGGGCTCGTACTGATCGGCGTCTCCTTCGCGTACAACCGCTTCAAACCACGGCTCGAGGGTGTGCGGTGACTCCGGTCGCGAAGCGGCGCGCGGGAGCATTGGGCTTGGTCGCCGTCCTGCTCGGCGCAGCCGCGCTGCTGGCGGGAGTCGCGGGCAACGCCCCGCCGGCCAGCTTCGCGGTCGCGAGTGACGCCACCACGGAGACGATGCGCGCGGTCGATCGCGCGGGGCTCATGGTCACGCGCCTCTCAGACGAAGAAGAGACTCGCCTCGGCCGCCAGATGGACGCCGCCAACCTGCTGCAGGCGGGCTCCGCGACGGACACGGCGTACGTGCAGAAGCTCGTCGATGCGCTCGTGGCGAGCGGCGCTCTGCGCCGACCCACGCTCAGCCACCGCGCCCAGGTCGTCCAGTCGAAGGACGTGAACGCGTACGCCTCGCCCGGCGGCTTCGTGTACGTGACCAGCGCGATGCTGAGCTTCGCCCAATCCGAGGCCGAGCTCGCGACCGTGCTCGGTCACGAGATCGCGCACGTCGACCTGCGTCACTGCGTCGAGCGAATCCAGTACCGCGTCGCGGCCGAGAAGATCGGCGGCGCGCCGCTCGAGGTTCTCGCCTCTATCGGCGCGGCTCTATGGCAAGCCGGGTACGCCGACGATCAGGAGAGCGACGCCGACCGCATGGGCGTCCTGTACGCGGCGCGCGCCGGCTACGACCCGCGCGCCGCAGGCCAACTCTTCGTGCGCATGCAGATGCTCCACGGCGGAGTCACCTCCGCCCCCGGCTCGGTCCCCGACGAGCTCGGCGGCGCCGTCGAATCCACCGTGAGTGGCTACTTCCGCTCTCACCCGACCGACACCGAGCGCATCGCGCGCATCGACCGCGCAATCGCCGAACAGGGCATCGACGTCGCCGGCCGCGGCTGGTATGTCGGGAGAGCCAATCTCGCACAGCGCACGCCGCGGAGCGAGCTCGAGCTCGACGACGAGTGGGTGAGTGGAGACAGCGAGCGCTGAGCGCTCCTCTCACGTCCTCACGGCCTTGATGTACTCCAGCGGGATGTCTCCGAATCCCTTCGGCGGCTTCAGCCGATAGCCCGTAGCTCCGTGGTACAGCATGCGAAGGGTGCAGCGAGTCCGGTCCCATCGGCCAAGCGAATCGGGATCCAGGTTCGAGATGATCAGCCTGCCGCCGGGCTTCAGAATGCGTCTCACTTCCGAGAGCGCCTTCTGTGGCTCGGTGAAGTGGATCAAGAGGCTCATGAACACCGTATCGAAAACTCCGTCAGGGAAGGACGTCCGCTGAACGTCTTCTATCTGGAACGATACGTTCGCGGCACTGATCCGATCTCGCGCGAGCTCGAGCATCCCCGGAGACAGGTCGGTGGCTACGACACTGTCCGAGTGACTCGCCAAGACGTCCGTGTAGTAGCCCGTACCGCAGCCGAACTCTACGAGACTCCCGAGGCGAGCTTCCCTGCTCAATCGCTCCCGCACCAGCGAGCGGCCGCCGGCCCCGATCTGCAGGTCTACGACTCGATCGTAGTTCCGCGCCACCTTCGACCAGAAGTCACGCTGCTCATCCCGCATCGATTGATCCTTTGTACGCGCCTCCGACCATGAGCACGATCGCATGCGCGAAGATGCAGACGTAGATGGGGAGCGCCTCGAGCGCCCAAGTCACGCGGTCGTAGGGCCGAGCGCCGGACAGCGCCAAGAGCGCGACGAGCACGAGTGAGCCGACCGCGAGGACTCGGGCGCGCTCCACGGCCTCAGGATAGCTCCGAAAGAGCCGTGTGGAGCGTACCAAGGAGCCGCTCCGCGTGTGCCGCATCGACCGCGATCGCCTCGGCGCGATTGAAGCGGTGCCCGACCTCGCCCATGAAGTCGAGGCAAAACACCGCGGTGTACAGCGACAGCGCGGTCCGCTGATCGTCACTCAGGTGAAGGCACTCGCACCAATGCGTGATGTATTCGAGACTTTCGTCCGCGCTCCTCAGCGCGGTTCGGGTCAGTGCGACCGTGAACAGTGGATCGCCGTAGCAGACGACGTCGACGTCGACGATGCCGCTCAGGCGCCCCGCCTCGACGATCACGTTCTTCGTGGTCGTGTCGTCGAGGAACGCACGCGGGCGCACGGCATTGAGGTAGCCGCGGTGTGACTCGAGCGCACGCTCGACGCGCGCCACCCAGGCGCCGTCGAAGACGCCCGCGCGCGCGATTCGCGCCCGGCTCCGCTGGAGCGAACTCCGAATCACGTCGGGCCAGCTGCGCTGCGGGAATGGGCCGTCGGGGTGCTCGACGTAGCCGAAGCCGCGGCCTTCACTGAGCTCACCCACCGTTCGTTGGATCTCGACGATGCGCTCGGCGAGTGTCTGCTTCTGCTCGGTCGAGAGACTTCTATAGACAAATCCTAGATCCGTTCCCGGCAGGCGCTCCAGAATGAGGTATGGCATGTCCGCGTGCTGGCCCGATTGCAACAGAGCTGGAAGTGGCACCCCGAGCGGGCGCAACGTGCGGCTCCAGTACTCGGCGCCAGCGAACGCGGAGGAAGAGCTCGGCACACCGATTCGCACGACGACGCTCCGGCCACTCTCGAGCAGCACCTCGAATACGTAGTGAGCGAGTCCCATGGGGAAGCGAGTCACTCGCCGCGCCGACTCGTTCGCGAACCGGCTCGCAATTCGAGCGGCGTCGTCTTCGGTGGGAACAGCCACTCGACCTAAGCGGCGCCCTGCTTGGCAGTGGCGGAGCGGGACGCGAACCACAGTCCAGTCAGGGCGATCGCACACAGCGCGCCCTTGACGACGACCGTCATGTTGGGGAGCCCGCCGACGTCGTGAGTCTCGGTGCTGGCCAGCTGCCCGAAGACGGGCCCGTTCCGCTTGCCCTGCGTGACCGAGCGAGCCGCATAGAGAAGAAGACCCCCAGCGATGGTACGCGGGACGATATCACGACCGATCAGAGGTCCGGAGGCGCGCCTCGGCGAGACGGGTCCGAGGCGCTCATGATGCCGATGTGATTGCCGTCGGGATCTTCGACGATCGCATAGCGCGCACCCCAGAAGGCGTCGTATGGCGGCTGTGAGCTCCGGTGACCGAGGCTCGTGAGCCGATCGTGAATCAGATCGACCTCCTCGCGTGAGGAGACCTTGAAGCTCAGTACGTTCCGGGTCCCCGTTCCCGAGGGCGGACGCCAGCCGCGGTCGTAGACCTTGGCCAACGCGGCGCTGTCGAAATGCAAGATCAACCCGCCGGGCATGGTGACGTCGACGTGGTGTACACCGCTCGGTGTTCTCCAGATGGCTGACTCGGGAATGTCGACGCCGAGCGCTCGGTAGAACGCGATCATCGCGTTCATGTCGCGCACCACGAGGTCCAGCTGGTTCAGATCCGGCTTCATCTCGATCGCCTCCTAGTCTGCATTGCCGTGCGGCTGTTGATGAACACGAGCGTTCCGGGATGGCGCATGACGAGACGATGCCATACGCCGCGGGGCACGATGGCTGCCTGGCCGCATTCCAGAGCGATGGTTCGCTCCGAGTCTGCCTCGTCCAGAACGACGTCAATCGCGCCGGAGATCAGGAACAGCACTTCGTCCGCAAGCGGATGCATCTCCTGCATGGACGAGTGGAGGTCCGCCGAAGAACGGAAGTCGAACGCGCCGACCAGGCGGTCGTACTTCCGTGCGGCGCTCCCCCTCCAGAAAGCGGGAGTGACCTTCACCGACTCCGCGCCGCCTCCGTCACTCTGGTGAATGAACGTGGTCGAGAGGTCGAAGGTCTGCGCCATGCGCTCGAGAGTAGAGATCGGCTGCGCGCGGGTCTTGGACGGAATTTACCTGGGGCCGAGCGCTGACGAGCTTGCCCGGGCCTCCGTCGGCGTAAGTCCGGTGAAGCGCTTCACGTCACGCGCGAGGTGAGCTTGGTCGAAGTAGCCATGAGCCATCGCGAGCTCCGCCCAGGCCGTCGCGGCGCTCCCGCGCGCCTGGCGCATGACTCGCTCGAAGCGCACCAGGCGAGCCAGGAGCTTCGGCGCGACGCCCACCTGGTCGTGAAAGAGGGCGATCACGTGCTTGTGACTGTGGCCGAGCTCTCGCGCGAGCGACCCCACGTCCAAGAGGCCACCGGACGACTCGATCCGGGCCACTGCCCTGTCGACGCGCGCGGTGTCGACTCGCGCGGCGAGAATGCGTCGCGCCAGGAACGTCTCCACGAGATTCAGCCGCGACACCCAGTCAGCCGACGCATCGAGTTGCTCGGCGAGCGTACGACTCTCGGCGGGCAGGAGGTCCCGTAGCGCCACGATCTGTCCGGCGAGCTCCGAGAGCGGGATCCCTAAGAGCCGCCGCGCGCCCGTGGGCGTGAGATCAACCTGCACACCGCGTTGACTGCCCTCGTGCTCCGTGACGGCGAATAAATCGCCGAGCCCCGCCACGAAGCCTCCCGAGTGACGCGCCGCCGTCCGCTCGTCACCACCCAGTGTCACGCGCAGCGGAGGCCCGAACTCGACGATCAGGACGACGAAGGGCTCCGGAAACTGGCGTCGGCTATGCGGGCGAGACACTCGCTCGTCGTACCCGACGAGGCCGCGGACGTGGGGCCGCAGCAGCGCGCACGGCTCGCGAGTCGCCAGCTCCCAAGAGTCACCGCCGATCGCGCCGCGAGCGATCCGAGTCCGACGATCCGTCTCCACTAGACGCGCCCCTCGGGAAAGTGCTGCTCGGCGACGCCAATCGTCGCCCATGGATGAATCGAACGCTCCCAGACTGAGCGAACGGGAGCCGGAAACGATGGATCGGCAAATGCTCCGACTGCGACGCCAATGAGTCCAGGGTTCTTTCCCGATTGCCAATAGACGGACGTTCCGCACGCAGCGCAGAAGTGCGTCGTAAACTGGTGGCCGGCGTCGGTGGGACGGACGAAGGTCTTCGACGCGCCCGCAACGGTGACTTGCCCCATGGCGAAGTACGCCCCGACGCCGAAGACGGACCCCGTGCGCCGCTGACAGTCGACGCAGTGACACGCGACGACGCTCAGCGGCTCCGCAGCGACGACGACTCGCAGCGCACCACACGCGCATTGGGCAGCTCTGTTCACGTGGACCTCCGAGGGATGTCCCATTCTGGGAGCCTGATCGCCTTTGGCAAGTCTGGGATCATGCAGTCCCAAGGCTCTGCGCTCGCGGTGAAGATGTCTAGGCTCGGCCGGAACGAGCTCGGATCGTCCAAGCTGCCCGCTCGGCGGTGAGCTCGAAGTATCTCGGAGTTCCCTTCGATATCGCGAACGCAACCCTCGGCACCGCCAGGACCGGAACGAACGCACTGCCCGACTCACGCTGGCAATCCCGACAGTGACAGTTGAGAGCGAACAGCGGTTCGGCCGCGCACGTGTAACGAATCGCAGCGCAGGCACAGCCACCGGATAGAGCCGACATCAAGCGGACCTCCCCTGTTCACGATGCTACGCCGCGGGGGCACGATTAGTTCGCGCACGCCGGTCCTCGGCTCCGCTACGACGTGATGATGCGACGAGCGATCGCGCTGGCGGCTTCAGCCCCCGTATCGGCCTCGAAGTTGTACTTGCCCACGGATCTTCTGGCGCTCATACCCCGCGCAAGGCCCTGGAATATGCGGGTGCGGTCGGCGCGTTCGCGTGCTTCCAGGGTGGCAAGCGGAGCGCTCAGCTTCACCCAGCAAGCTGAGATGTCGCACAAAGCCTCAGACCAATCTCGCCAGTCGTCGTCGTCGTAGACGATCGTCTCGCAAATGACGCCTACACCTGACTTCACGATGGCCGCGACCGACCGATGGAACGCGGCAAGAACGCTTCGGCCATCGGACCCAAGTCTGAGTTCAATGCTCCCGTCCTGGCCACGTGCGTAGACAAAGCCGCGTTCGGCGTAGCGGCCCTGATGCTTGCCCAAAGAGATCCAGTCACGCGACAACCCGCGCGCAAAAGTGTCGAGCTCGATCACGAGCCAGATCTCGCCACTACGAACGAGCTCCGACTGCAACTCTTTTGCGACTGTCGACTTTCCGACGGCGGCCGGGCCGGTGATCGCGATCAGTTTACTGGCTGTCATCGTCCGCAGATCCTCTGATGCAGCGCTGCCCAACAGATACTGAGCGACGCCCCATGAGTCGCTCCGTGCAGCCTAGCACCGGGCGGCGATCCCTCGGAAAGCGCGGAAGTCTATCTCAGCGGGGATCCAACCGCAGGAAGCGCCTCGGCGCGAAGCCGGTGATGAACCGGAAAACGAACCCGAACCGATACTTCTCGGCAATCCGATCGAGTTCCGGGCCCGCGAGCGGAATGGCGGTGTAGGGACTGCGCTTGCCGTCCACCGTGACTTCCACCGCCGGGTTCGCCAAGGCGCGGTTGTACCAAGACCGCGGCCAGTGATTCGCCGAGACATAGAGGCGGTCGTCCATCCGGACGCCGGCGAGCATCCGGTCGAACGTCTTTCCCTGCGAATCTTTCGTGGTGAGAACGATCCCGATGTCCATACCGGGCTGGGTGTATCCAATCACGATCTCGAACACCATCACCATCGCCACATACGCTGCGAACAGGACAGCGACGATCCTGACGAGTTTCATTCGCTCCCTCCCCGCCGCCGGATCGGCGGAATGCGCGCAGTCACTTCGTCTCCTCCCGCCGAGTGGCCGAGTAAAGCACGGCGGCGACTACGATTCGTCATGAAGCCTCCTCGGTCGGATGATCGATCTCGTCGTTCGGCGACTCACTCGATTGCAGCGCCGGTTTCTACAGCGCCGTACGCCTCGCGCGAGTCGGCGTCGCGAAGCCACTCACGATCAGTCACTTGTGGGCGCGGTGTCAACGTCGTGGCTCCAGATCCAGTCGAACCGCGCGATCGGCGCCTCCGGGTTCTCGCTTAGGCGCGCGTTTCGCTCGTATACCTCGGCTGGGTCGGTGAGTTGCATCCGCTCTACCACCCGCCCGTTTCCAGCCACGATTCGAGCATGGGCATTCGGTCCCAGCCCCAGAATGGCTCTCCATCGACGAGGAAGAACGGTGAGCCAAAGACACCTTTGGCGATTCCGTCAGCGGTGACTGCCTTTACCCTGGCCTTCATGGGCTCGCTGCTGAGTCCTGCCTCCAACTCGGCAGCGGGGAGTCCGAGACTCGCGCCGACAGAGGCCACCGTTGCGGGCACCGTCATGTCTCGCCCCTCGGCGAAATAGGCGCGGAATGCGGCTCGGGCGAAGTCATGCGCCAAGTGAGGGGCGTGCTCCTCGACCCAGTAGTACGCGCGACTAGCCGGGAGGGCCGTGATGGGATGGTTCTCCGGCGGGTGAAAGGTGAGTCCCGTTCTTCGTGACAGCCGGGCCCAATCGTGGCGAGCGTAGTCTCCCTTCATGGGCGTCGAACTGAGGCCGCGGGCTCCAGTGTGTTGGAAGGCGACCCCGAGCATGTACGGACGCCAGAGGACGGAGCGGCCGTGCCGCTCAGCAAGCGCGTCGACCGTGGCTGCTGCGAAGTAGGCGTAGCCTGAGCTGAAGTCGAACCAAAACTCGATCGGCGAGTGCGCCATGAGCAACTCCGATGAGGCCTAACGTTTGAGCTCAGCCGCATGCGGAGGCCGCAGGCCGTAGCATGTCGGCTGGAGCGAAGAGTTAGGCGGCATTTGGCGACCACACGCTAGATGTACCCATAGCTCGAAGCGAGCAGCAAGGAAGATATGGCGATGCCAGCCAAGAACGGTGACTTGGGCAGCGCGAAGATGCCAACGACCGATACGCCCAGGAGATAGGCGCCAACGAGACGAATGAGATGAACATCGCCTATCGATGCGGCGTAGATCGCCACCTGTCCGGCGAGCATGAGCAGTGGCCCAAACATGACGAACCAGAACGCTGTGCGCCTGACCTCTGGCACGCTGAACTTGCCGACGACACCTGACGTGATGGCTTCCAGAAGTGGCGCTCGGAACTTGACGCAGCCATACAGGATGTGCCCTACGCCAAGCGCGAATAGGGTCCAGGGTAGAGTCGCCGACATAGGAGAGCTCCCTTCGAGTGGGACGACAAGGTGTAGCGGACTATGCCGCCTAACGACCGGCGTTCAGCTGCTGGCGCAAGCCCTGCTGCGCGTACTCGCGCATGGCAGGGCTTGTGCCAGTCAGCTGCAACGGCATGTTAGGCGGTGCTCCCGGTGCTCTCTTGGAACGGCCGAGTCGTGAAGCCCCAGCGGGGGACGGCACGTCGGTAGACCCGGTATGCCTCGGCGAACTGTGACTCAAGAATAGGCTCCTCGTAGAGGACGACGAACAGATGGAAGAAGACGAGCACGACAAGTGCGTAGTTGACTAGAGAGACGCTCCTGAAGAGCCACGCCTCACCGAGGATGAGGGCGATGACGCCGTTGTACATGGGGTTGCGAGTGAAGCGATACAGACCTCGGACGACAAGGAATCGCGGTGGATCAATGGGAGCGAGAGTGCCCTTGCCTGTGGCGAAGAAGTCCCAGACGCACCGGAGGAGGACAAGTGCGCCAATGGTGGCGAGGAGGGCGGCGCCGACGGAGGCGAGGCCAAGGTCAGGGACACGCAGTCGGTTCGCAGCTCGGAGGATGCTGAATGGGATGTAGCCGGCCACCGTACCCGGCAGCAGCAGGACGAAGAAGAGAGCTCTAAGTGCGAGGAGGAGCCGCATGTTGAGAGGGATGGGCAGCGCCTAACAGGTAATGGACGACACGACATCGCCCTCCTCCGGTCAGTGTAGCAGGCTACGCTGCGGCTTTGACGAGCGATGATCTCGTGAGATACCGCGAGCTTGCCGCTGCGGATCCGAGCTCGTCGCGATCCAACGCGGCGCGGCGGTGGCGGGTGAGATAGGATTCCAGAGTTACCCCACGACGGGCGCGAGATTGCGGATGCGATCGGGCGCCTGGGGTGACTCATGCCGGATCAGCGCAACGGGCCGGATCGGCCTGCACTCGTGCGAGGCGCGCCCGCGCCGCAGCCGGGCCAACCGCGCCTGCTCGATCGACTGCACGCGGCGATTCGCCTGCGCCACTACAGCGTGCGGACGGAGCGCGCGTACGCGCACTGGGTGAAGCGATACGTGCTCTTCCACCGCAAGCAGCACCCCGCGGAGCTCGGCGCGGAGGCGGTGCGCGCCTTCCTCTCGGCGTTGGCGACGGAGTCACACGTCTCGGCTTCGACTCAGAATCAGGCGCTGAACACCTCTGCACGAGTCAGTCGTGCAGCGCGCGGTGTGCGCGGCCGAGATCGCGAACAGCCTGCTTCGAAGTAGCCGCGCATCACAGAGCAGACGTTAGAGATCGCGAAGCGTCTGGTTTCGTCACTCATCATGTCGTCGGTCACCCGCCACACATCGTCGGCGTCTAGTGCAGCGGACCTCGAGAATCGGCCAGAGAGCAGTCTGAGGATTGATCCACACTGCCACGCCGCTTGTTGACTCGTAGAGCCCCGCGGGAGGAGAATTGCGTCGGCGGGGCGACGGCTGGAGAAGGGCATCGCCATGAACGTTCGTGCTGTTTCGCTGCTCGCGGCAGCCGTCGCATTCGCGCTCGCCGGCTCGCCGCGCGCCTCCACCATCACCTCCGATCCGAACCTGCCCGTGCTCTACCCTGGCGCGGCCTATCGGTACCCGGCGAGCCAACCCGATTTCACTGGACTCGGGGTGCGCGTGACCTTCGACGGTGTCGAGGACCGCGCCTCGGGACCGGTGACCCGCGTCCCCTCCGGTCCGAATGAGATGGAGACGTACAACTCGCTGTGGGTCGGCACGGTCTCCGTCAACCTCGGTTCGTTCGTGGCGATGACCGCGACCGGATCCGAGGATCTGCTCGTCCTCAACAAGGTCGGAAACGCCACGGGCACCTTCAACACCGAGCTGCTGGGGATGAATCTCTCCGGGAGCAGCTCCTACGGAAGCTTCATGGTTCGCGAGAGTCCGACCCTTGCCTCGACCGGCCAGACCACCATCACGGGCCTCGGCGGCGGCTTGTACCAGATCGACAGCTTCTTCGACATCTTCACCGAATTGTCCGTCGACGGCGGGCAGACTTGGATCCCGTCGCCCGGACCCAGCCGCATCGCGCTGGTACCCGCGCCGGAGCCGTCTGCTATCGGCTTGCTCATCGCCGCGATGCTCTCCCTGGGCGGCCTCGGCTGGCGCCGCAGAGAGGCGGCGTAGCGCCCCTCTCCTCGCCGCCCAACGGATCGCCGCTAAGCTGCGGCCGCGCGTGAGCGAGAAGTCGAGCATCAGCCCGCCTTCGCAGACGGACTTGCCCGCGACGCTGTGCCCGCCGCCGCGGACGGCGAGCCCCAGCTCGTGCGTGCGGGCGAAGCGAACGGCATCGACCACGTCGGCGGTGCCGAAGCAGCGGGCGATCACAGCCGGACGGCGCACGAACATGCCGTTGTGGAGGCGGCGCACCTCGTCGTGGCCCGCATCGGAATAGACGTTCACGTTCACCCAGAGGAAGGGCACGTCACCGATCGTCGCCATCCTTCATGCCCCGGGTGAAACCAAAGCTCTGCATCGAGACGAACCGGTCACTCGGCTCAGCCTCGAGGAGCGCCCCGCGCAAGTCCGCTTCGAAGTTACTCGCCTTGTCTCCCAGAACCCGACGCGAAGCGATGGATGTAGAGAACATGAAGCCGACAATCGAGTCACACGTCCAAATGTGCCGAACGACCGACTCGCGCTCTTCGACCTCCAGACCTGCCGCGCGCATTTCGTCGCTGGGGCCGCCCCAACCACCCTCGTTGGGGTCGCCCAATGACTGACCCGTCCACTTGTTCACGATCTCCACGAGTACTCGCTTCCACTCCTCCTTGCCCCGCCACACAGGCTCGGCGCCGAGCGTGGCCAGTGACCCCCGACGTTGAAGCCATCCCAAGGCACGTTTCAGGATCCGCTCCTGATCTAGCCGGTGGAACGCTTCACCGATGGTGATGAGTTCGAGCGAACGGGCGGGCAGTTGCAGATCCTCTGCTCGCTCCACGAGCCAGGCGATGTTCGTAACGCCGCATCTGCTGGCTTCCTGTTCGCCGACGGCAATCATCTCGGCTTCGACATCAACAGCCAGCACGCTGTTGAAGTACGGCGCCATCGGGATCGCCACGCGGCCCGGTCCGCAAGCGAGATCGAGCAGCGAACCATTCCCAGGGGTCTTCGCATGAGCTCTCAGATCGGACAAGAACTCATCCGGATACGGCGGACGGTATCGAAGGTAGTAAGTCGCGGTGCCGGCAAAGGCGGTCGGTGGACTCGGCTTCGACATGCTCAATTAGTCGGGATAACGTCCGACATCAGCGGCGGCGCGCAGCTGTCAGAAGCAGCAACTACTACGAGACGCACTGAAATTCCAAACTTGCTCGCGATTCCCGCCCCGATCGATCGAGCGAGCTTGTTCATACGTGGACGCGGCGTCTGGAGCACAACATTGCCACTGTTGAGCACCGTGCGGACATTGCTGTGGCCGAGCCTTTCCACCATTTCGCGCAGCTCTGACATCGCGATACGTTTGGCTCGACCTACGTTAATGCCTCGGATCAAAGCGATACATTCCGCCATGCGTGCTGCCTAACGGTCTCGGCATCAGCTGCGACGCGAGGCGCCGTCCGCTGCATGCCGTTGCTGGGCGGCTCCCGGAATCAACTCTTGATTGCGGCTATCGTCACGCAACTACTCTCCCTCCGGAGCACATCGATCCTCTCGAATCCTGCCGCGCGAAGCAGCTCCACGTAGCGCAGGACGGGAATGCCGTGATCACCGATCGCGCATCTTTCTGTCGGTTGCTTCTCGAGGACCGCTCTGTGGTCGTATCCCAGGAGTCTGTTCGCCCGACTCCAGAATTCGGCCCACGTGCCCTCGAGGTCGTAGGCAGCCTCGTCCTTCTCGGCCCACTCGGCATGGCCCGCAGAAAACTCGGACTCGGGTGCGGCTGGCTCCGCAAAGACAAGCACACCCGCAGACTGAAGAAGGCCATGGAACTCACGGAACAGTTCACCAAGGCGAGGAACGTCGAACCAGTGCAGCGCTGTGGCAGCGGCGACGACATGGTATTTGCGGTCCAAGCCGAGCCGCCAATCCGGATCCCAACCATCGCACTCGAAGACTCGGGTTGCGATGCCGCGCCGACGATTCAGCTCCGCTCCGAGTGCGAGCAAGAAACGATCGCGATCTACGCAATCCAGCCGAGCCCGACCGAATCGTCTCTGGATCGAGCGACCGAGATCTCCTGGACCGCAACACATGTCGAGGACATCGATGGGCTGCGCGCGATCGAACGGGAGAATCGCAGAGATCAGGTCGAATCTGCGATTTCGGACGTCCCCGCCTTGCGACACCCACCACAGTGCGAGCCACTCCTCTACGTCTTGATCGCGAAGTGACCGCTCGATCACAGATCGCTCAGGCATTGCTCCGTGCTGCGGCACTCTGCACCTCCTTCCGCAAATCGTGCGCCGCGTCGAGTCCACCCAACGCCCACGATACCGCGGCGGCGGCGGCGCTCGTACGCGAAGGTGACCGCCGGTCTTTCGGAAGCGCGGAGCGGCGGCGGCGGCGCCGTCCGCTGTAGCGGTTGTCGACCGGCCGAAGCTCTCCTCACCGAGCCAATTCGATCTCACTCAGCCGCCAGGACTTGGCGAAGAACGGCTCGAGCGGACTGTAGAGGCGCAGGATCGTGAACCAGCCCTTGTTCGGGATCGTCTGAATCCAGTTTCCCCGTTTGACTCCAGTCGGTTGTTCGGGACCGAAGTAGACGGTCGTAGACCCGTCGGCGTTTGGCTCGGCGGCGGGCGATGGAAAGTTCTGACTGCCCGCGCGCGGGTAACGCTGTGGTGTGTCGAGCATCGAGCGCGTCTGGTTGTCATAGAGCGTGAAGGACCAGAAGTTCGCCTCGGGAATACCCTTGGGTAGAGTCACTTTGTAGGTTTTGGCGCCGTCGAAATACTCCTTCTTCGAATCCAGCATCGCGAAGAGGTACTGCGAGCCGATGCCGGGCAGGCGCATCGCCATCGCCGGCGTGATGCCGGTAACGCCGTAGAAGAACGCCGACCGCGCGTCCAGGGTGCGATAGCCCGTGGGCGGGAAGGGCTTGACGCCCTCGCGCGTGATCATCGGAATCGGTGTCTCGAACTCGGACCCGCTGAAGAACAGGAAGTTCATCCAAGCCGAGCCCGGGTAGTAGTACCAGGACGGATCGCGTGGGTTCGTCAGCAGGCTGCGCGACGTCGCGTTGGCAAGCGCCAGCGCCTCGGTGAGGATCTTCTTCATGCGCTCGTCCGGCGCGAAGGGCTTGCCGTGGATGATGCCGATGCCGGCCAGGGGCCCCATCAGCTCCGGATCCAGAGACGTGGCTGGTTCCTGTTGCACCATCTCGTTGAGCATCTCGTAGAAGCTGAAGTCGTTGGGCGGAATGGTGTTCATCACCTTGCCACTGCCTTCGTGGAACGCGGCCGGCGGCTGCGGAGTGAGTCGCGCGAGCTTGGCCTTGCCGCTAAGGAACTCGGCGATGCTCGTGCCTTGGCCACCGGCTTCGTACGGATAGAGCTTGGTCATCTTCTTGATCAACTCGACCGTGGGCTTCGGATCGTCCTTCTCCATGAACGAGCGCCCGAGCAAGAGCACGCGATTGGTGCGAGCGCGTGACACATAGAAGCCGCCCTCGGGCACGGGCCCGTCGTAGCCCGGAGGCAGGATCAAGTATTTCCCGCCTTCGCCGCGGTCGGGCCCCGGCGCGCCGAAGTCCGTGACCCAGCGCCACCACATGTCGTCGATCGTACCGAGCGCCTTGGGCGGCGCTTCGAGGACCATCGGACCCTTGGTGAGGTCGACGACGCCGAGCCAATACACCGTGTCCGCGTTGGCCGTCAGGAAGAGTGACTTCGCGTCCATCAGCTCGGAGAAGATCAGTATCTCGTTGTCCTTCACGCCGGCGTCGAGGACGCCCTTGTGGATGGCCGCCACGTTCACGCCCTGCATGGTGTTCACGAACGCCTCGAACGCGTGCGTAAAGTCCAGGTTGTCGTAGACCTTCGACAGGGTGTCCTTGCTCGGCATGCCGTCCTTGAACTCGAGCATACCCACTCGTGTCTTGACAGTGTCTGGGGTCGTGATTGCTGCAGGAATGGCCGGGCTCGTTTGCGCTGAGCCGAGGTGGGGCAGTGACAGCAGGGCGCAAGTCGCGACTGCCGGAAGGAAGGTGACTCGTAGCTTCATTGCTTCGACTCCATGGGTTGACGACCAAAGTTGATTTTGTGCTCGGTGGATTCTCCGGTGGCCTCGCAGAAATAGCCCTTGACCCGGGGGCGAAAAATAGGCGAAACTCAGCTCAGTCGATTTGGCCTGCGGGATTTCTCCTGCAGGAATAGGGGGTTGAGATGGCGGACGGGACGGGGATCGAGGGCGGCGAGCTGGAGTTCGTGCCCGGGCTGGAGCCGTTGGAATGGAACGCTTCGCCTGTCTCGCTCTCGCGGACTTGCCACTCGCCGCCGCCCTTCGCGCTGAGCCCGAGCTCGGCGCGAAACGGGTTGCGATCGTGGAGTCTCGCGAGCGACAAGCGCGAGCCGCGCAAAGCCCGAGCATCGTCGCGGGGTTCTATCGAGGGCTGACGGTCGCGCAGGCGCGTGCGGTCGAGCCCGAGTTACTCGTCCGCGCGTTCTCGCTCGAGGGCATGCGCTCGGCCGAGCAGGCGCTCGTCGACGTGGCGCGGTCCGTGTCGCCGCGCGTGATGTCGGCGGCGGCGGGCCTCGTCTTCATCGACCTGGCGGGGACGCAGGCGCTCTTCCCCACCGAGCGCGGACTCATGACCGCGCTCGAGACGCGACTCACGGACGTGGGTCTCGCCGTCGGAGGCGGGGGACCCGCGAGCGTGCGGCTCGGCATCGGGCCGACCCGTACGGTGGCGGAGCTCGCGGCGCGGCATCGCGAGGGCGGGCGGATCCTCGACGCTTCGGCCGCGGCGAGCTTCCTCGTGCCGCTGCCGCTCGATTTACTCGAGCCGCCGACCGAGCTCGCGGACCGACTCACTCACTGGGGCGTGCGCACGCTCGGGCAGCTCGCGCGCATTTCGCGCGACGCGCTCGGCGCGCGGCTCGGCGAGGCGGGGGTGCGGCTCGCGCGGCGCGCCAACGGCTTGGACCTCGCGCCCTTCCGCCAACACCCGGAGATCGTGCGCTTCGAGGAGGGCGCGGAGTCGGAGTGGGCGATCGCGAATCTCGAGCCGCTCGCGTTCTTCCTGCGCGCGATCTTCGAGCGACTGGTGCGGCGCGTGCGCCTGCGCGGGCTCGCGCTGCGGCGGCTGCGGCTCGAGCTCGCGCTCGAGAGCGGGGCTGTGGCGGTGCGCGAGCTCGGCTTCGCCGCGCCGACGCTCGAGACGCACGTGCTCCTGGCGCTGGCGCGGCTCGAGCTGGAGCGCGACCCGCCCCCCGAGGGCGTGCTCGCGGTGCGCGTGATCGCGACACCGGACAGTGTCGAGACCGCGCAGCTCGACCTGTTCCTGCCGCCGCTCCCCTCCCCCGGCGAGCTGGCTGTGACCATCGCGCGCATCGAGTCACTCTGCGGCGCGGGTCACGTCGGCGCGCCCCACGTCGAGGACACGCACCAGCAGGACGCCGCCGCGCTCGCCGAGTTCAAGCTCGCGCACGAGCGCCGCCGCGAGCGAGCGACCGATCCCAGCAAAGAGCTCTCGCCGCGCAGCGTCCTGGCGATGCGCGCGCTGCGCCCGCCGCGCCCCGTGCGCGTGTACGGGGCAAGTCGCGGCGAAGCCGCGGCGCGCAGCGAGGCGCAGCCGAGCGAAGGAGCGGGTGGCGCGCGGCCGTCCGCGCGCCGGGCCCCGCTGGGGGGTGGAGATCCTCCCGTGTACGTGTCACTGCAGCTTCAGACCCCCGACACCGAAGGCGGTCGCGTCCGAAACGCCGCCGGCCCCTGGCGACTCTTCGGCGAGTGGTGGGGCGAGGGCCGCTTCGCGCGCGACTACTGGGACGTCGAGCTCTCGGACGGCGGCGTCTACCGCCTGTATCACGACCTCGCGAATGACTCGTGGTACGCGGACGGGATCTACGACTGACTCAGTCGCCGTCCGCGCCGTCGAAGAACTCGACCACGCCCGTGTCGAGTGAGTACTCGGCGCCGACGACGACCAGGCCCTCGCGTTCGCTGAGCTGCTCGAGGATCTCGGAGCCGTGTCGCAGGTGACTCACCGAAACGCCGACGTTCGCTCGGACGGCGTGACGCACGAGCGCGTCGGGGTCGCGCGCCATCTCGGTTCGCAGCAAGCCCTCGACCGAGGGCCGGACGCGGTCGACGATCGAGCGCAGGTTGCGGGAACGGTTCGCCGACGGCTGGCGCAGCTCCTCCAAGGTGGCGAGGATGGCGCCGCACTGCGAGTGCCCGAGAACCACGACCAGCCGCGTGCCGAAGCGCGCCGCGGCGAACTCGACGCTGCCGACCTGCGAGGGGGCGACGATGTTCCCGGCAACGCGGATGACGAAGAGATCGCCCAGCCCCTGATCGAACACGATCTCCGCGGGCGCGCGCGAGTCCGAGCAGCCGAGGACGATCGCGAACGGTTCTTTCTCCTTCGCGAACTCGAGGCGCCGCGAGTGACTCAAGGGCTCCTCGCCGCCCCGCAGGCCGGAGACGAAACGGCGATTTCCTTCTTTCAGACGAGCCAGCGCCTCGCGTGCAGGGATCATCGGCGCAATCTTCGCATATCAGCTGCGCCGGCCGCGCAGCGCTTGCGCGATCTCCTCAACCGATACCTCGCGGACCCGTTGGGCGAAGTACCACTCGTGGCCCTCGAGATCCTTCGCGAGGTAGAGGCGGTCGCCGAAGGGTTGCTCCGCGGGCGGTTCGACGATCGCCGCACCCGCCGCTCGGGCGCGTTCGCAGTGCGCGTCGACGTCCGCGACGTAGATGTACACGCTCGAGCGCACCGTGCTCGGACGCGCGGCGTTCCGGATCCCGACGTTGCCGATCATGACAATCCCCCCTCCGAGCTCGAGCTCCGCGTGGGCGACGGATCCGCTCGGTGTGGTCAGCCGGAAGCGCTCGCGGAACCCAAACACCCTGGTGAGCCACTCGAGCGCACCTGCCACGTTCTCGTAGAACAAGTACGGCGCGATCGGGAGGTGGTGCGGCGAGATCCTCTCCGTCATCGAGCTTTCGGGGCAAGGTATAGGTGACCCCCCGGACGAGCGCGATCGTAGAGGTCAGCAACGCCATCGAACGTGAACCGCTGCTCCGCGGGCGTGTGCACTTCCACTGACTCACTCGGGCTCGTAGAACTCACCTTCCAGGTCTCTGAGCTTCTCTTGAATGAAGGCGTGCGCGTCGCGGATCGCTTGGTTGTAGACGAGCGGACCCAGCTCCCCTACGAGGAAGTCGAGAAGTTGCTCCGCCTTGAACGGGCTGATCTGCTCGTCGAAGTGCTCGCTGAAGTACCCCGTGAGCGCGCGGAGCATGCGCTCACGGCGCTCGGCCGTGAGCTTGATGCGCATCGCTCGATTGGGCCGTGAACCACTCATGAGGCGACTCACCATCCGCCTTCGAAGTCAATACACATTACCACGCGTGCCCGGATCGAGGCCGCGTTGAGGGGCGCGGAACGAGTATGCTGCGCGGCCTACCAGAGGAGGTACGACATGCGCGCGCTCATTCTCTTTGGCTTCCTGGCCCTCGCCGCCCCGGCACTGGCCGATACGATCTTTAGCACCGGATCGATGACCTACAGCGGACTCGTCATCGTCGATACGAGCTGCTCGATCTACAACGCGGGTCCGAAGCCGGTGACGATCACGCAAGTCGGAATGACCCCGTACGCTAGCGGGGGAACGGGGCCCGCGGACTCCGACGATTGCACGACCTCGCCCCTTGCGTCGGACGCGACGTGCCACTTCAGCGGCTCTTCCGGCACCTATGGCGGTGGAATCGCGAAGGTGAAGGGCAGCACCAAGAATTTGCGCGGAAGCTGCACCCTGTTTCCGGACGCTGGCGGTGCGGCCATACTCTATGAGTTGATGCGCTGACTGAGTAACTCAAAGCCGCTCGGCGAGCGCACCGAGCAGCGCGACTGCATCGACGCCCGGGCCGAGCACGCCGGCGAACGGGTCGCCACTCTTCTTCAAGCGCGGCGGCGCCGTCTCGATGTTGAACTTCGTCGGGTCGAGGCGCGCGTTCACTTGCTTCCACTCGAGCGGCATCGAGACCGGTGCGTGCGGGCGCGGG
>JBGQIB010000078.1:0-20624 GCA_041498295.1 bacterium | reverse complement strand
GGGCCCGCCCGCGCGAGACACGCGCGGGCCCCACAGGTATTAGCTCGTTGCTCTACTCGGTCGCGCGCGGCGCTCCGGCGTCGCGGCCCGCACCCGGTGCCCCGAGCGGCGCGCGAGCCAGATGAGCACCGCGCTCGCGATGTAGATCGACGAGTACGTGCCGACCAGGATCCCGATGAACAGCGCGAGCGCGAAGCCGCGCAGCACCGGGCCGCCGAGCAGCAGGATCGCCAACACCACGAGCTGAGTCAGGCCCGAGGTGAGTACGGTGCGCGAGAGCGTAGAGTTCAGCGCTTCGTTCACCACGCTCTCGAGCTCGGTAGTGCCGCGCGTGGTGACGGTCTCGCGGATGCGGTCGTAGATGACGATCGTGTCGTTCATCGAGTAGCCGATGATCACGAGCAGCGCGGCCAGGACGTTCATGTCGAACTCCCAACCGAAGAGCGAGAACAGTCCGGCGGTGAAGCAAACGTCGTGGATCAGCGCGAGCACCGCGCCGGGCCCGTACTGCCACTCGAAGCGATACCAGACGTAGAACAGGATCCCGATCCAGGAGAGCACGATCGCGGTCAGGCCCGCGCGGCGCAGCTCGCCGCCGACCCGCGGCCCCACGGACTCGACGCTCTTGGCGACGACCTCGGTGCCGAGATCCTCGTTGAGCCCCTTCAGGATCCGGACCGAGAGATCGCGATCCTCTTCTTGTGAGCCGCGCAGGCTGATGCGGAACTCGCGATCCGCCGGGTCGCCGAGGCGCACGATCAACGCGTCGGGCTGACCGAGCTTGGCGAGAACCTGCCGGAAGCGCTCCTCGTTCACCTCGCCGCCCGCCGGCGGAACCTGCATCTCGATCACCGTGCCGCCCACGAAGTCGATGCTGAAGTTGAAGCCTTTCGTGACGATCGAGACGAGCGAGAGGCCGATGATCACGACGGAAATCACGACCATCGTGGGCATCGCACGCACGAAGTCGATGTGAGTCTTGGTTCTGAAGAGCTCCATCAGATGCGCAGCCTCTCGGGGTTGGGGCCGTAGACGGTGTCCGTCAGCGCCCGTGTCACGACCAGCGAAGTGAACATGCTCGCGACCAGGCCGATCGTGAGCGTCACGCCAAAGCCCTGCACCGGCCCGCGCCCGATCATCACCAGGATGACCGACGAGAGCAGCGCAGTCACGTGTGAGTCGAAGATGGTCCAGAACGAACGCGTGTAGCCGACTTGGATCGCCGCTCGCGGTGTCTTCCCCAGGCGCAGCTCCTCGCGGATGCGCTCGCAGATGATGACGTTCGAGTCGACCGCCATGCCGACGGTGAGCACGACGCCCGCGATGCCGGGCAAGGTCATCGTCGCTTTGAACGCACTCATCAGGCCGAGCAGGATGATCACGTTCACGATCAGCGCCAGGTCCACGAAGACACCGGTCAGGCTGTAGTAGACCGCCATGAAGAGGAAGACGAGGCCCGCGCCCAAGAGCGACGCGTGGATGCCGTCGCGGATCGAGTCCGCGCCGAGCGACGGGCCGATCGAGCGCTCCTCCTCGAGGACGAGCGGAATCGGGAGCGCGCCCGAGCGCAGCTGGATCGCCGTGTTGTTCGCCTCGTCGCGCGTGAAGTCGCCCGTGATCTCGCCGCGTCGGCCGATCTTGCTCTGGATCACCGGCGCAGTCACCACCTTACCGTCGATGATCGCTGCGAGCCGATGGCCGATGTTCGCGCCGGTGAAGTCGCGGAACACCCTCGCGCCTTCGGAGTTCCACTGGAACGTGATGATCGGCCGGTTGCGGCGATCGAACTCCATGCGCGCGTCCTCGAGCATGTCGCCCTTCAGCACCGCCTTCTTCGGGACGAGCAGCGCTTCGCTCTGCTTCCCGCCGCGTGTCTCGCTGAGCACGATCTGTTGATCGTCGGGCACGCCCTTGGGCAGCTTCGCCTCGAGCAGCTCTTGGTTGGGCGCCGCGTCGATCACCTGCTTGAACTCGAGGAACGTCGTCTTCTCGATGAGTTGGCGCGCCTCGGCGGGGTCCTGCACGCCCGGCATCTGCACGAGGATGCGGCCGTGGCCCTGCGGCGCGATCACGGGTTCGCGCACGCCCTTCTCGTCGATGCGCTTGCGCAACACCTCGACGGCGGTGGCGGCGCCGCGGTCGACGGCGTCGCGCACGTAGCGCTCCTGGAGCTTCACGACCAACGCGCCCTCGCTCTCGTCGACGTCGACGATGCGCACGTTGTCGTCGACGATCTTCCGCAGGCCGGGAATGTCCCCGCGCAGGACGAGAGTTTGCCCTTTGACCTCGGCCCCCTCGAGCGGGATCTTCGCTTCGCTGGCCGCGTCCGTGATCGTGGCCTGGACCTTCTCGAGCTCGCGCTGGACGGCGGCACTCTCGTCGACACGCAGCAGCCAGTGCACGCCGCCCTGCAGGTCGAGGCCGAGCGTCATGCCCTCGCTGCGCAGCCACCAGTGCTTGCCGCGCTCCTTCTCGGGAAAGAAGCTCGGCAGCGCCATGTAACTCATCATCACGGTGACGACGCCGATCAAGATCCAACGGCTGCGCAGCGTCACGACTTCTCGCCTTCGCTCTTGCCCGCGCTGCGCGACGCCACGGCGCTCCGCGCGACCTTCACGCGCACGGTCGGCGCGATCTCGACCGTCAGCACGTCGTCGGTCACGCCGGTGACTCGGCCGTGCAGGCCGCCGGTCGTCACGATCGCGTCGCCCTTCTCGATCTGAGAGAGCATGGCCTTCGCCTCTTTCTCGCGCCGTTGCTGCGGGCGGATCAAGAGAGCCCACATCAGGAGCAGCATGGCGACCAGGAAGAAGATCGGGCTGCCGAAGATCCCGGCGGGACCGCTCGACGGCGCGGCCGCCGGCGGTGAGCTGTCGACTTGAACCTCAGCCTGCGTGTTCAACGGCGTGCGCTCCAGTCGTTCGTCCCGGAGCCGCTCGCGCGCACGCGGCGCAGTTCGCTGCCGGGGTAGTAGTGTGCCAGGATCCGGCGATAGCTGGCGCCGCGCTTCGCGAGCTCGCTGGCGCCCCACTGGCAGAGGCCGACGCCGTGGCCCGAGCCGCTGCCGAGGAAGCGAACCTGCCCGTCCTCGACGCGCGCATCGAAGAGCGCGCTGCGCAGCGCGCGGCCACCGAGCAGCTCGCGGAGGTCGCGGCCCGACAGCAACACCGAGCCGAGCTGAATCCGCTCGACCCGACCGCTCTCGCTGCGCTCCCTGACGCGCACCTCGGAGAGCGAGCCGGCCGAATAACCCGCCTCGCGCAGCGCCGCGCTGAGATCGGCGAGCGAGATCTCGTAGCTCCAGAAGTAGTCCGGCGCGGCCTCGTCCGGCGACGAGACACTCAGCAGATAGGGTACCGCCTCGCCCCAGACTTCCTCCGCCGACGCGGTCGCGCCGCCAGCCGAGGAGTGGAACGCGGCGAGGATGGGCTCGCCATCGTAGGCGAGATACTCGCCTTCCGTGGCGCGGGCAGCAGCGGCCGCGGCATCGGGAACCGCCGAGCCGCCGTAGCGCTGAGAGATCACGGAGGCCTCGAGATCGAATGGCTCCGCGCCGCGCCGCTCGCGTTCGTGCAGCGCGTAAGAACGCGCGACCACGGCTTGCGCCTTCAATGCCTCGAGCGGCCAGCTTGCCGGTGTCTCGCTCGCGATCGCGCTCGCGACGTACGGCTCGAGCGTCACGAGGTTCACGACGTCGAGCGCCGACTCGCCGCGCGCGCTGAGCCGCAGGCTCCCGGGATACGCACGCCCGTCGAGATGGATCGGCCCGCGCGCGTCGACCACGATCGAGCGCCCCCTCGCCTTTCCGGCGATGCGGATCACGCTGCCGGCACTCGCCACGAGCTCGGTCGCAGAGACGCTCTGCCCGTCGATGCGAAGCGCGTTGCCGGACAGAGTCACACTGCGCGCGCCCGCGACGACGCGCACGCGCACGACCTCGTCCGCTTGGGCTCCGCCGCTTGCAACGGCGAGTGAGACGACGGCAGCCAGCATCCGTCCGCGCACCGCTAGTACCGGTAGTGGTCGGGCTTGTAGGGTCCGTCCGACGGCACACCGATGTACGCGGCTTGCTCGGGCGTGAGCTTCGTCAGCTTCACGCCCAAGTGATCGAGGTGCAGCCGCGCCACTTCCTCGTCGAGCGCCTTCGGCAGCACGTAGACCTTCTTCTCGTACTTGCCGTTGTTGCTCCAGAGCTCGAGCTGCGCGAGCACCTGGTTCGTGAACGACGCCGACATGACGAAGCTCGGGTGACCCGTGGCGCAGCCGAGATTCAAGAGCCGGCCCTCGGCGAGCATCAGCACGCTGTGCCCGTCGGGGAAGGTCCACTCGTCGTACTGCGGCTTGATCTGCATGCGGCGAATACCCTCGCCTTGCTTCAGGCCGGCGACGTCGATCTCGTTGTCGAAGTGACCGATGTTGCCGACGATCGCCTTGTCTTTCATCCGCGCCATGTGGTCGACGGTGATGAGGTTCACGTTGCCCGTCGCGGTGATGAAAATGTCCGCGGTCTCGACGACTTCATCGAGCGTCGTGACTTGGTAGCCCTCCATCGCGGCTTGTAGCGCGCAGATGGGATCGATCTCGGTAATGATCACCCGCGAGCCCTGACCGCGGAGCGCCGCGGCGCAGCCCTTGCCGACTTCTCCGAAGCCCATCACTACGGCGACCTTCCCGCCGAGCATCACGTCGGTCGCGCGCGCGAGACCGTCGGGCAGCGAGTGACGGCAGCCGTAGATGTTGTCGAACTTCGACTTGGTCACCGAGTCATTTACATTGATCGCCGGGAAGAGCAGCGTGCCGGCGCGCTCCATCTGATAGAGGCGATGCACGCCGGTGGTCGTCTCCTCGGAGACGCCGCGGATCCCGGGCGCCATCCGCCCGTACACGCCGAATTCTTCCTTCTGCTGGAGCCGGAGCAGGTCGAGGATGACGCCCCACTCCTCGGGATCCTGGCCGCGGCGGTACTCGGGCACCGCCTTCGCGCGCTCGAACTCGAGCCCCTTGTGGATCAGGAGCGTCGCGTCCCCGCCGTCGTCGACGATCAGGTTTGGGCCGCCGCCGTCTGGCCAGCGCATGGCCTCGCGCGTGCACCACCAGTATTCCTTGAGTGTCTCGCCCTTCCACGCGAACACGGCGATGCCGTTCGGGTCCTCGGGCGTCCCCTCGGGACCGACCGCGACCGCGGCCGCGGCGTGGTCCTGCGTCGAGAAGATGTTGCAGCTGCACCAGCGCACTTCGGCGCCGAGCGAGGTCAGCGTCTCGATCAGCACCGCGGTCTGCACGGTCATGTGCAGGCTGCCCATGATGCGCGCGCCGCGCAGCGGCTGACTCGCGCCGAAGCGCCTGCGCAGCGTCATGAGGCCGGGCATCTCGTGCTCGGCGAGCCGGATCTCCTTCCGGCCCCATTCGGCCAGCGAGAGATCCGCGACTTTGAACGGCTCGTGCATGGGCGTCTTTCCTCAGAGACCGAGGTCCCGGCGCAGGTCGTCCGCCAGGCTGGTCTTCTCCCAGGTGAAATCGTCGCCGGTGCGGCCGAAGTGACCGTGGAACGCGGTCTGTCGGTAGATGGGGCGCAAGAGATCGAGCGCGTCGATGATGCCGCGCGGAGTCAGGTCGAAGCGCTTCCGGATCGCGCGCTCGATCTTCTCGTCCGGCACGGTACCTGAGCCGAACGTATCGACCAGAACCGAAACGGGCTCAGCCACGCCGATCGCATAGCTCACCTGAACCTCGAGGCGTTCGGCGGCGCCCGCCGCGACCAGGTTCTTCGCGACCCAGCGGCACGCGTAGGCCGCGGAGCGGTCGACCTTGGAGGGGTCCTTTCCGGAGAACGCCCCACCGCCGTGGCGGCCCATGCCGCCGTAGGTGTCGACGATGATCTTCCGGCCGGTCACGCCCGCATCGCCCTGCGGCCCGCCGATCACGAAGCGACCGGTCGGGTTCACGAAGATGCGCGTCTCCTCGTCGAGCAAATGACTCGGCAGGACCGGGCGCACGATCGCCTCGATGACCTGGGCTTTCAGCACCTCGTAGGCGACGTCGGGGCTGTGTTGGGTCGAGAGCACGACCGCGTCCAGGCGCATGGGCCGGGATCCGCCGTACTCGACGGTGATCTGTGACTTCGCGTCGGGCCGCAAGAAGTCGAGCTCGCCGGACATGCGGCACTCCGCCTGCCGCGCGACCAGCTTGTGCGCCAGCATGATCGGGAGCGGCATCAGCTCCTCGGTCTCGGTGCACGCGTAGCCGAACATCATTCCCTGGTCGCCGGCGCCTTGCTCCTTGTAGAGCCCTTCGCCCTCGGTGACGCCCTGCGAGATGTCGGGCGACTGCTCCTCGATCGCGACGAGAATGCCGCAGCTCGAGCCATCCAGGCCGAGGCGCGCATCGTCATAGCCGATATCGAGAATGGCCTGGCGGATGACGTCGGGGATCTTCACGGTCGCCTGGCTCGTGATCTCGCCCGCGACGCACACGAAACCCGTCTTGGTCAGCGTCTCACAGGCGACGCGACTCTGCGGGTCCTGCGCGAGATAGGCGTCGAGCACGGCGTCGGAAACCTGATCGGCCACCTTGTCGGGATGGCCCATCGAGACCGATTCCGAAGTGAAGAGCCTGCGCCCCATGATGCGTCCTTTCCCCCGGTCGCGCGCGAATCCTAACCTTGAAGGGCGATCCGCTCAAACTCGACGGGAAAGCGTGCGCGCATTCTGTGCTCGACCCGCTGCCGGATCTCCTCGGGCCCGCCGAGCTTTAGAATTTCGCTCAGGAGCTCACGCGCTTCGGCCGCAGTCGAGTCGCGCAGGATTCGCTTCAGCAGCGGGATCGCGAAGGGCGCCATCGACAGCTCGCGGATGCCGAGCGCGACCAGGATCCAGCTGTGCAGAGGGTCGCCCGCCATCTCGCCGCACATTCCCACGACGATGCCGGAGCGGCGCGCGGCCTGGCCGATCCGCTGGATCATACGCAGGTGCGCGGGGTGCAGCGGCTCGTACAGATAGGCGACCTGCTCGTTCGAGCGATCGACCGCGAGCGTGTACTGCAGGAGGTCGTTGGTTCCGATCGAGAGAAAGTCGGCGAGCGGCGCGATCAGGTCCACGATCATCGCCGCGGCCGGCGTCTCGATCATCACGCCGAGCGGCGCGTCGCGATCGAAGGCGACTCGCTCGCGCGCGAGGTCGCGCTTCGTGTCCTCGAGCTCCGCGCGCGCGTACTCGACCTCCGCGAGGCTCGAGACCATCGGCAGCAGGATCTTCAGCTTGCCGGACGCGCTCGCGCGGAGTAGCGCTCGAAGCTGAGTGCGGAACACGTCGGGGCGATGGTGTGACATGCGCACGCCGCGCAGGCCGAGCGCGGGGTTCGCTTCGTCGGAGAGCTCGAGGCCCGTGGGCACCTTCTCGCCGCCGATGTCGAGCGTGCGGATCGTGGCCGAGTACGGCGCCACCGCGGCGAGGATCCTCTGGTAGGCGACGTGCTGCTCTTCCTCGCCCGGCAGGTCGTGGCGGTTCAGGAACAGGAACTCAGTGCGATACAGCCCGATGCCCTCGGCGCCATAGCGGAGCGCGTCGCGCGCCTCCTCGAGCTGGTCGACGTTCGCGAGCAGCTTTACGGCGACGCCATCCTTGGTCTCGGCCGGCAGATCGACGTAGCGCATCAGCTCGCGCGAGAGCGCCTTCATGTCCGCGAGCTGCTTTCGGTACTCGGCGATCGTGCTCGGGTCGGGGTCGACGATCACGCGGCCGGTGCGCCCGTCGACGATCAGAGTCACTCCGTCGGCGAGCTCGCGCGCGAGCTCGCTACCCGCGCCGACCACCGCCGGGATCTCGAGGCTGCGCGCCATGATCGTGACGTGCGACGTGCGCGAGCCGGTCTCGGTGACGAAGCCCGCGACGGTGTCGCGAGTCACCTGCGCGACCTCGCCCGGCGAGAGATCCTCCGCGACCACGATCACGCCCGGCGGCGCGTTGCGCAGACCCTCGGGCTCGCGCCCCATCAGCGCCTGCAGCACGCGGCGCACGATGAAGCCGATGTCGCTCGCGCGCTCGCGCAGATACGGATCGGGCATCGACTCGAACAGCTCCTCGAGTCGGCGCAGCTCGCGCTGCAGCGCCCACTCCGCGTTCAGCCCGTGCTCGCGGATGTTCGACTCCGCGTGCTGCAGCAAGGTCGGGTCCTCGAGAAACAGGAACTGCGCGTCGAAGATCGTGCCGACGAGCCCGGTGCCCTGCATGCCGCGGCGGATGTCCTCGAGCTTCGCGCGCGTCTCGGTGAACGCGATGCGCAGTCGCTCGACCTCGCCATCGGCTTGTTCGTCGCGGATGCGGTGCTCGGGGACCACCAGTCGCTCCCGCCGTAGGACGTAGGCGGGACCGATCGCAATTCCCGGCGACACGGGCGTTCCGCGGCGCTCGTTGCCCCGCCCCTTCACGCGCCTTCTCCGAAGCGATCGGAGATGAGCTGCGCGAGCGCGGCCACGGCCTCGTCGGCATCGACTCCGTCGGCGGTCACGCGCAAGCTCGTGCCGGCCGGCGCGGCCAAGGTGACGAGCGCGATGATGCTCTTGCCATTTGCGCGCGTGCCCTCGCGCTCGAGCACGATGTCGCTCTTGAAGCGCTCCGCGACCTTCACGAACGCCGCCGCCGCGCGCAGATGTAGCCCGAGCTGATTCGCGATCGTGCAGTCGCGCGCGGCGCGGCTCATGCGTCCCGCTTCTCCGCATCTCGGTTGGCGAGCAGATCGCTCGCGACCGAGATGTTCCTGCGCCCGTAGTCGCGCGCGGTCTCGGCGAGCTCGTGGATGCCGACCCCCGGCTTCGGACGCGCGACCTTCACCAACATCGGGAGATTCACGCCAGTCACCACCTCGACACGGCCCTCTTCGAGGAACGACATGGACAGATTCGAGGGCGTGCCGCCAAACATGTCGACCAGCACGAGCACGCCCTGGCCGAAATCGACCTCGCGCAGCGCCTTGTCGATCTGCGCGCGCATGTCCTCGGGCGAGGCGCTCGCGGGATCGAGACCGATCGCGCGCACGTGCGGTAGCTCGCCGACGATGTGGCGCAGGGCGCCGACGAATTCGTCGGCCAGCCCGTAGTGAGATAAGACTAGTACTCCGATCACGTCTCGGTCCTCCGCGCTCGCGCGACGTCGCGGTGAGTCACACGCACGTCAATCTTGCGCTCCAGAAGGTGTCTTTCCAGCGCTCGCGCCACCGCGACCGAGCGATGCTGTCCGCCGGTACAGCCCAGCGCGACGGTGAGATGGGCTTTGCCCTCCTCTTCGTAGCGCGGGACGAGAAAATCCACGAACTCGCACAGCTTGGCCATGAATTCGCGCGTGCCCGGGGCCTCGAGCACGAACGCCGCGACGTCCGGATCGAGGCCCGTGCGCTCGCGCAGCTTCGGCTCGAAGTTCGGGTTGGGAAGGAAGCGCACGTCGATCATCAGGTCCGCCGACTCGGGCGCGCCGTGGCGGAAGCCGAACGAGACGACCTCGATCTCCATCGGCGCCGTGCGCTGCGCGCCGGTGAAGTGACGCGTCACTTGGCGCTTCAGGTCGTGCACGCTCATGTGGCTCGTGTCGATCACGAGATCGGCGCGGCGCGCGATCGGCACGAGCATCTCGCGCTCGCGCCCGATGTCGTCGAACAGCGAGCCACTGCCGCGAGCCGGGTGCACGCGGCGTGTCTCACTGAAGCGCTGCGCGAGCGCCTCGTCGCTGGCCTCGAGATACATGAGCTGATTCGGCAGCCCGCCCCCGCGCAAACGGTCGTGCACCTCGGGGAACGCGGCGAGAAACGAGCGCTCGCGCACGTCGACCGCGACCGCCAGCCGATCGCTGCCCGCGCGAAACAGCTCGACGAACGGCTCGAGCAGCACGACCGGCAGATTGTCGACGCAGAAGAAGCCGAGGTCCTCGAGCGCCTTCATCGCGGTGGTGCGCCCCGCGCCCGAGAGGCCGGAGACGATCACGAGCGACGGCCCGAGGCTCATGGCCGCTCGCCGCGCAGGATCGCGAACAGACGCTCGTCGAGGTCCGCGGCGCCGCTGCGCCCCTGTCGCTGCAAGAGGTGGACGCGCGCCGCGACCTCGACCAGCGATGCGATGTTTCGCCCGGGCGCCACCGGCAGGTGCAGGGCCGCGATCTCGAAGCCGGCAAACACTTCCTTGTGTTGGTCGAGGCCGACGCGCTCGACCTCGCCCGCGCCCCACGCCTCGAGCTGCACGACCAGCTCGACACGCACGCGCTCCACCACCGAGCGCTCGCCGAACAGACTCGGCACGTGCACGATGCCGATGCCGCGCAGCTCGATGTAGTGCCGCACCAGCTCGGGGCTCCAGCCGAGCGGAATGCCGTCGACGTCGACACCGAGCAGCACGACGTCGTCCGCCACCAAGCGGTGTCCGCGCATCACCAGCTCGAGCGCGCACTCACTCTTGCCGATGCCGCTCTTGCCCAGGAGTAGCACGCCTACGCCCGCCACCTCCACAAGGCTTCCGTGGACGCGCGACGCCTCGGGAGACGCTTCAGCCATGCTACTGCCTCGACTCCTCCTCCTCGAAGGCGCGGAAGAGCTCATCGGTGGTCTGGACCTGGCGGAGCCGCATCCGGAACGCCTCGGAGCCGAGCAGCCGCGACAGGCGCGCGAGCAGGAGCAGATGCGCGCTGCCTTCCTTGCCGGGCGCGACGAGGAGGAAGAACAGGTGTGTCTCCTGCCCGTCGAGTGAATCGAACGGGACGCCGGCGCGCGACAGACCGAACACGGCGAGCAGTCGATTCAGAGACTCGATGCGCGCGTGCGGGATCGCGATGCCGTCGCCCATCGCGGTCGTGCCGAGCTTCTCCCGCTCGATCAGCATCGCGTAGAGCTGGGCGGGATCGAGGCCGGGCACTTGGCGCGCCAGCGCGTCGGCGAGCTCACGCAACACCTCGAGCTTGGTCGCGCCGCGCAGGTCCACGCGGCATGCGTCTCGAACGAGTACGTCGGTCAGCTTCATCGTCCCAACCCCGCCGCAGCGCGCGCCAAATCTAGCTGATCTGCTTGCGCCGCGTCGAAGACAGAATGCGCAACGCTTCGCGATATTTCGTCACGGTCCGGCGCGCGATCTGGATGCTCGCATCGGAGAGCATCTCCGCGATCTTCTGATCCGACAGCGGATTGCGCGTGTCCTCGGCCTTGATGATCTGCAGGATCTTCTCCTTCACGGACTCGGATGCGATTCCGTCGCCGTCCGAGGTGCGAATGCTCGAGTTGAAGAAGAACTTGAGCTCGAAGAGGCCGTGAGGCGTCTGCGCGTACTTGTTGGTGGTGACCCGCGAGACGGTCGACTCGTGCATGCCGATGTCGTCGGCGACGTCGCGCAGATTCAAGGGGCGCAGATGCTCGGGCCCCTTGTCGAAGAACTCGCGCTGGAAGCGGATGATCGACTCCATCACGCGCACGATCGTGCGCTGGCGCTGGTGAATCGACTTGATCAGCCAGATCGCGGAGCGGAGCTTCTCGCGCACGTACTCGCGCGTCTGCTTCCCGTTCCCGTCCTTGTTGGCGAGCACCTCTCGGTAGGCGGCCGAGACGCGCAACTTGGGCATGCCGTCTTCGTTCAGCACGACGTGATACTCGTCGCCGAGCTTGTGCACGAAGATGTCGGGCGTGATGTAGACGGGCTCTTCGCCGGTGTACTGGCGGCCGGGCCGCGGCTCGAAGCTGCCGATCAGTTTGGCCGCGGCCGCAACCGCGCCGAGCTCGACGTTCTCCGCGCGCGCGATGCCGCGGAAGTCGTGCTTCTGCAGACCGTCGAGATGCTGCACGACCATGCGCAGCGCGAGCCCCTCGGTGATTCCCGCGAAGCGCATTTGGATCAGGAGACACTCGGACAGCGTGCGTGCCGCGACCCCGACCGGATCGAGCGCCTGCACGCGCACGAGCACCTTCTCGACGTCCCCGACCTCGGTCTTGGTGTCGGCGGCGATCGCTTCCAGATCTTCCTCGAGATAGCCGTCGTCGTTCAAGTTCCAGACGATGCGCAGCGCGATCTCGCGCTCGAGCTCCTCGAGCTCCAAGAAGCCGAGCTGCCAGATCAAGTGATCGGTGAGCGAGGCCGCGAGCGTCAGGTTGGCGTCGAGCGGCGGCCGGTCGTCGTCGCCGCGCGACAGACTCGTCTGCGGCTTCGACTCCATGTACGACTCCCAGTCGAGGTCTCCGACCATGTCGTCGGTGCTGGGGGTCGGCGTATCGACCTCGGGCGCCTGCACTTGCGTCGGCTCGGGCGTCGTGGCCGGTTCGCCCGGCTCGCTCTCGTCGTCCACGAGCTCCGCGGAGGACGACTCCTCCTCGAGCGCCTCCTCGAGCACGGGATTCTCGACGAGCTCCTGCTGGATCGTGTTCTGCAGCTCGAGGCGCGAGAGCTGCAGCAGTTTGATGGCCTGCTGCAACTGGGGAGTCATCACCAGAGACTGGGTGAGCCTGACGGTTTGCTTGAGCTCGAGCGCCATGTCTCTCGTCCTAACCCTACAACTCAGAGCCTGAAATTCTGACCGAGGTAGATCTCTCTCACAGTGGGATCCTCGGTGATTTCGGAGGGCGAGCCCTCGCGGATGATGCGCCCGTCCTTGATGATGTACGCTCGGTCGCAGATCGTGAGTGTCTCGCGAACGTTGTGGTCGGTGATCACGATGCCGATCCCGCGCTCGCGCAGCTGCGAGATGATCTTCTGGATGTCGATCACGGCGATCGGGTCGATTCCGGAGAACGGCTCGTCGAGCAACATGAAGCGCGGATCGAGCACCAGCGCGCGCGTGATCTCGACCCGGCGCCGCTCGCCGCCCGAGAGCGTCGAGCCCTTCTGCTTGCGCTTGGCCGTGAGGTCGAGCTCGCCCAAGAGCGCCTTCACGCGCTCGTGGCGCTCGTGGCGGCGCATGGGCAGCGTCTCGAGAATCGCCAGGATGTTCTCCTCCACGGTCAGCTTCCGGAAAATCGAGGGCTCTTGCGGCAGGTAGGTGATCCCCTTCCGCGCTCTCTGGTACATCGGCAGATCGGTGATCTCCTCCTCACCGAGAAACACTCGCCCGGCGGTGGGCCGCACGCGCCCGACGATCATGTTGAACGTGGTGGTCTTGCCCGCCCCGTTCGGACCGAGTAGACCGACGATCTCACCCGGGCCCACGGCGATGCGCACGTCGCGCACGGCCTCTTTGGCGCCGAAGCGCTTGCACAGATCGCGCGCGTGCAAGGTCGGCGTCGTCATCCGCCATTCACCTTCGCGGGCTCGCTGCCCGGTGCGGGTGGCGTAACACCGTCGTCCGGTTTCTCGCGCACGCGGACCTGGACTCCGCCCACCGCCCTCACCGTCCCCTTGCAGAGATCGAAGTAGATGACATCCGCCTCGACGTCGTCGGTCCCGCGCGTGAGCGTGGCTTTCCTGCCCGTGCTGCGGCACTCGGCGGTGCAGGCGACGTTGTCGATGTGCGCCTCCATGCAGCGCGCCTGGTTCGTGCCCTGGGTGATCACGACGGCGCCCTTCGCAGCGATGTTGTCGGGTCGATGCGCGGTCTCCGGCGGGTAGATCGCCTCGAGCCAGTCGCACTCGAGGTTCATGTCTCCTTGGTGCGCCTTCACGTGCTTGGTGAACACGACACTTTGGCGCCCGCCCTCGGCCTTCACGCCCTCGGCCTCGTCCGAGGTGATCACGAGCTCGGCGTTGGGCGTGAACTTGAGGCCCAGACGCTCCGCCGCCTGACCGGTGGTCTTCGCTGGCTCGGTCGCCGGGGCCGGAGCCTTCGGCTCGTCCGCGGCGCTCCGGCCCGCGGCCAGCATCAGAACGAGTGCGAGCGCGGCGCCTGCGCGAGTCACTTCGGCTGTACGCGCGCGCGCACGTTGCCGGTGAGTCGCAGCTTGTGCGTGGCGACCTCGAGCTCCATCCCGCTCGCCGTGAGCACCAGGTTCGAGCGGTGCAGCTCGACCGGCGAGTCGCTCGCGATCACGCGCCGGCTCGCGACGTAGTGCGCGGCGGCCGTAGTGAAGCGTTCGCCCTCACCGGTGCTGCCGCGCACGCCGTTCGAGAGCGAGAAGTCGTCGGCGTCGAGGTGGAATACGCCGACGGGCGCCGAGATGTCGACCTTGCTCGCGTCCTCGTCCGAGAAGCCCATCGACACCTGGCGCAGGTTCGCGACGTGCGCCGTCAGGTCGACCGTCGCGGAGTCCGCCGTGACGGAGAGGTCGCGGAGATCGCCGTGATAGCCCTCGAAGATCACGCCCTCCATCTCGATCGGCGGGAGCTCGACCGGGGCGGTGTGTGTGCCACCGTTTTCGAGCAGGTCGAAGCTGGAGTTACAGCCGACGGCAAAGACGAACGCGGCACTGCGGAGCGCGCCGACGAGACGCCGCAACCCTCTCCCGCGCGTATGCAAGGCATGCACTCCTCGAGGTCACCCCACGCTCCCTCGCGGAGCGCGTGCCGCACAAGCAAGAAGCATACCTTGCTCGGAGCAGCTGCGCTGCCTGCAACCCCGATCGCGGAGCTCGGCGCCGCTCAGTTCGTCGGAGCTTCGGTCTCGGGGTCGGTCGGGGCCGGCGGCTCGACGGCCGGCGGGTGGGCGCGCCGCGCTTCAGCCGCGCGCGCGACTTCGGCCGAGTCGTCGAACACGACCTCGACGCCGAACAACGTGCGCAGCGGCTCATGCGTGCCGAGCCACCACGCCGGATGAAAGATCAGCGTGTCGAGAGCGACGCCCACCGGATGCAGCGCGTAGGCGACCATGCGCAGCGGGTGACCCGCGCGCTGCGGGTCGTAGCGCGTCGTTCCCGCACGAGCGGGCGCAGCAGCCCCGGCGAGTGAGAGCGCGAGCGCGACTGCGACTGCGAGCGTTCGAATCAGCATCTCGTCTTCCCTTTTACCAGGCTTCGGATCGGCGCGCAGCCGCAATCACGATAGCGCTCAAGGCTCGATGAGCCCTTCCTGCGCCACGCTCGCGACGCGCTCGCCGCCGCGCCCGTAGACCGCGCCCAGGACGAGACCACGGCCCGCGCTCGCGGCCGGGCTGCGGCAGTCGTAGAGCAGCCAGTTGGACAGGTCCGGGGGCCGGTGCAGCCAGAGCGCGTGGTCGAGGCTCGCGGGCGCGCGCTCCGTCCAGCGGACGCCGTGCGGGCGCGCGGCCGCGCGCAACAGCGTTCGGTCGGTCGCGTAGACGAGCAGTGCTACCTGGAGCAGCGGATCGTCGGGCGGCAAACCGCGCAAGCGCATCCACGCCGCGCGTGTCGGCGCGGAGCGCGCACCCGGTGCATCGCGTTCGGGCTCGAGGACGCGCACGTCGAAGGCCTCGAAGTCGCGTCGCGGGCGCGCCGCGTCGGCGAGCTTCGCGCGCACCTCCTCCCAGTCGGCGAGGCCCTCGGGTCCGGACTGAGTCGGCATCGGATCGGCGTGCGCGATCCCGCTGCGGAGGTGCGTGAAGCTCGCCGCGAGATGGAAGATCGGTCGCCCGTCCTGGTGCGCGACCACGCGCCGCGCCGCGAAGCGGCGGCCGTCACGGGTGCGCTCGACCTCGAACCTGATCTCCGAGTCGAGCCTTCCCGGGCGCAGGAAGTACGCGTGGAGTGAGTGGAGCGCGCCGGCGTCGGCCGTGCGCCCGGCCGCGACCACCGCCTGCGCCGCGACCAGCCCGCCGAACAGTCGCGCACGGCCCGCGCCCGCGTCGGCGAGGTAACAGTCGCCGCCGAGGTCGCGGAGCGCGAGCCGCCGCAGAAGCCGCGCGAGCCGCGGAGGATCCGAGTGATTCATCCGTCCTCGTAGCGGATCGCGAGAACGGTGAAGCGCGCGCGACCCACCGGGCGTTGCACCTCGACCTTGTCGCCCGCGCGCTTTCCGACGAGCGCGCGCCCGATCAATGACTCGATGCTGATCGCGCCCGTCGCGACGTCGCTCTCGTCCGGGCCGACCAAGCGATAGCGGAGCTCTGCGCCGGCCTCGTCCGCGAGCGTGACGAACGCGCCGAAGTACACGCGGTCGCGCGCGACCTCGCCGGGCTTCACGACGACCAGTTGGTCGAAGCGCTTGCGCAGGAACTGGATGCGCCGGTCGATCTCGCGCAAGCGCTTCTTCCCGTAGATGTACTCCGCGTTCTCGGAGCGATCGCCGAGCGCGGCCGCGGCCGCGACCTCGCGCGTCACGCGCGGGCGCTCGACCCGCCACAGACGCTCGAGCTCCTCCTGCAGGCGCTGCGCTCCCTCGGGCGTGATGTGGACCTTCTTGCTCGGCGTCGACACGTTCGGCCGAGATAGCGCGCGCGACGCATGCGCGCACCTGTGCTCCAATCGGCGCATGCCCCGCATGCACGAGCCGGCGCGTGACCTCGAGCTGTTCGCGCACGCCGACGTGTTGGTCGTCGGCGGCGGGAGCGCGGGCGTCGCGGCGGCGGTCGCGGCCGCGCGCTCAGGCGCGCGCGTCGTCCTGGCCGAGGCTTCGAGCTCGCTCGGCGGGCTCGCGACCAACGGACTGATCGCGCTCTTGCTCACGCTCGACGACGGCCGCGGCAAGCAGGTGATCGGCGGCCTGTGTCAGGAAGTCACCGAGCGGATGCAGGCGCTCGGCGGCGCTTTCGCGCCGCCGCCCGAACACTGGGGTCGGCCGGACCCCGAGCTGGTGAAGCGCTACGCGAGCTGGGGCCTCGTCTGGGGCGGCGCGCGCGCGGAACACGTGGTGCGCTACTCGGTCGCGTATGACCCCGAGGTGCTGCGCGAGGTGCTGAACGAGCTCGTGACACAGGCCGGTGTAGAGCTGCTGTTTCACATGTGGGGGGCGCGCGCGCTGGTCGCGGGCGACCGGATCGCGGGGGTTGCGTTCGAGTCGCGCGCCGGCCGGCACGCGATCGCGGCCGACGTCGTGATCGACGCCACCGGCGACGGCCACGTGCTCGCCTCAGCGGGCTGCGCCTTCGAGCTCGAGCGCGTGCACCCGTGGCTCTGGTTCCGCATCGGCGGAATACGCGACGTCGACGCGGCGATCGCCGCCGGCGCGCCGCTGTTCCGCACGCCCAACCCCGGTCAGGCGCTCCTACCCTGGGGCAGCATGACTCGCATCGACCGGAAGATCGACGCCACCGATCCGCGCGACCTGACGTTCGCCGAGCTCGCTTGCCGGCGCATGGTGATGGAGGAATTCCGCGCGCTGCGCGAGCGACACGTCGAGCTGCGCGACGCACATCTGTGTGAGATCGCGCGGCTGATCGGGGTCACCGAGAGTCGCCGGCTCGTCGGGCGCACGGTGCTCGGCCACGCGGACCGGCAGAAGCCGCTGCCCGGAGCCATCGCCATCACGGGCCACTGGACCAAGTACGGCGCAGTCTACGCGATCCCGTACGGATGCCTTCAGGCGCGCGAGGTCGCGAACCTGCTCGTCACAGGACGCTGCATCTCGTCGGACCACCGCACGCACAACGCCACGAAGGAGATCCCGCCCTGCTTCGCCACGGGCGAGGCGGCGGGTAACGCCGCGGCTCTGTCACTCGAGCGGGGCGGGCGCGTCGGCGACGTTCCCGTCGAGCTCCTGCGCGAGCGCCTGCGCGCCCACGGCGCGATCGTCGACTACGCCTTCTGAGTGCGCGCGCCGGAGGTCGGCGGCGTGAGCGCCCGCGTCTCGAGCACGCGCGACACGACTAGACCGCGCGCCGTGGCGCTGTCGCCGCCGAGTGACTCGAGCGGCGTGAGCGTGCCGACGAGCTCTTCGAGCTCGCGCCGCTGCTCCGCCCGCACGCCCTGGAAAACGAGGCCGAAGCCGCGCGCGCCGTGGTCGCGCACCACTTCCGCCTCGATCACGAGCGGCGCGCCGCCCGAGGCGCCGTATAGACCGAGTGCGATCCGCTGGCCGACTGCGATTCCGGGCTGGCGCGCGATGCGAATCCCGTCCGCGGAGAGATCGTGTCCGAGCACCACCTGCGGCGCCTCGGCATCCGAGCGAGTGAGCGCGGCGACGCGGCGACGGTAGGCGCGGCGTTCGGTCCTGCGCCGCTCGCGCGAGGGCTTCTTCGGCACTTCCTTGAGCTGCGACACGCGCGTGCCCGGGTGACCGCCGCGCAGGATCGCCTGGAGCTCCTCGTTCGCCTCCGGCGGCAGCGGATCGAGCTCCACCGCGACCGACCAGGACACGGCGCCCTTCGTTCCGGGCTCGCGGTCCGCGCGCGACACGTGACCCGAGAGCGCGTCGAGCGCGTCGCTGCGCAGCTCTGCGGGCAGCTCGAGCGAGATCCAGTCGCCCGCTTCGAGCGGCGCGCTGACTCGAAAGCGCGCGGCAGACGCAGAGAGCTCCAAGAGCTTCACCGTCTGCGTCTTCTGGCCCACGCGCACGTGCGCCTCGCCGCCGAGCGGCAGGCGCGAGCGCGAGCGCCGCTCGCCGCGGTCGTGTAAGAGCATCGAGATCAGCAGCCGCAGCGTCTCCTGGTCGACGGCGCTATGCACCAAATAGTGTACGCCGAGGTCGCGCAGCCGAGTGCGCAGCTCGCCGAAGTCCTGGCCGTGTACGCACAGCCAGAGCGGCTCGGTCGCGCCGTCCTCCGGCTTCGGGCGCGCGCCGAGCTCGAGCGCGCGCCGTCCGCTGCTGATCAGCAGGTCGCGCGCGTGCGGAAGCTCCGCGAGAGCGGTGGGCCGCCGGCAGAGCGCGAAATCCGAGCCGAGGGCCTCGAGGATGATGCGCACGCGATCCAGCTCGCCGTCGTCGAGCAGCACGACCGAGGTCGACTTTTCCACGCCTTCGTGTTTCGGCTGCCGCGGAAGGCAGCTGAAGGCGATGCCGTCCCCGATCCGCGCTCGGCCTAAGGACCGGTCCGGGGATACGCAACGAGTTCGGCGTCGAAGCTCGGATCGCCGCCTTCCGCGGGCTCGCGGCGGATCTCGAACGCGAGCGCGTTCGGTCCCGAGCCGAGCAGGCTCGGATCGAGCAGGCGGTGCACAAGGATCGGCTCCGCCGTCGCTTCCGCGCGCGGCCCGCGCGGCACGAGCCAGCGGCGCTCGCGCAGCGGCTTGCGCTCGACGCGCGCCACCTCGCGGCCGTTCAGATAGGCGACGGCAGGCTGATCGCGCGGCAAGCCGAGCTCGAGCGCGCCGAGTGACTCGGGATGAGTCACTTCGAACTCGATCCGATAGTAGGTCGTGCGCGGCGGCGCGCCGGCGGCCGCGCCGCGATCGACGATCCGGAACGGCGTCGCCGCCGCGGGCCACGAACTGGCGTCGAAGCCCGCGTCACGCCAGCCCGCCTTCGGCTCGAGCCCGTCGAGCAGCTTCCAGCTCGAGCCCGCGGAGACCAGCGGCGCCGGCGCGGGCAACTGACTCGACGCCAGCAGCGCGAAGCGATCGCGGTCCGGATCGCTCGCGCTCACGAACTCCGCACCCGCGCCGGCGCGCGTCACGTCGATGCGCAGCGCGCCGTGCTGCTCGATGCGCACCACGCTCCCCTCCACCGGCGCGCGGAACGGATACAGGTGCTCGCCGCCGGTCCCGACGACGACGTACGGCATGCCGCCGACGTCGAGACGTTCGTAGTCGTGGTCGTGTCCCGAAAACACGGCAGTCGCGCCCCACGCGCGGAACGGCCACTGCAGCTCCGCCGTCGAGCCGTGCGGACCCGACGAGAACGGCGGGTGGTGGAACAACACCCACTTGTACGGGGCGGTCGAGCGCGCGAGCGCGTCGCGCAGCCAGAGCGCCTGGCGCGAATCGCGCGTGATACCGTCGGGCTCGTGCGGATCGCTGTCGACGAAGAACAGGTGCACCGAGCCGCGTTCGAGATCGTAGTAGCGCTCGTTCCCCGGCAGCTCGAAGTAGTCGAGGTACGGCTGCGCTCCCGCGGCGACCCAGTCGTGATTTCCGAGCGAAGGGAAAAAGCGATTGACCGCGGCACCGGGACCGAACGCGCCGCGGTACGGTGCGATGAACTTCGCGTAGTGCTTGCCGATGTTCTTGTCGATCGTCGCGGCCGCGCCGCCCGGGTAGTTGTTGTCGCCCACGGTCACGACGAGATCCGGTTTGAATCCAGCCACGAGCGCGGCGACTTGCGCTTCCTGCGGAGTGTCTCCGCCGAAGTCGCCGATCACCGCGATGCAGAGCGGCTGCCCGCGCCCGCAGCCAAACGCGAGAACTAGCGCTAACCCCATCAGCCACGAGCGTCTCATCGAGGCGGCGGAGCGTAGCGGCGCAACTCGCGCGCGGCACACCGGTTCGACGTGAGAGCACCGTACCAACCCCGGAAACGAAAGAGGGAGACTCATGAAGCGGAACTGGATTGCTGCGCTGGTGATGGGGATCACGATTCTGACCAGCGGCGCGGCCCAAGCGAACGACAACCCGACACATCAGTGCGTCGCCGATGCACGCGCAACCCAAAAGACCTGTTCGCAGGTGTGCAGGGACGATTTCCTATCCGCAGTCGACACCTGCCGCGGACAGAATCACGACTGCGCCCAGGCGGCGCGTGACGCTCGCGAGGCATGCGTCTCGGACGTCTTGCACACGCTCGGACAGTGCGTCGACGACACCTGCGGCGTGTTCAAGACGCTGATCGATCAGTGCCGGACGGACTTCGCCGCCGGTTCGCCCGAGCGCGACGCCTGCGTCGACGGTGCGCAAGTGCAGAATTTTCAGTG
>JBGQIB010000077.1:0-20663 GCA_041498295.1 bacterium | reverse complement strand
CGTGCTCAGTCGAAGATGTAGGACATCTGTATGATGCTCTGGTAGTCGCGGCTCGAGCCCGGTCCGCGGCCACTCGGGAAGAACGTGTTGTCGGTGTTGCCCTGGGTGGTGAGGCCGTCGTAGCGGAACTCGGCACGCGCCAGCAGGTTCGTAGTGAGCTTGTACGCGTACGTGCCGGTGAGCGAGTACGCCGACGTGTGGTTGCCAGTCACGATGCGGTAGCCCTGCGCATCCTTCAGGAACTCGCCGCGCACCGCGATGGAGTTCTTCTCGTCCAGCGTGAGCTGCGTGCCGAGCGCGAGCCCATACCACGTCGCGTCCTGCACAGTCCCGAGGTTCGGACCCGAGGCGAACTGGACGTCCTTCTGCATGCCCCAGTCGGCGTTCGCCCAGAACAGGAGGAGGTCGTTTGCCGTGAACGTCGCCGTCCAGTCCAGCACGATCGCCGGCGAGGTACTCGGGGTCTTCACGGGTTGCCCCGCGAAGCCCGTGTTTCCGTCGGCGCCGTAGTACGTCGTGAGCGCGGTGGACACCGCAGCCTCGCTGTAGTTCAGCTGGCCCATCAGACCCTTGTTGTCGTTGGTGTCGGTGGCGTTGTTCCAGCCGTTCGTGACGAGGCCGGCCCAGCCGAACGGCGACTCGGTCCCACCGATCTTCCCACTCGCCATCAAGCCGGTGTGCACGAGCGGGATCGCGTACGTGAAGAGAAGACCCTGCGTGACGTTGCGGTTGTTCACCGACTCCATCACTTCAGAGCCCATGAGCGTCTCGAACTTGCCGAACTTGAACAGCACGTTGTCCCAGTTGTACTGCACGTTCGCCTTCTTCAAATACGAGAAGTTGTCGGCCGCGGATCCGGGCGTGTTGAAGCGATACAGTCCCAGAATCCCGCCGTTGTCGCCGTAGGTCACATCGATCTGGAAGCCCGCGTCCCCAGGATTCGTCGCCGGCCGATAGAACTCGATCAACACCTCGTCGAGGTTGAACGTGTTGTGGTCCAGATTGAACTGGTTCGCCGCGTTGGCGAAGATCGGGTTGTTCGGGTTGTTGAACTGATACTCGTACGATGCGGTGACGAAGCCGTTGATCTGGACCGTGTTCAGGAAGGCGTCGAGCTTGCTCGGGGGCTCGGTGCCCGCGGACACGGCAGGTGTTGCCTGCGACTTGAGCATCTCCGACTGCTCGTCGATCGTCTTCTGACTCGTCGCGAGCTTGTCCTCGAGCTGAGTGAGGCGCGCCTCCATCTCCGCCATGCGCTTGTCCGACGCCGTGTCGGCGCGTGCAAGTAGTGGCGCAAAGCACAGCAGCGTCGCGGCGATCACTGCGCTCGTCGGTCTCTTCCTGGTCATCGCACTCCCTCCCTGGGAATCGACCGCCGCATTGCGGTCGCGTGGGTTCACCCCGGGAGGCGGTTGTGCAACCAGCGTGCCGCGCGAGTCCGCGCGTGTGCGTGACTGTCAGTGAGCGAAGAGCGCGCGATACTGACTGAGGGTTCGCGGCGTCCGCGCGGGATCGAGCTCCGGGCCGAGTCGCACGACGTCCGCCCAGGTGTCGACGTCGTGGTGCGCGGGCAGCAGCTCGGCACGGAGACCGAGCTCGCGGGCGCGCGCGAGCGTCGCCGTGAGCACGCTCGAGCGAGAGAGCTCGAGCTCGAAGAGTGCATCGTGCGGCACGGACTGTGCGATCAGGTTGTAACCACCGTCGCGATCGGGACAGAGCACGAGCGGCGCGCGCTCGAGCGCGGCGAACGCCTGCGCGACGCGCGACGCGGGCAAGGTGGGGCTGTCGGTTCCGCGCAGCACGATCCGCTCGAAGCCTTCGGCAGAGTGAAACTGAAACAGCGCGCGCATGCGTTCTGCAAGGTCGCGCCCGCGTTGGTGCAAGAGTCGGTACCCCGCAGGCGCGTGCTTCTCGAACCAAGCTCGCGACTCGTCGGGCGTGAACCAGAGCGCGAGCTCGCAGTCTCTCGCGTCGGCGTGCTGATAGAGCACGTCGAGCAGCATGGCCTCGTAGAACGCCGCCGCGCGCTCGGTCGTCAGCTCGGGCGCGAGCCGCGTCTTCACGGCGCCCGCCACGGGCGCTTTCGCGAACAGCGCGAGAACTCGCCGGGCCACGCGCCGAGTATAGTGGCGCGCATGCGTGGACCCGGAGCTCATGTGCGCGCGCTGCGCGCCGCGTTCGCTTGCGCGGCGCTGCTCGCGCTCGGGGCGTGCGAGCCGTCGCAGCGCGACACACCGGCCGCGCCCGCTCCAGTTGCCGAGGAGAACCTCGATCTCTTGATCCCGTCGCTCGTCGACGCGATCCAGGCGAAGCAGCCGAAGTTCGTGTTGGATCACGTCGCGCAGACGTTCAAGGAAGACGGCGGGCTCGACTACTACGACGTGCGCGCGCTGGTCGAGAAGTTCGCGTTCATCGAGGACATCGTCGGCGCGCGCCTCGACAGCGTGAAGCTGACACCCGAGAGTGACGGTCGGCAGCGCGTCTCGGCGCGCGTCGCGTTCGCGCTGGGACAACGGCTCGCACCTGGTGAGTCACTGCCGAAGAACGGCGTCGTCTACGCGCTCGAGGTGGTGTTCGCCAAGAGCGCGGGGAGCTGGCAGGCCGTCGGCGGGCGCTACAAGCGCGAGTCGTCCCCCGCGACCTCGCCCCCGATGGCGTCGATCGCGACACGCTGACCCGCGCGCGCGTGCTCGATCTTCAGGTACGCGAGCGCGAGCGCGCCGGTCGCCGCTGACTCGGCGCTCGAAGTCACTTGCCCCGCGTTCACGCCGTCGATCTGGACGCTCGCGCCAGGCGCGACGAGCGCGTCCGTGCGCAGCTTCACGAGCACACGGTTCACCGCGCCACGCGAGGCGATGCGCGCCACGATCTCTTGCCCGACGTAACAGCCCTTCGTGAACGAGATCGCGCGCTCGAGCCGCGCCTCCTGCGGGAAGTTCCGCGACGTCACGTCGCGCCCGAGCGCGGGAATCGCGGCGGCGATGCGCAGCACCTCGGCCGCGGCGTCGTCGAGCGGCGGCAGCGCGAGCGCACGCGCGAGCTCGGCCGCGACCTCGCGCGGCGCGAGCGCGCGCAGACCTTCCGCACTCACGCTGCCCCCAGCGAGCCACAGGATGGAAGCGCCGCCGAAGTCGGCGCGCTCGAAGTGACCCGCCGGCGGATTGGCGCCGCCGATCGCGCGCGCCGCAGCGCGCGCGCCTGGACCCTCGAGCGCCCACTCGCGCACGGCGTCGCTCTGACTCACGAGCGCGACGTCGTCGGCGATCACGTGTTTCTCGAGCACCGCGAGCAGCTCCGCCTCGGTGCCGGGCGCCGAATCGAGCCAGAGTGCTTCCGCCTCCGCGAGCACCCACAGATCCGCGAGCACGTGGCCTTTGCGGTCGAGCTGCAGCGCGGGCGCGGCCTCGCCGGTCCCGAGCTTCGCCACATCCGCCGTCAGCATCCCGTTCAGGAAGCGCACGCGGTCGGCGCCGGTCGCGCGGATCAGCCCGCGGCCCGGCAGCTCGCGCAGCGCGGCGCGTGCGCCCGTGATCGCCTCGAAGAGCTCCGCCATGCGCGCGAAGATAGCCGCGACTAGGCGGCGCGGGCGAGTCGGACCTGCAGGGCCTTCCAGCGCTCGAGCATCTTCTCGACGACCTCGAGGTCCGCGTCGTTGTCGACGTCGATCGCCGCGCCGCCGAGCTCGGTCGTGACCGTGCGGAAGCGCGTGCGCAGCAGCGCGCTCGCGGCGTGCTCGATCGACGAGAGCGGTACGTAGGCGCGCACGCGGTCGGCGGCGTCGCGGTAGCCGCGGCGGTGCAACACGCCCGCGACGTGGATCATGAAGTAGCAGCCGAGCACCCAGAGGTTGCGCCACTCGCGCCGGATCACGCGCCATGCGAGCCGGATCTGGCTGCCGAGCTCTTTCTGGTATCGGTTCTCGTACATCTCGTCGATGTAGTGCCGGTTCCCCATGCGCAGCGGCCGCACCCAGTGCAAATTGTTCTGCCGGAAGCGGCCCTCGCGCAGATTGAAGTAGGCCATCTCCACGCCGGGCGCGTCGTCGCGCGGCGCGAAGGGCGCGAGCGCGGTCTCGGGCGAGAGACCGACGACGTAGTCTCCTCCGCTGGCCGCGGCGCGCGCCAGGAACGCGGAGATCTCCTCGGGAATGACGAGCGGAATGTCCGCGGGCACCACGAGCACCGCGTGCTTGGGGTCGGAGCGTCCCGGCGCCAGGGTACGCAGAAATGTGTACCACACGTTCGCGTAGAGAGTGTCTCGCTGCGGCACGATGTGAATCGGGCAGCCGCGCGCCGCGGCCAGAGCGAGGCACCCGTATTCGGCGACCGCGGCCGACAGGCGCGCGGGATTGCCGACCAGATACACCTCCGAGACCTCGGGCGTGTGCAGGAGCGTCTCGAGCACGTGCACGACCATGGGCCGCCCTGCGATCTCGACGAACGCCTTGCTCGTGCCGCGGACGGCGCGGCTCGCGCCGCGGTCGCCGGCCACCAGGATCGCCTGGGTTCGCATCGCCCTGATGGTGGCTCGGATCGGCGAAAAGTGATAGAGGGCGCGTGTTTGGCGTCGGTTCACGCGCCGGCAGCCGAGCCGCGGGCGGGGCCCCGAATTGCCCGCGCGCAAAGCGTTCGTGCAGACTGGTGGGCCAACTGCCCCACGGGCGAGGAGCGAACCATGCCGAGCGTGCTGGCGACATTGAAGGTGAAGAAAGACAAGATCGAGGAAGCGAAGGAAGGCTTCCGCAAGCTCGCCGCGCAGGTGCGCGCGAACGAGCCCGGGACCCAGGCCTACGTGTTCCACCAGCGCAAGGACGACCCGAGCGTCTTCATCGTGTACGAGAAGTACGCGAGCGACGAGGCATTCAAGAAGCACGGCGAGAATCTGCGCGCGCACGGTGCCGTGTTCGTCGGCGTGCTCGACGGGCGGCCCGAGATCACGTTTCTCGACGAGCTCTAGCGCAGGTCGGCGCCGCGATTTCCGGTCGCCCACAGGGCCTTGACTTCGGAGCTCGCGAGCGGCGAGTGCCACAGCGCGACCGAGCCGATCCCGCCCTTCCAGAAGAAGCCCGTGCTGTCCTTGACGCGTCCGCCGATGCGCAGCACGCGCGGAACATCGCCCTGCGCGGGCACGCCGACGTTCGTGCTCGCCACCTGCACGCCGTTCACGAACAGCGCGAGCGAGCTCGTGCCGCTCTTCACTGCCACGACGTAGTACCAGGCGTTCGGCATCAGACTCGCGTGGACGCTCGTCGAAGCGACGATCGCACGCGCGTTCCCGGCCGAGTCTGTGACCTCGATTCCGAAGAGGCCTTTGGCGTCGAGCGTGAGTGAGATGCGGCTCACGCTCGCGATCGTCTGCTGCCCATTGAGATCGAAGATGTATCTCGGGCCCTTGCTCGGAATACTTCCAGGCCGGACCCAGACGGCAAGCGACCAGGTGTTCCCGACGCCATACGGGCGCAGAGCGTAGTTGCCGAGCGCCTCGGCGGTGCCGTCGAGGTCGACCTGCGCGCTGCTCGAGCCGCCCGCCGTGACGTCCTTGGCGCTCAGGCCCTTCACGTCGTCGGACGCGTCGACGCCCCCGCTGGGCGCGAAGTCGCGGCCGAGGTCCGCGACGTCCCATCCCGGAAGCCACCAGTGCGCGAGCTGGCTGGCGCTCGCGTACGTGCTCACGCCGCCGCCGGAGCCGCCGCTCGGCGGAGGCGTCGTGGGCGGCGGCGTGGGTGGCGGAGTCACCGGCGGAGGCGTCGTGGGCGGGGGCGTCGTGCCGTAGCCCGGCGGCGCGCCATCGGCGCTGACCGAGTCGACGCGCAGGTCGTCCCAGTGATTGCCCGCGTTGCCCAGGCTGAACAACCCGACGCGTCCCGTGGCGTTGCCCTCCGGAGCGCTGTCCCAGCAGTCGGCCTGCCAGTTCGAGGGCGCGGATCCACCGTCGGGCCAGAGCGAGGCGCGCACCCGGTTTCGCCCGTCGAAGCGAGTCACGCGAACTCGGAAGCGAAGCCAGGCGCGCGCGCTCGGAATGACTCCGGTGGACGCCGAGCCCGCGCAGGTGAGCGTGCCGTCGCCGCCGAGCTTGACCACCGAGTACGCACCTGCCACGCGCGAGAGCCGGTAGTAGAATTGCGCATCCGGGTACTGCGAGAGAACTGTGACTCCGGCCCCGCCGACCAACAGATCGCTCTCGATTCGCCCCGAGTATTCGTACGAAGACCAGCTCCCGGCACCCGACGCGTCGAGATGCGAGTGAATGTCACCGACCGAGGCCGCTGCGCCGAAGGCCATCGATCCGTCGCTGAGCTGTGTCGTCTCGAAGAGCGTCGCGTTGCCGGGAGCCGCCACCTCCGGCGCCGAGTCGATCCACGCGGCCGGATCCACGCCCGGAGCGTACGACTCGAAGTTCTCTTGATAGAGCGTGCTGGAAGTTGTGGCCACGACTGCGGCGGCAATCACTCCGACGTCGGAGTTCGCGGACTCGCCGCCGGCCGAGTTGTAGCAGCGCAGCACTACGTAGTAGTCGCGCGCGTCGTCGAAGCCCGGGAGCATCGCATTCACGAGCCCCTGACTGTCGACGGGGCGCAGCCCGAGATCGATGCGCGTCAGGTTCATGCCCGCAGCGACGTCCGCGCGGCTCGCGGCGTAGTAGAGCGCGACCCCCGCGTAGCTTCCGCTCGACGGATAGCGATACGTGAAGAGCACGCTGCGCACCGCCGCCGACGCACCCGACGGAACACTGAGCAACGCCAGTGCGATCGAAGCGACGAGCCCAGCGGCGCGTCGCGCTCTGCGACGTAGACTCAAAACCCCTCACGACCCCGCGCAATCCGAGGGTTCGGAGGCTAACGTCTGCTTCTTGGACCGTTCGTGATGGGAATCACCCGTTGATTCGAAATATCGCCCTCGCGCTCCTCTCACTCGTGCTCGCACTCGCGCTCTGCGAGGGTCTGTTGCGAGTGTTCGGTGCCGGCGTGCTGCCGCGACCGGACCTCTACGTCGACGATCCCACCGTCGGAAAACGCATGCGTCCGGGTTGGAGCGGCGACGAGTTCGAAGCTCCGGTGACGATCAACTCGAAGGGTTTGCGCAATCCGGAAATCGACTACGAGAAGCCGGCGGGCACGTATCGCATTCTCGCGCTCGGCGACTCGTGGACTTTCGGCTTTCGCATGAACGAGCCCGACGCATATCCGCGCCAGCTCGAACGCCTGCTGAGCGCGGCGGCGGTGGCGCGCGGCGACACGCGCCACATCGAGGTGATCAACGCCGGCGTCGTCGGCTATTCCACCGATCAAGAGGGCGCGTATCTCGCGGCCGAGGGATGGAAGTACTCACCGGACCTCGTGCTCGTGAACTTCTACCCGGTGAACGACACGCACAACAAGCTCCGCATGTTTCAGCGGCGCGCCGCGCTGCGCGATCTGCACCCGCTGCTCCTGTCGATCTACGAGTGGCCGGAGCACTTGTATTTGCGCCAGTTCATCAAAGGCGCGCGGCGCACGTTGAAGCAGAAGATCGGAAGCGCCCGCGTGCACATGGCGGCGAAGCTCGGGGTCGAGGACAAGGGCGGGCGCGCGCTCGTGGAGAACGACTGGACGGGTGACTACCGCGAAGGCGCGCGCGGTTGGGAGGCGGTGCGCACGGCGCTCGACGACATCGGCGAGCAGTCGCGTGCTCACGGCGTGCCGGTGCTCGTCGTGCTTTTGCCGGACGCGCAGGACCTCGCGCGCTACCACGACCGCTTCCACCCAAAGATCGCGCCGATGCTCGAGAGCGCGGTGCGCGAGGCGCGCCTGGGCTACTTCGATCTCGAGCCGACCTTCGCGCCGTGGCAGGGCAAGGAGGACGAGATCCTGTTTCGTCGCCAGCGTCACCCGAACGCGGCAGGCTACGGGCTGATCGCCCAGGCGGTCTGCACGGAGGTCGACCGCCTCTATTTGGCGCCGACGAACCGAGCGGTGGTGGAGATGAGCGGGATCGAACCGCCGACCTCTGCGTTGCGAACGCAGCGCTCTCCCAGCTGAGCTACATCCCCGCCGGAGCGCCGTACCTTAGACCCCCAGCCGCTCGCCTGCCAGCAGCGCCAAACCCCCGAATTCAGTAAGGGGCGCGCGCGAATCGCCGATATGGACGCGATGGCGGGACGAGCGGTCGGAATCGATCTCGGCACGTTGAACAGCTGCGTCGCCGTGGTGGACGGGGGCAAGGCCGTCGTGCTCGCGGACGAGGCGCGCACGACCATCCCGTCGTGTGTGGCCATTCAAGGCGGACGCGAGCTCGTCGGCGCTGCGGCCAAACGGCACGCCGTCACCTCGCCGCAGGCCACGATCCTGGCGGTGAAGCGCCTGATCGGTCACCCGTTCGACTCCGACGAGGTGCGCGCCGCGGCCACGCGCCTGCCGTATGCGCTGAAGGCGAGCCCGCTCGGCAGCGTGATCTTCGAGGTCGGCGGGATCGAGCTCACGCCGGTCCAGGTTTCCGCGAAGATCCTGCAGCGCGTGCGCGACGTCGCGGAGCAGAACCTCGGCGAGCCGGTGACGCAAGCGGTGATCTCGGTGCCCGCGCACTTCAACGACGTGCAGCGCAAGGCGACCAAGCTCGCCGCCGAGTATGCGGGCCTCGAGGTGCTCCGGCTGATCAACGAGCCGACCGCGGCCGCGTTCGCCTACGGCTACAAGAAGCACAAGGACTTCACGCTCGCGGTGTACGACCTCGGCGGCGGCACGTTCGACGTCACCATCATGCGCGCGCGCGGAGACACTTTCGAAGTCATCGCCACCGACGGTGACTCGTATCTCGGCGGCGAGGACTTCGACTACGTCATCGCCGAGTGGCTCGAGCGCGAGTTCCAGACGGAGTTCGGGCGCGATCTCTCCGGCGACCCCTCCGCGCGCCTGCGCCTGAAGGAAGCCGCCGAGAAGGCCAAGGTCGAGCTGTCGGACGTCGATACCGCGCGCGTTCAGCTGCCGTTCTTGACGCGCATGCCCGACGGCAGCCGTCCGAACTTCGAGCGGCCACTGACTCGCGCGAAGCTCGCGGAGCTGTGCAAGCCGCTGGTCGAGCGCACGCTCGCGCTCTGCGAGCGCTGCATCTCGACGGCGCGCGTGGTGAAGGGCGAGATCGGCGAAGTCCTGCTCGTGGGCGGACAGAGCCGCATGCTCTCGGTGCGCGAGGGCGTGAAGAAGTTCTTCGGCAAGGAGCCGCGCCGCGACATCAACCCCGACGAAGTCGTCGCGATGGGCGCCGCGCTCTACGCGTACTCACTCACTGCCGACAACCTGAAGGAGGAGGCGGTCGACGCCGCCGACGACGCGTACGCGGTCGCGCTGCGCGAGACCGCCGTCGCGCGCAGGATCCTCGACGAGGTCGAGCAGATCCGCGCGAAGCCGCTCGACGACCGCGGGCTGGCCGCGCGACTCACGGCACTCCTGAAGGCGACCGAGAGCGACGGCCCCGTGCCCCAGGGGTTCGGCGACCGCACGGGCGGCGGTCCGATCAGCGAGCTGGGCCCGATCACGTTTGGCGTCGACGAGGACAAGCCGGCCGCGCCCAAGACCAAGACCAGACCCAAGACCAAGACCGCCGCGAAAGCCGAGGCTCCCAAGCCGGAGCCGGCCAAGACGAAGCCGACCGCGCCCAAGACCGCGGCGCCCAAGCCGACGCCGAAGCCGGCCGCCGCGGCGCCCGTCGCTACCGCTCCGGAAGAGCCGAAGACCAAGGCCAAGGGCGGCGCCAAGAGCGTCAAGAAGAAGAAGGAGCCGAGTGAGTTCGGCGAGCTGATCGAGCGCGGCAAGATCGACGACGAGGATCTGCCGACCGGAGTGCAGGGGCTGAAGAACGAGCTCCTGCAGATCGACTACAAGGCGACCGAGCTGATCGAGAAGCTCGCGGACGAGCTGCCGACTGGCGCCGCCGCGGATCTGCTCGACATCGCCAAGGAGCGCCTGTCCGAGAGCGTGCTCGCCGCCAAGGGCGCGCAGCAGGATGTCGTCGACAACCTGAAGAGCGCCGTCCTGCACAAGAACGCGCGGCGCGTGAATCTGCGCGACGTGACCTCGCTGCCGCTCGGCATCGCCTCGGTCGGCGAGATCTTCACGGTGCTGATCGAGCAGAACGTCGTCGTGCCCACCGAACACCAAAGAGTGTTCACCACGAATCAGGATGGCCAGGCCGAGGTCGAGATCCGGGTGTTCCAGGGCCGCTCCAGGGCCGTGCACGACAATCAGCTGCTCGGCTCGTTCATCCTCGAGGGCATCGCGCCCGCGCGGCGCATGGAGCCGAAGATCGAGGTCGCGTTCCGCATCGACGAGAACGGGATTCTCGCGGTGAAGGCGCGCGACGCGGAGTCGGGCGCGCAGCAGGGCATCCGCATCGAGGACCCGCTCGGCCTGCAGCAAGTCGAGCCCTCGGCGACGAACGAGGGTTCCGGCAGCGACGCCGAGCAGAAGTCACTCGAAATCGAACGCTAGTCCGGTCTTCTCGACCCCGCCGACGAACAGCGCGACGGCGAGGCGAGGGCCGCCCCGAGCCGAGCCCGCCCCCGCGGGACATCGGCCCGCGGCCCGAAGTCGGCCGCAGGCGCGCGCAGTGAGCCGCGGGTGAACGAAGTCAATAAGACCCACGGCTTTTCTTGCCGAGCTCGCCCGCAGGATGGCGCTGGGCGTAGTCCTCGCGCGTGAAACCCTTCGCTTCCTGCAATTGCACCGAGAGCGCGGCGAGCACGAGGGTCTCGGCCAGAACGCTGGCGCGCGGCGCGAGGCCGAGTGAGTCACCCTCGTCGCTCACGGCCGCCTCCAGCACCACATCCGCGCCGCGGGCGAGTAGCGAGTCACTCCGGCCCGTGACGGCGATGATGCGCGCGCCGAAGCGGCGCAGCTCTTCGACCGCGCGCAAGAGCTCTTCGGTCGCGCCACTGTTCGAGATCGCGATCACGACGTCGCCGGGGCGGAGCTGGCCGAGGCTTCCGTGCGCCACCTCGGTGGCGTGCAGGAACGAGGCGGGAGTACCGGTGCTCGCGAACAGGGACGCCGCGTAGCGCGCCACGTGCTCGGGCTTGCCGACGCCCGTGACGTGCACGCGCGCGCCCGCGCTCTCGGCGGCGAGCACGAGCTCGGCCGCCGCGGCGATCGAGGCGCGGTCGAGGCGCGTCGCGATCGAGGCGAGCTCGCGCGGCGCGACCTCGAGGAAGCGCTCGAGCGCGCGGCTCGCGTCGCTCTTCTCGGCCGTGAGCGGCGCGAGGTGCAACTCACTCCCGCCGAGCGAGGCGTAGAGCTCGAGCACGCGCGCGCGTGACTCGCTTGCCCGATCCGGGAACGCGCCGATCTGCTCGCAGCAGGCGGCTCCGCACGCGTTACCGAGCCGCGCCGCGTTCTCGAGGTCGAGCCCGTGCCGGAGCGCCGCGAGCAGCCCGCCGAGATACGCGTCGCCCGCGCCGGTCGTGTCGACGACGCTGACCGACGCCGCCGGCGAGATCACGACCTCGCCCTCGCGCCACAGGAGTGACCCGGCCGCGCCCAACGTGAGCGCGACGAGCTTCGCGCCCGTGCGCTCCGCAAGCTCGCGCGCGCGGGCGCGCGCGGAGCCGGGCGCGACGATGCCGTCTAGCGCGGCGAGCGATGGCTTCAGCACGTCGGCGAGACCCAGCACGGCGTGGAGATCCGCCTCGCTGCCGAGCGCGGGCACCGCGTCGCCGATCGGCACGTCGAGGTCGACGACCGTAGTCGCGCCCGCCGCGCGCGCCAGCTCGAGCACACGGCGCGCCGCCGCCAGCGGCACTTGCGAGATCTCGGTCGTGACGATCGCCGCGTTCTCGATCAGCGAGCGGTGCTTCGCGTCGATCTCCGCGGCCGTGAGCTCCGCGGTCGCGCCGCGCGCCATGTAGATCGCGCGCGCGCCGTCGGGGTCGACGTAGATCTGCGCGAACGACGACGCGCTCCCGCCCAGGTCGATGTGGTGTCGGATGCCGAGGCGCTCCATACCCGCGCGCAGGAAGCGGCCGTTCGGATCGTCGGCTTGCTTGCCGAAGATCGCCGTCCGCAGGCCGAGCACGCGCGCCCAGCCCAAATGATTCAAAGTGACTCCGCCGACCTGGCGCGACACGACTCGGCCGCTCGCGTCCGCGCGCAGGAGCCCCTTCTCTTCCGCGGCGACGATGCGCTTGGCCAGGTGGATCTCGTCGACCACCATGCTGCCCGTGCCCGCGACGTCGTAGCGGCTCGCGTCGGCGCTCACGGCTCCTCCGCCTGCGTGGGATCGGAGCGCCAGCGCGCGGGCAGCTGCGCGGCGATCTCGTCGTCGAGCTTCTCCAGCGCGGCGTCGAACTGCGCGGCCTGCTCGCTCGAGAGCGCGGCCGTGCCCTTCGCGACCGAGTCACTCGACAGCACGCCGCGTCGGAACAGGCCGCGCTTCAATGCCGCGAGGCTGCGCTTGCCCTCGGGGAATCGATAAGTCGAGGCGAAGCGCACGAAGAGTGACTCGAGCTGATCCATGCGCTCCACGTCGCCCGCCGACGCGACGCGCCAGGCGCGCTGCCACTCCCGCGGCAGGAGATTCGCGGGACCCGACACGACCCCCGACGGCAGCAGGTCGTGCAACAGAAAACGATTCCAGCGCTCGCGCAGCGCTCCCCAGAAGCCGCTGCGCGGCCGCATCATGCGCAGGATCTGCAGCGCGTCGCCGACGTAGATATCGAACGCGCCCAGGTCGCGGAACTGGCGCGCCGCCTTGGTGTAGTGCCCGAGCCGGCGCGGCGGCGCAGACACCTTGATGCCGCGCACGAAGTCCAGCCGCGAGAGCTGCTTCACCGCGCGCGTGCGCAGGTGCTGGTCGGGGCCGATGGAGATGTCCGCGTTGTCGTAGAGAAAAATCGGCAGACTGCGATTGCGCGCATCCAGCAGATCCGCGACGTCGCGCGCGAGGAAGCGCACGGGATCGCCGGCATCCTTGATCGCGAGCGGCGCGATCACGCCCGCGTGCGCGCCGATCTCGAGCGCGAGCTCGAGCGTCTCGAGCGTCTCCGCGCGCGTCGGCGCCGTGAGCCCGACCCACGCCTCGACCGGCAGCTCGCCCGCCTGCGCGAGCCGCGACTCGTGCTTCTTCGTCTCCTCCACGACGACGCGAATCACGCGGTGCCGGCGGCGCTGGTCGAGCCGATTCCACTCGCCCGTCGTGCCCATGACGAAGAGCACGTCCGCGCCGCGTCCGCCTTGGATCAGGTAGCGGACCAGACGACGCTGATCCGTGTCGTTCGGCTCGCCGTCGGCCGACAGGCACGAGACGATCGGAATCGAGAGTCCGCGCCGCGGCGCGTAGTCTTCGAGTGTTCGCACTCGTCCGACTCTACGTCCCCTGCTCGCGCGGATCCAGGGCGTCGCGCAGGGCGTCGCCGAGCAGGTTGTAGGCAGTCACCGTGACGAAGATGGCCGCGCCGGGAAACACCGCGAGCCACCAGGCGGTGGTGTTGGACTGCGCGACCGACAGGATCGAGCCCCAGGTGACGATCTGCGCCGGCACGCCGATACCCAGGAACGACAGCCCCGACTCGGTGAGTATCGCGCTCGCCACGCCGAACGACATCGACACGAGCACCGGTGCGATCGCGTTCGGCAGCACGTGGCGCAACATGATGCGCAGATCCGATGCGCCGAGGCTGCGCGCCGCCGCGACGTAGTCCATCGCGCGCACCTTCAGGAACTCGCCGCGGATGAGCCGCGCGATCCCGACCCAGCCGGTGAGTCCGAGAATCGCCATGATGAGATAGAGCGACGGCGGGAAGGTGGCGGCGACCACGAGGATCAGGAAGAACGTCGGGATCCCGAGCATCAGCTCGAGCAGACGCGAAAGCCCGAGATCCACGAGACCGCCGTAGTAACCCGCGAGGCCGCCCAGCGCGATCCCGATCGAGGCCTGGATCGCGACGACGATCAGGCCGATCGAGAGTGACACGCGCACTCCGTGCACCATGCCCGCCGCGACGTCTCGGCCGATGCTGTCGGTGCCGAGCCAATGCGCGTGCGACGGCGGCTCGAAGACGTCGCCGGCGATGTCGGGCACCGTCGGGCTGTACGGGATCGGCGGCCAGTACACGGCCTCGGCGCGCTCGGCGAGCGACGCGAAGCGCTGATTCACGAGCGCCGGCGGCCACTGGCGCACGCCGAGCCAGACGCCGTAGTCGATCGCGATCGGGAAGTAACTCTCGCCGTCGAGCTCCATGTAGTAGGGCTTGTCGCTCGCGATCCCGTCCGCGGTCAGCGCGAGCGCGGCGAGCGCCCCGATCACCCACAACCCGAAGACCGCGCGCCGGCGGCGCAGCAGCTCGCGCCAGACGCGTCCGGCCGCGCTCTCGCCAGAGTCACTCACGCGCGCTGCCCCCCGAGAAGGTGATGCGCGGATCGACCAGCGCGAGCGCGAGGTCCGCGAGCAGGATCCCGATCAGCGTGAGCGCCGTGCCCGCCGCGAATACGGCCATCAACGCCGGGTAGTCGCGCGCGAGTGTCGCCTGGTAACCGAGCTGGCCGATGCCGGGGATCGAGAAGATGCCCTCGATGATCACCGAGCCGCTGATCAGTCCCGGCAGGATGCCCGCGAGGATCACGACCATCGGAATCAGTGAGTTGCGCAGCATGTGTTTCAGGATGACGCTGCGCTCGGGCACGCCCTTCGCGCGCGCGGTGCGCACGAAGTCCTGTCGGGCGTTCTCGAGTAGAGACGAGCGCAGATAGCGGGAGAGCTCCGTATAGCTGCCGAGTGTCGTGACGAATAGCGGCAGCGCGAGGTGGTGCAGAAGGTCTCCCGCGCGCTGCAGCGGCGACCAATCGCCCGATGCGGCGATCGAGCGCAGGCCCCCCGGCGGGAACCATGCGAAATAGTCGCCGCCGCTGAGGAACACGATCAGAAGGACGCTGACCCAGAAGCTCGGAAGTGAGTAGAGCGCGAAGATCACTCCGGTCGAGATCTGATCGAAGCGGCCGCCCGGCCGCACCGCCGAGTAGATGCCGAGCGGAACAGCGACGAGATAGGTGATGAAGATCGCCAGCACCTCGATGCCGATCGTGACCGGCAGGCGTTCGCGAATCTTCTCCCAGACGGGCAATCGATCTTTCAGGCTGCGGCCCAGGTCGCCGCGCACCAAGTGCGCCAGCCAGTCGAGATACTGAATGGGAATCGGCCGATCGAGGCCGAACTCTTTGCGCAGCTCCGCCTTCGCCCGCTGTGCGTCGGCGAGCTTCTGGGTGCTGATCCCCGCTTGGCCCGACGCGAGTCCGCCCGAGAGATACATCTCCACCGGATCACCCGGCGCCAGGTGCATGAGCGTGAAGCCCATGAAGGTGATCGCGAGGAAGGTCGGCACGAACAGTGCGATGCGCCGCGCGGCGTAGGCGAGCATCGCGCTGCTCATCAGTGGTACTTCTGGACCCCGGTCGGCACCCACCACTCGGCTTCGTTGCTTCCCCCGGTCGGGTACCAAGTGACTCCGCGGAAGCGCTTGTCGTAGGCCGTCAGTGACTTCGGCGCGTACACGAACGTGTACGGCTGCTCCTCGTAGAGAATCTCCTGGACCTCGTCGTACATCACCTTACGCTTGGCGGGGTCGAACTCGGTGCGGTACTCGGTGAGCAGCTCGTCGACTCTGTCGTTCTTGAACGAGATGTGGTTCGAGCCGCCCTCGACCGCCTGGGACGAGTGCCAGATCTGGTACAGATCGGGCGGCTGCGCGCCGCTCGCGGTCCAGCCGAGGATCACCGCGTCGTAGTCGAAGTGCTTGACCCGGTCGAGGAGAATCGACCAGTCGACCGCGCGGAAGCTCGCGTCGATGCCGGCGCGCTTGAATTCGTCGATCACGACCAGGCCGAGGTTCTTGCGATCCTCGTTGCCGGAGTTCGAGATGATCTCGAAGCGCAGCGGCGCGCGGCCGCCCGCGCCGTCGTCGTGGTCGAGCACGCCATCGCCGTCCGAGTCACTCCAGCCCGCCTCGCTGAGCAGCGCCTTCGCCTTCGCGGGGTCGAACGGCCAGGGCGCGAGCTTCGTGTCGTACTCGGGCCGGCGCGGATAGATCGGTGACTCGACCGGATCCGCCAGGCCGAGCATCACTTTGTCGCAGATGTTCTTCTTGTCGACCAAGTGAGAGAGCGCCTGGCGCACGCGCTTGTCCTGGAAGATCGCCTTCCGCAGGTTCCAGCCGATGTACGTGAAGCTCGCCGAGAGATCGACGTGCTTCTCGATGCGCTCGGCGAACTTCGCATCGTTGGTCTGCTTCAGATACTGCACCGGCCGCAGCCCCATCAGGTCGACCGTGCCGGCCTTCAGCGCGACGAGCGCCGCGTCGGTGTCGTTCAGCACGCGATAGATGATGCGCTCGACCCACGGATCCCCGAGCTCCGGGTGGCCCGCGGCCCAGGACTCCGGGCGGCGGCGCAGCTCGACCTTTTCGCCGGTCACGAAGTCGCGCCCCGGGTTTTCGACCAGCGACGCACCGGGGCCCATCGGGCTGCGATTGAAGCCCTCGTTGAACTGCTTCGCGAAGCGCTCCGCGCGCTCCTTCTTCTCGGGCGAAAGGTCGTCGTAGTGGTTCAGCTCCGCGACGCCAATTCCATCGAGCAGGTTTTCGGGATCGTAGTAGTGCCGCGGGATCGGCGAGATCCCGCCGAGCACGTAGTCATTCATGAAGTACGGCTTCGAGAGCCGGATGCGAACGGTGTAGGGTCCCGTCACGGTCGCGTCCGCGACCGACTCGAAATAGTTGCGCTGGCTGGGCGCGTTCACGTGCGGGTGGCGGACGACCTTGAGCATGAACACGACGTCGTCGGCGGTGAGCGGCTTCCCGTCGCTGAACGTGACGTCCTCGCGCAGCGTGTATTCGTAGACGAGGTGATCGGCGGAGATCACGGGCAGCGTCTTCGCGATGCTGGGTGCGAGCTCGAGCGTCTGATTGTCGACGCGGATGAGCGGCGGGAAGATCCATGCGAGCACCGAGGCTGCGCCGGCGTCGTTCGACGTCAGCGGGTTCAAGTTCTCGGGATCCGCGGTGGAGTGGATCACGAGCCAGTCACCGCGCACCGGCGGCTCGTGCGCCGCCTGTGCTTGTGCCGCCGCGTTCGCGGCAGAGTCCGGCGCTGCGCCGTCTCCGGACTTTCTTTCGCTGGGTCCGCCGCAGCTGACTGCGAGAACCGAGAGAGCGAGCGCGGCTGCTCGCGTGCGGAGTCGTCGCATGGGGTCCCCTCTTCGCGTCGGGCGCAGATCATGCCGTCCCGCGAAAGCCCTCGCACGACTTCGCGCGGGCGCTATGATGCAAAGCAACTCTCCCCCCTTCGAGGCCGTCATGGAGCGCAACGCACCACGCAGAAGCGGAGTGCCGCTCGATCTCGTGATTCGGCATGAGGCAGGCAGTGACGCAGGGGGTGAGACGATCCGGGTTTGGTTCGACGAGGCGGGAATTCACTTCCGACACTCGAACGGCTCGCGCACGGAAGGACATCTCCCGTGGTCGCTCGCGATCGCGATGTCCCTCTTGCCACCCGACGTCCCACGCGTGGGAACGATCGAGGCCGCGTAGCCGTTGAATCCCGTGGTCGTTCCCTCAGTCGTCGCACTGCTGGGCTTCGCGCTCGGCGTCGGCGCGGCGGCTCTCTGGCTGCGCCGCGCACGCCGAGCGCCGGTCGAGCCCGCCGCCAGCGAGACGCCTCCCGAGGTGAAGCCGCTCACGCCGGTCCGCGACGCGAGCGCGGAAGACGCTGCCGAACGCGCCACTGCGCCGCACTTGATCGCGCTGATCGGCGACGCGATTCGCGAGCCGCTGCGCCTGCTGCGCCGCACGAGTGACACGCCGAGCGAGGCGATCACGCGCCTCGAGCGCATCGCTTGGCAGACGCGCATGCTCGTCTCGCGCCCGCGGCCGATGCGCGCCGCACCGACCTCGCCGGTCGGGCTCCTGCAAGAAGCGGCGGAGCAGATTCCGCTCTTGCGCGACGGCTCGGTCGGCGCCTCGTGGAGCCTCTTGAACCGCCAGCCCGTGTACGTCGACTCGGACCGAATTCGCGGCGCGTTTCGGGGATTGCTCGAGTCGGGCGCGGAGCTCGCGGGCCCCGGCGGTCGAGTGGGGATCAAGATCCTGCATGGCAAAACGCCCGGCTTCCCGGTCCAGATCGAGATCGAGATCGGGCGCCGCGGCACAGAGCTCGACCCGCTCGTGCTGCTCGTGACACGTCACTTGATCGAGAGCCAGGGCGGACGCCTGGAGCTCGACGGCAACGTCACGCGCATCCTGCTGCGCAATGCGGCGGCGGATCCCGCCGTCGCCGTCGCCTAGCTGTGGGTAGGGTGCCCGCGCGCTCCGCGGACTAAACGCCGTCGAACAGGACGGAGAGGGAGACGCCGAGCGCCGTCGCCAGCTTGCGCAGCGTCGCGACTGAGGCCGCGCTCTTCCCGAGCTCGATCTGCGAGATGAGGCTCACGGAGAGTGCGGTCTTGTTGGCGAGCTGGCGCAAAGTGAGCGTGCGGCTCTTGCGCAGTGCGCGGATGCGCGCGCCGAGCATCTGATTGACGCGCTCCTCGAGGTCGACGATCAGGCCCTTCTCGCGGATCGCGCGCTCCATCACGGCGCGCAGCTCCTCGAGGTCGAACGGCTTCTGCAGGTAGTCGAACGCGGCGGCCTTCATCGAGTCGACGGCGGACTGCACTGACGGGTAGCCGGTCATGACGATCACGCAGATGTCGGAGTCGATCGCGCGCACCTGGCGCAGCAGATCGACGCCGTCGCCCCCGGGCAGGCGCACGTCGAGCAGCACGATTTGGTGTCGCCCCTGCCGGATCTCGAGCAACGCATCCGCGGGCTTCGAGACAGTCTCGACCTTGAAGCCCTCACGCGTCAGGAACTCGCGCAAGTAGAGACAGATGTCCTCGTCGTCGTCCACGACGAGGACGCGCAGCTTCATGCGCTGTGGCACGGCGCAGTAGTCTACCGATCTCGGCCGACGCATGAAGAGAAAATCTGATGAAGCGTCAGCGCGGGGCGCTGGGCGAGGCCTGGATCCACGCGGGTGACAGATCGCTCGGGCCGAGCGTGATCGCGGTCACGCTCTCGACCGACAGCGTCGCGACCGGGCCCGAGTCGTCCGCGAGCTCGATGCGCGCCGGGAAACGGACTTTTCCGAACTCCTGCCACTGGTCGAAGGCAGTGCGCGCCGCTCGGGCGCGCACGATGCGGCGCAGATCGAGTGACGACTTCTCGACCCAGAGCTGCGCGGGCGCCTGGCGCGTGCCGAGCACCCAACAGTCGTCGTCGCCGCAGCGCGCGAGCTCGTTGCGCTCCAGGTCGACGCCCTCCGCGGCGAGCCAGGCGCGCAGCTCGGATTCGTGTCTCAGCACGAGCGGCGTGAGATCCGGCAGCCAGGCGGGCGCCGGCAGCTGTGTTCCCGCGGTGACCCGGCCATTCGACACGAGCCAGCGCCCACCCTTGTCGTCCGAGATACGCGCGCCGAGATCGGGGTGCAGCTCGATCACGAGCTGCGCGGGCGCCGAAGAGGCGCGCGCGCTGAGCTTGGCTTCGACGCGCAGCGGCGTGCGGCCCGCGCGCGACTCCGCGAGCATGCCGACCACGCGCTCGCCGGGCAGGACGAACGCGAGCCAGACGAGCGCGAGCCCGCGCGCGAGCGTCGTGCTCACCGCAAGCGGCGCAGCGCGCTCCGACCCGCGAAGCGGGCGCGCGTGCCGAGCTCAGTCTCGATGCGCAGGAGCTGGTTGTATTTCGCCACCCGGTCCGAGCGCGACAGCGAGCCCGTCTTGATCTGTCCCGCTGCCGTGCCGACGGCGAGGTCGGCGATCGTGGTGTCCTCGGTCTCGCCCGAGCGGTGCGAGATCACGCAGGTGTAACCGGATGACTCGGCCAGCACCATCGTCTCGAATGTCTCCGTGAGCGTGCCGATCTGGTTCACTTTCACGAGCACGGAGTTGGCGACGCCTCGAGTCACTCCCTCGCGCAGGATGCGCGCGTTCGTCACGAACAAGTCGTCTCCGACGAGCTGGATGCGGCCCCCGAGCGCGTCGGTGAGCGCCTTCCAGCCGTCCCAGTCGCCCTCCGCGAGGCCGTCCTCGATCGACACGATCGGGTAACGGGAGACCCAGTCCTGATACATGCGCACCATCTCGTCGCGCGTGCGAGTGATTCCCTCGCCCTCGAGCACATAGCGCTCGCCGTCGAAGAACTCGCTCGCGGCGACGTCGAGCCCGAGGTGTACGTCGACGCCGGGCCGGTAGCCGGCGCGCTCGACGGCGCGCAGCAGCAGCTCGACCGCCGCTTCGTTCGAGTCCAGGTCGGGCGCGAAGCCGCCCTCGTCGCCGACGCCGGTCGCGAAGCCGGCGCCGTGCAGCACCTCGCGCAGTGCGTGGAAAATCTCGGCGCCCATGCGCAAGCACTCAGCAAAGGTCGGCGCGCCCGTCGGCAGCAGCATGAACTCCTGGAAGTCGACCTTGTTCTCTGCGTGCGCGCCGCCGTTCAACACGTTCATCATCGGCAGCGGCAGGAGCGGCTCGCGCCCGGCGCCAACCCATTTGTAGAGACTCACACCGGCGTCGGCGGCCGCGGCGTGCGCGGCGGCGAGCGAGACACCGAGGATCGCGTTCGCTCCGAGACGAGACTTCGTCTCCGTGCCGTCGAGCTCGCACATGCAGCGATCG
>JBGQIB010000076.1:0-20778 GCA_041498295.1 bacterium | reverse complement strand
GCCGGCCCGAGCTCGCCGCGCGTCGCGAGCGCGGCGCCAAGCTCGGTGTGCGCGAACCAGTTCGAGCGAGTCACATCGATGGCGTGCGTAAAGACCGTCACCGTGGACTGCCAGGTCCGGACCTGTGCGCGCGTTTGCCAAGTGAGTGCTGCGAGCACGAGCGCCGCGACGCTGACCGCGATCGGGCGCCCGAAGCGGGCGCGCTGCGCCAGCTCGGCGAGCGCGTAGGACGCCGCTAGCGCGAGCCCCAGGAACGGCAGATACGTGTACCGGTCCGCAAACGCCTGCCACCCGACCTGCACGAGACCGAGCGTCGGCACGAGCATGCCGGCGAACCAGAGCCAGCCGACCAACAGCCACGGACGGCGCCGCGCCTGGACGAGCGCCGTGACGCTGACTCCGCCCACGACCAATCCCGCGACGAGCAGCGCGCGCGTCGAGATCACCTCGCGATACGGATACATCGCCGCCAGCTCGCGCGGGTCGACGACGCGCCGCAGGTACTCCGCGTACGCCAGCAGCGCGTTCTCGAGCCGGACCTCGAACGGCACCTTCATCATGGCCGGCTCCTGCGCCGCCAGAGTCACGAGACATGAACCCGCAGCGAGCGCGAAGAACGGCCACTTCTCGCGCAGGCGCGGCCAGAGAGCGCGCAGCGACTCGAGGCGCCCGAGTGGCCAGGCGTCGAGTAGCAGGAACAGGAACGGAAGGGTCACGAGCATCGGCTTGGCCATGAGTCCCGCGGCGAACAGGCCGACCGAGCCCCAGTAACTCGAACGCGTCTCCGTGCGCGCGAAGCGCGCCCACGCCCACAGGGCCGCGAGCCCGAAGCATGCCGACAGCACGTCTTTGCGTTCCGCCACCCAGGCGACCGACTCGACGCGCAGCGGGTGCACCGCGAAGAGCGCCGCCGCGAACGCCGCGCGCCAGCGCGTGCCGGTGAGCTCGGAAAGCGCGAGGAACGCGAGCACCGCGTTCGCGGCGTGAAGCCCCGCGCTCGTCGCGTGGTGGCCCGCGGGGGCGACACCGAAGAGCGACACGTCGAGCATGTGCGAGATCCAGGTCAGCGGATGCCAGTTGCCTGCATGGAAGGTCGTGAACGCGGCGAGCAGCGAGCCGAAGCGGAGTCCGCCCAGGACGAGCGGGTTCTCGGTGACGTAGGTATCGTCGTCGAAGATGAGAAACTCTCCGTGGACCACTTCCGAGAATCCCGCCACGACGAGAACACACAAGCCTGCGGCGAGAGCCACGCGTTCGCGACTCACCCGGCACTCTTCGGAAAGCGCGGCGAAGCGCGCAGGCCCCAGCGCGCGAGCCGAAACTCGAGCCCCGTTCCGAGACACCCGAACCCGTAGCGCACGCTGTTCCGCAGATTGATCGACGACGCCTCCTCGAAGTACAACGTGGGGCAGGTGACCTCGGCGATCTCGTGCCCCAGCCACAGGATCTCGGCGAGCACCTGGTTGTCGAACACGAAGTCGTCGGAGTTCGCCTCGAGCGGCAGCTCACGCAAGAGACTCGCCTTGAACGCGCGGTAACCGGTGTGGAACTCGGAGAGCTTCGAGCCGAGCAGCCAGTTCTCCGCCAGGGTCAGCGCGCGGTTCGAGACGTACTTCCAGATCGGCATGCCGCCCTTGCGCGCGCCGCCGCCGAGGATGCGCGAGCCGAGCACGCACGGGTACACGTCGCCGCCGACCAGCGCGACCAGCGCGGGCAAGAGCTTCGGCGTGTACTGGTAGTCGGGGTGCACCATGACGACGATGTCGGCGCCCGCATCGAGCGCCGCCCGGTAACACGTCTTCTGATTGCCGCCGTAGCCGCGGTTCCGCTCGTGCACGCGCACCACCGTGTGGGGCAGGCCCGTGGCGATGCGCACCGTGTCATCGGTGCTGGCGTCGTCGACGACGATCAGCTCGTCGACCATCCCCTGCGCCATGACTTCGTCGTAGGTCCGGCGCAGAGTCTTGCCCGCGTTGTACGCGGGCATCACGACGACGACCTTCCGGTCTCGGTACATCCCCTACCTCCCGGCGCATCATACGTTCTGCGCCCCCCCGGCGCATGATACGTTCTGCGCCGCGGCGCGGCCGCGGGGAGTCGGCCATGGACGAGCTCGAGGGTTTTCAGCGCCGCCATCTGCGCGGCCTCGCGCATCCGCTGCGGCCGGTGGTGATGATCGGCAAGGAAGGTCTCACCGATGCGGTGGTCGCGAAGACCGAGGCCGAGCTCGGCGCGCACGAGCTGATCAAGGTCCGGTTTCTCGGCTGGAAGGACACGAAGAAACAGCTGCTCGCCGAGCTCGGCCTGCGCACGCGCGCCGAGCTGGTCGGCGTGGTGGGTCACGTCGGCATCCTGTTCCGGCAGAACCGCGAGCCGAAGCACCGGAAGATTCGCGTGCCCGCGCGCCCACGCGGCGCTTCGCGCACCGCGTGATAGGCTCCGCGCACATGGCGTTCGAGAGAGTCGGTCAGCTCTGGCGATTCGCGAAATACGGCTTGCCGCTCGCGCGGCTGCGGCCGGATTCGCCGCGCACGATCGCGGACGTGATCGAGGAGCAGGCGGCCGCGCGCGGCGGGCGCCCGTTCATCCTGTTCGAGGACCGGCGCGTCACCTATGACGAGCTGAACCGCGCCGCGAACCGGGTCGCTCACTGGGCGCGCGCGAACGCCCTGGGCCGCGGGCAGCGCGTCGCCCTGTTGATGCAGAACCGGCCCGAGTTTCTCGAGATCTGGGCGGGGCTCGCAAAGGCTGGAGTCACGACGGCGCTGATCAACACCAATCTCACGGGCCGTGCGCTGGAGCACGCGATCAGCACGGCCGACGCGAAACATCTGATCGCCGGCGCCGAGTGTCTGCCTGCCTGCGTGAGTCTCGGGATGAGCGCCCCGTGGCAGCTCTGGGTCGCTTCGGAGCCCGGGGTGGCCGCCGGCGAGCTGCCGCACGGCGCGCTCGACTTCGCGAGCGAGCTCGCGACTCGGCCGTCCGCGAACCTTCCGCCGGGGTCGCGCGCCGAGGCGCGCGCGGGCGACGACCTCTTCTACATCTACACGTCGGGCACGACGGGTCTGCCGAAGGCCGCGCGCTTCAGTCACTTGAAGTTCATGACCGCCGGCACCGCCTCGCGCCTGGTCGGGTTCGATGGCAACGGCGTGATGTACTGCGCGCTGCCGCTGTATCACTCGGCGGGCGGATGCATGGCGGTCGGCGCCGCGCTGCTCTCGGGCGGAACGCTCGCGCTGCGCCGACGCTTCAGCGCGCGCGAGTTCTGGTCCGACGTGCGCCGCTTCCGCGCGACATCGTTCCAGTACATCGGCGAGTTCTGCCGCTATCTCCTGAATCAGCCCGACGAAGCCAGCGACGGCCAGCACGAGCTCGAGTTCTGCATTGGCAACGGCCTGCGGCCGGACATCTGGGAGTCATTCCGCGACCGCTTCCGCTTGCCGCGCATCGTCGAGTTCTATGGCGCGACCGAGGGCAACGTCTCGCTGCTCAACCTCGACAACCGCGTGGGCTCTGTCGGGCGCATCCCGACGAAGCTGCTGATGGACGCGCGCCTCGTTCGCTACGACGTCGAGCGCGATGAACACCTGCGCGACGCGAAGGGACACCTGATCGAGTGCGAACCCGACGAGGTCGGCGAGTTGATCGGCGCCATGCCGCGCAAAGCCAGCGACACCCGCGGGCGCTTCGAGGGCTACACGTCGAAGGAGGCCACCGAGCGCAAGGTGCTGCGCAACGCCTTCGAGGACGGCGACTCGTTCTTCCGCACGGGCGATCTGCTGAAGCGCGACGCCGCGGGCTACTTCTTCTTCGTCGACCGCATCGGCGACACATTTCGGTGGAAGGGCGAGAACGTCTCGACCCAAGAGGTCGCCGAGGCGCTCGGGACCTTCCCAGGCGTCGACATGGTGAACGTCTACGGCGTCTCGGTTCCCGGCGCCGACGGGCGCGCCGGCATGGCAGCGCTGATTCTCTCGAGCGCGGACGAGTTCGACCCGCGCGCCTTCTATGCGCACGCAGTCACTGCTCTGCCCGCCTACGCCACGCCCGTCTTCCTGCGCCTGCAGCGCGACGCCGAAGTGACCGGCACGTTCAAGCTGCGCAAGGTCGACCTCCAGCAAGAGGGTTACGACCCCGCCAAGGTGAGTGAGCCGCTCTTCGTCCGCGACGACGGTGCGCGCGCCTACGTGCGGCTGGACGTCGACGCGCATAGCCGGCTGATGTCCGGCGACATACGCGTCTGAGCTCAGCGGGGTAGCGCGCGGCGAAGCCGCGCTGCCCGCACGGCACGCCGCTGGCGTGCCTCCGTTAGCGGGGTAGCGCGCGGCGAAGCCGCGCTGCCCGCACGGCACGCCGCTGGCGTGCCTCGGGTGCCCGACGGGACACATGCCCCAGACCCTGTCAGGGCGCGGACGGCGCTGGACGATAGGCCGTGGGCCGCGCCCGTGCGCGGGAGCGTCGCGATGGTTGTACCGATCGGTCACGAGTCAGAGGGGGCGAAGCGCCTGCCGTGGGTGACGTTCGCGCTACTTCTGGCGCTCGTCGCCGGCTTCTTCGCGTCGCGCGGCGAGCTGGGCCTTGTGGGCGGCGGATCCGAGGTCAAGCTCGAGAGCGCGCTCGAGGTCTGGCTGTCCCACCCCTATCTCGTGCCGGACCCTGCCCTGCTCGCCGAGGCGCAACGCGGGACGGCTCGCGACGATTACGCCGAGCGCATCGAGGCGGGGAAGATCGAGGCCGAGCGGGTGACGGTCGACGCGGCGACTCGCGCCGAGCAACAGGCCGAGCTCGACTACGTGACTCGCCTCGCGCTGCGTGGCACGGACTCCGCGCCGGGCCCGACTCACCCGTTCCGTTCTCTCGGCTGGGTGCCAAACGCGCCTCGACTGACTGCGTTCCTCGCGCATCCGTTGCTGCACGCTGGCTACGCGCACCTCGCCCTCGTGCTCTTCCTGATCTGGCTCGCCGGCCCTGCGCTCGAGAACGCCTTCGGCCGTTCGCTCTTCGCCGGCTTGTGTCTCGCCTGTGGCTTCGGCGCCGCGGCTGCGTATGCGCTCGCCGCGCCTCAATCAGGCGCTCCGCTGGTCGGCGCCTGGGGCATGGCTGCCGGCCTGGTCGGCGCGTTCGCCGTGCGCTTCGGCGCGAACCGGGTTCACGTCGGCAACGACTCGATCGCCGCACCCGCGTGGCTCGCGCTGCCGGTATGGCTGCTCGCGAGCGCGGTGGTTCACTTCGCGTTGGCCAGCGCCGACGTCGAGACGGGCGAGTCACTCGCTCCGAATCTCGCCGCCCTCGGACTCGGCGCCGCGCTCGGGTTCGGCGTGAAGCTGCTGCGCATCGAGGAGCGCCGCGCGCTTCGCGCGCGCGAGGCCCGCGGCGCCGTACAGCTCGACCCGCGCATTCGGCGCGCCCGGGACGCCGACGCGCGCGGCTCGCACGACCAGGCGATCGCGATCGCGACGTCGGTCCTGCGCGAACGGCCCGACGACCCGGACGCCCTGCTCACGATCTGGAACGCGCAGGTCGGCGCGGGCCACGAGTCGCAGGGAGTCACTTCCGCGAAGCGACTCATCGAGGTGTACGCGCGGCACGGAAATTTGGCGCCGGCGGCTCGCGTCTTCGACGAGCTAGTGCGCGCGCTGCCGGAAACGCGCCTCGAGACGACGGTGCTGTTGCGCATCGTTCCCGAGCTGGTGGTGCAGGCGCGTCGCGACGCGGCGATCGCGGCACTGCGCTGCGTGGTCGCGCCCGAGGCGCGAACGCTCTCCGTCGGACAAGCCGTGCGCGCGGCGGAGCTCGCGGCGGAGCTCGATCCGCGCGTCGCGCTCAGCGCGGCGCGCTTCGCGCTCGAGCGCGGCGCCGAGCTCGCCGCCGACAAGCGCGAGCGCCTGGCGAAGCTCGCGGCCGATCTCGAGGTGAAGCTGGGCGTCGCAGCGGCCCTGATCGCGACGCCCGCCGCGCCGAATGACTCTCTCCGGGAAGCCCCGCATTCGAGTGACTTGACACCGCTGGTCTCGACCCCCGTGGACTCGATCGAGAGCGCGCCGATTGCACCCCCTGCGCCGCCTTTGGCGGCGGGAGAGGCGTTCGAGCTCGAGTCGACGAGTCTCGTGGAGACCGCGGCCACGGTCGTCTTCGCGGAAGCCGCGCCGTCGGGAGTGCCGCCCACCCTGCCGGCCGCGCCGCCGCTGCTCGCGCGCGCCGGGCCGAGCGTCGTGAAGCTCATCTCCGCGGTGCCGGTCGAGCTCGATCCCGCGGGCGTGGTGCTGCGCATCGACGGCGGCGCCCCGTCGCTCTTGGCGTGGGAGCGCATCCAGGCCGTGGGTGTAGGGCTGGTGGCGGGGATCGCGCCCAAACCGATCGTGGTCGTCGACCTCGCGCTCAACTGGGCCGAGGCAGGCGAAGACGTGCTCGAGGTGCTGCGCATGCGCAGTGACTCGTTCCGCGCCCGCTCTCTAGTGGGCGGCGAAGGCAGCGCGCTCGAAGCGCTGCGCGCTCTGTTGGCGCAGTTACTCGCCCGCAGCGGCGGTGTTCCGCTCCCCGACGGCGGCTCGGCGCACGGCCTGCCTTTCCGCGAGTTTCCCGATCCGTCGTCGTACGAGCGCGACGTTCTGCTGCAGGCGGGCTAAAGAGCGTCAACGAGGCGCGAGACCCGCGCCGTTCACAAGTCCGAGTCCCCGCGGGCCGATCGGTCACTGGCTCGCAATGCGATGGGTCGTCGCAGCGCGATCGAGGGGGGCGACGGTGCAGCGACTCACGCTCAGGGGACGGCTCTTGCTCGGCTTCTTGGCCGTGCTGATGCTGCCCATCGGCTCGGCGGTCTGGGCGTTTCGTGGCGCGCTCGAGGTGCGGACACATACGCGCGGGCTCGCCGAGAATCACTACCCGGTGCTGGACGCGTCGAGCCGCGCGGCCGCGCGACTCACCCAGTTCCAGGCCACGGCCGACCGCGCCTGCAACAGCTTCGACGCGGCGGCGCTCGAGCACGCGAACGGCATGGCCGGCGAGCTCGACGCGGAGCTCGCGAAGCTCGAGGCGCTGGCCGGCGAGCCTCAGGTCGCCGAGCTCCGGCTCGCCGCCAAGAAGTACACGAGCGACGCGCTCGGTCACTGCACCGCCATGCTCGGTGGACGAGTCACCGACCGAATGCGCGACGAGGTCGAGCGCGACGCGCACGTCTCCGCGCGCCTCGCGCGCATGATCGACGACTTCCGCGCCGCGCGCGCCGCCGTCATCTCGGGCGAGCTCGACGCGATCGCGGCCTACTCCCGCCACAACGCGATCGTGCTCGCGCTGACCCTGATCGCCGCGCTCGTCGCCGGGCTCGCCGCGTCGGCGCACATCTCGCGCGGCATCGTGGCGGACGTGGTCCAGACCACGACCGAGCTCGCCACCGCGGTCGCGGACGGCGACCTCACGCGCCAGGTCGAGGTGCGGCGCGACGACGAGCTCGGCAGCGTCTCGCGCGCCCTGCGCGGCATGATCGAGGGGCTGCGCACGCTCGTCGGCCAGGTGAAGGGATCGGTCGAAGTGCTCGCGAGCACCGTCGAGGAGCTGACCCCCGCCGCGGAGCAGATCGAGAAGGGCGCCGAGGCGCTGGGCGAGAGCTCCACCCTGGTCGACGATGCGACCCACGCCGCCTCCGAAAATCTCGCCGCCGTGGCCGCGGCCGCGGGTCAGTCGAGCCGCAGCGCCACCGAGCTCGCCGAGGGCGCGAGCATCGTCATGAACAGCATGGCCACCGCGCGCGAGCAGGTCGAGTCGATCAACGCCTCGATCCGCTCCGTTTCGACCGCGGTCGAGCAGCTGTCCGCATCACTCAGCGAAGTCGCGAAGAGCTCGAATCACTCGGCGGACATCGCGGGCAAGGCGGCGACCACGGCGCGCAACACGAATCAGGCGTTCGAGAAGCTCGGCATCGCGGCGCAGGAGATCGGGAACGTGGTCGGCGTGATCAACGACATCGCGGATCAGACGAACCTGCTCGCGCTGAACGCGACGATCGAGGCCGCGAGCGCCGGTGAAGCGGGCAAGGGCTTCGCCGTGGTCGCGCAAGAGGTCAAGGAGCTCGCGAAGCAGACCGCGGTCGCGACGCAGGAGATCGAGGAGCGCATCCGTTCGATCCAGTCGTCGACGCGCTCGGCGGTCGAGGCGATCGAGTTGATCGGTCGCATCATCGACGAGATGCACGAGAATACCCGCACGATCGTGATCGCGGTCGAAGAGCAGACCAGCACGAGCGCACAGATCGCCGCCAGCGTCGCCGACGCGGTCGAGCGCACCGAAGAGATCACGCGCGCGATCGCGGCCGCCGCCGACGCGAGCAAGGGCTCGGCGCGCGGCAGCGAGGAGCTGAAGCGCGTCTCGGTCGAGATGTCGGAGCGCACCGCCGACGCGGTACAGGGGTCGATCAGCGCGCGCGAGATCGTGCGCGACGTGGCCGCCGCCGCGCTCGAGAACCGCAAGGTCGCGAACGTGACCCTCGGCGCCGCGAACAAGGTCGCGAGCGAGGTCGAGAGGCTGCGCGCGTTGGTGGCCGCTTTCCGAGTGTGAGTCCATGATAGGCTCCCTCCCGATACACACGGGAGGATCACCATGAAGCTGCGCAAGCTCGGCCGCACGGGGCTGAAGGTCTCGAATCTCTGCCTCGGCACCATGACGTTCGGGAACACGCAGTGGGGCTGTGACGAGCCGACGTCGGCGCGCATCGTGGCGCGCTTTCTCGACGCGGGCGGGAACTTCGTCGACACCGCTGACGTGTACTCGACGGGTGTCTCGGAGGAGATCACCGGGCGGGCGATTCGAAACAAGCGTGCGCAGGTGATCCTGGCGACGAAGGTTGCGGGGCCGATGGGCCGCAGCGTGAACGACATGGGGTTGTCGCGGAAGCACATCCTCGACGCGGTCGACTCGAGCCTGCGCCGGCTGGGCACCGACTACATCGATCTGTATCAGGTCCACGCGTACGACCCGACCACGCCGCTCGACGAGACACTGCGCGCGCTCGACGCCTGCGTGCGCGCGGGCAAGGTGCGCTACATCGGCTGCTCGAACTTCTCCGCGTGGCAGCTGATGAAGGCCACAGCACTGGCGCGCGAGCTCGGGACGGCGCGCTTCGACTGTCTGCAGCCGCAGTACTCGCTCGTGTGCCGCTACATCGAGCGCGAGCACCTGCCGCTGTGCATCGAGGAAGGCATTGGCGTGATTCCCTGGAGCCCCCTCGGCGGGGGCCTCCTGACGGGCAAGGTGAGCAAGAGCGGCGACGCGCCCGCGGGCTCGCGCGCCGCGGTCGACCCGATGAACCGCGAGCGCTTCAAGTCAGAGCGGAATCTCGCGATCGCCGACGCCGTGATCGGCGTCGCGAAGTCACTCGGCAAGACGGCGAGTCAGGTGGCGCTCGGCTGGTGTGCGTCGCAGAAGGGTGTCACTTCGCCGATCTTTGGGGCGCGCACGCTCGAGCAGCTCGAAGACAACCTCGGCGCGGCCGACCTCGTGCTGCCGGAGGAGGAACGCAAGCGTCTGGACGACGCGTCGGCGCTCGAGCTGATCTATCCGTACGACTTCCACCAGCGCGTGCGCGCGATGATGGGTGCGCTCCAGCTCGACTGACTCAGCGGATCTGTTCCAAGAGTGTGCTCGCGTCGGGGTCGCCGGGGAACGCGGCGGCCAGCGCCTCGGCGGCCTTGCGCGCTGCGTCGCGCTGACCCGCGTCGCGCAGCATGGTCGCGCGCGCGAGCAGCACGTTCCGGTTCGTGGGCCACTTCGCCGCGGCGCGCTCGAGCACCTTCAGCGCCTCGGAGGTACGGTCGAAGGAGTGCAGCGCGATCGCGAGCGTGTAGCTATAGCGAGCGACGTCCGGCGCGAGCGCGGCGGCGCGCTCGAGCGCGGCAACCGTGGCCTCGCGGTCCTTCAGCCTTGCTTCCGTGAGTCCCAGCGCGAATTCGACGTCCGGGTTCTTGGGCGCGCGCTCGCGCGCTTCCTCGAGCACGCGCAGCGCGTCGGCGTCGCGATTCCCCGCGCGGTACGCGTCGGCGGAGTTCACGTACGCGGGGACGAAGCTCGGATCGAGCTCGCGCGCGATCGCGAACTCGGCCTGCGCTTCGGCGAAGTGTCCTTGGCGCGCGAAGTACGTGCCGAGATTCACGTGCGCCTCGGGTCGGTCCGCCGCGTAGCGCTGCGCCGCCACATACTCTTCGCTGGCGCGCACGCGCGCGCTGCGCAGGGACTCGGGGACCTGCGTATCGGGCAGCTCGGCGAGCGCATTCGCGGCGGCGATGCGCACGCTGAGGAGCGGGTCGGCGAACAAGGGCAGGATCTCGGCCGTGCGCGGCGCGAAGGGGAGCTCCGAGGCGAGGTCCGTCGCCGCCAACCGCACGAGCCCGTTCGCATCCTTCGTGCCGCGTGCCGCGGCGTCGGGGATCGCGGGATCGACCGAGCCCTCCATCCGCGCGAGCGCCGAGGCGCGGACGATCGCGGGCTGACTCGCATCGAGCGCGAGCGCGGCGAGTGACTTCAGCGCGCCGGGGCGGTCGAGCTCGGCGTCATGGAAAGCCTCGGCGAACGTCTGAAAGCCGCGCGCGTCGCGGCCGTACCACTTGCGCACCGCGGCCGCCGCCCACTTCGCGCCGCGCTCGCGGTGACACGACTCGCACGCGTTCGGCACGCCCAGCGAGACCGACAGATCCGGCCGCGGCACGCGCAGACTGTGGTCGCGCCGCGGATCGACCCGCATGTACGTCGCGCTGGGCATGTGACACTCGACGCACGCCGCGCCTTGCGAGCCCGGCGCGTGGAAATAGTGTGACTTCTGGTCGTACTTCTCCGGCGCGTGGCACTGCGCGCAGAGCGCGTTGCCCGCGGCGCGAAGCTTGCCGCTGTGGGGCTCGTGACAATCGCTGCAGGTGACTCCCTTGGCGTACATGCGGCTCTGCAGGAACGAGCCCCAGTTGTACGCTTCGTCGTGTTGTTGGCCGTCGACGTGGTAGAGCGGCGGGACGAGCAGTGCCGGCCGGTAGTGATCCAGCAGCGCTGAACCGGCGTGGTAGCCTTCGGCGATCTGCGCGCGGCGCGAGTGACACTGCGCGCAGACCTCGATCTCCTGCTCCGTCTCGCGCGGCGCGCTGCGCGCCGCGATGCCGCTTTCGGCGTTCATCGTCCATTGAACGCCTTGGCGCTCGCGCAGCGGAGCCGTGAGTCCGAGCGGACCCTTGCCACCGGGCTCCCGAGCCCAGGCGACGTGCCGCGAGCCCGGGCCGTGACACGCCTCGCATCCGACGCTGATCTCCGCGAAGCGCGTGTCGTACGTGCGCGCCGTCGCGTCGTACCGCTTGCGCACGTCGGTCGAGTGACAGTCGGCGCACATGTGATTCCAGTTCTGCTGTCGTCCCGTCCAGTGCAGCTCGTCGCCGGGCACGAGCTTCTCCTTCGGATAGAGATCGAGCCAGCGCTTCGCGTGGGTGTCCCAGGCGCTCGTGTAGGCCTGAAGGCGACCGCCGGGCAGCTCCAGCAGATACTGCTGGAGGGGCTCGAGCCCGAAGGTGTACTTCACGGAGAAGTCCCCGGGCTTGGCGTCGGGGCCGATGGCGTGGATGAAGTCGTGGCCATCGCGCTCGCGCAGCGGGCCTCCGGAGGTCGAGGCGAGGACCGTGCGCGCATCGGGCAGCTGCATGGCGCGCGCGTGCTGTGACTCCCGCCAAGCCGCCGCCTCCGCGGCGTGACAGCTCGCGCAAGCCTCGCTGCCGACGAACTCGAGCGCGGCGGGCGGCGCAGGCGCAGGCGTGGTTGCCGCCGCAGGGGTTGGCACAGGCGGGGGCGCAGACCGCACGAGGTACAACGCCACAGCGCCGAGTCCGGCCAGCGTGACTGCGCCAGCGACAAGCGCGAACGCTTTGGTTCTCGCTCGAGTCACAGAGGATTCGGGTAGACGACCTTCCAGTCGGTCTTCATGTCGACGATCGTCCAGCCCTTGGCGACCGCTTCGTCCCACGCCTTGTCGAGCGTGCCGATCGGGGATTTGCGGTCGTACGCCCACTCACGCTCGGCGTCGGTGTGATGCACCAGGCCCATGAAGCGCGCGCCCTGCCCCGCCGCGGTCCACTCGAGCATCTGCTGGTCGCCGTCCGAGTTCCCGAACGCGAACACGGGACGCCGGCCGATGAACTTGCTGATGCCCACGGGCTTCCCGGCCTTGTCGTCGATGAAGTCCAGCTCGGGCAGGCGCAGCAACACCGGCTTGCCGTCGCGCAGCTCGAACTTCGTCTTGATCGAGCTGCCGATCACCTGCTCGGGCGGAATGCCGTAGACCTTCTCCGTCCACGGGCGCATGAACTCGATGCCGCCGCCCGAGACGACGTAGGTCCTGAAGCCGCTCGCGCGCAGGTACGCAAGCAACTCGAGCATCGGCTGGAAGACGAGCTCGGTGTACGGGCGCTTGAAACGCTGATCTCGCGCGCTCGCGATCCAGTCAGTCACGATGACTTCGAACTCTTCCGTGGTCATGCCCGCGTGAGTCGCGGCGATGACCTCGAGGAGCGCCTTCTCGCCGCCGCCGAGGACAGCCTTCGTGTCGCCCTCGAGCACCGCCTTGAACGGTTGCTTCGTCTTCCACTCCGGGTGTTTCGGCGCGAGCGCCTTGATGCGGTCGAGCGCGAAGATGAGCTGGAAGTACATCGGCTGCTCGGACCAGAGCGTGCCGTCGTTGTCGAAGACCGCGATGCGCTCGTCCGGCGGAACGAAGGTCGCTGAGCGCACGGTGGTCGTATCCGCTACGAACTTCACGATCGCGAGCCTCGCCGGCCCGGCGTTCCAGGACGGCAGAACGTTGCTCTGCGCGCGCGCCTCGGACCACGCGAGCGCGGCCGCCAACACGATCGCGAGCGCTCGAATCCGCGGCCCGGACCTCATCGCGACCCTCCCCTTCGCATCCAGCAGGCAGGCGACCGTATCACGAAAGCGGATGCGCAGGGGAAGCGGCGCGCGCTGCGCCGAGCAGATAGCTCGCGTGCACGGGCAGTCGGCCGAGGCGGATCTTCCCGATCTCCCAGTCGTAGGGTTCGGCCGCGAACGATGTCACGAGCTCGCGCAGCTCCGACTCACTGTAGATGCGCAGCCACGACACGATTCCGTCCCACAGGATCACGAACGGAATCAGTGGTACGACCCAGCAGAAGAAAAGCGACGAGACGCGGAACGGTCGCCAGAACGGTACGGTGAGCAGCGCAACGAACGGCGAGAAGAAGAGACTCACCAGGTACAGCGGCTGACGGTTCAGGAGCTCGAAGACGGCGATCGGCCGGCGCGCGCGAACCGCGCCCGCGAGTATCTCGCGGGCGTGCTCGGGGCGGAAGTGATGGAAGCCGTTCCAGAGCGTCCGCACGCCGCGGAGCTCGGCGGGTACGCGCATCGCGTCGACGGATTTTGGCGAGTAGCTCAACGCACCATCGGACTCCGCGCACACGTGAGCGAGCGCTTCGACGTTCGGGTAGAAGTCGGTCAACGTCGCGTGAACCCGCAAGCCGCGCGCGCGCAAGCCCGCGACGACGCCGGGCATCGGGCCGGCGCCGCCCGAGCACAGATCGACGATCGCGAGCTCGCCGGTGCGGCGCAGCAGACGCTCGAGCGTGGGCACGAGAAACTCGATCTGACCCGAGCGCGCGGTGATCCAAGCGAGATAGGTAGTCGCACCGTCGCGAATGACGCGCGGGAACCACGGCAGGTCCTCCAGCTCGACGAGATGCACGCGGCGCACGGGACGCCCGCGGGTCCCTACTCCGCGTCGACGAACGCGAGCCCGCAGCTCGCGCAGGTCGTCGCGCCCTCGAGCACGGACTCCTGGCAGGCGGGACAGCGACTGGTGTCGTGCGAGGCGGGGTCGAAGTCCTCCGGCAGATCCGGGAACAGCTCGAGCATGACCTCGCGGTCGATCTCGCGCGCGACTTCGAGCTCCGTGAACGGGACGTACACCGCCCACTGGACGTCGGTCGCGCGGCGCTCGCCGACTGGAGTGACTCGATGCGGCACGCCCTCTTCCTCGAGCCGAGCTGCGAGCGCGTTCGTCCAGTCGAACGTCGCGCTGCGCAGCAGCTGAAACTCGATCTCGAGCTCGCTCATGCGCCGCGCACCGCGCCGGACTCGAGCAGCCCGCGCCCGGGTACGAAGTTCAGCTCGAGGCGGATACCGTCCGGATCCTCGAACAACACCGAGTAGTAACCGGGCGCCCAGGCACCGTCCTCGGGCGGGTGCACGATCAGCGCGCGCTGCGCGACCAGGAAGCGATGTAACTCCTCGATGTCCTCGCGCGAACGCGCGCGGAAACACAGGTGGTGCAAACCGCTGCGCTCCTGAGTGAATGCCTCGGCCGCGCGCTCCGGCGCCGCCGGGCGGATGCCGAGCGCGGTGCGGCCGCCGACGCAGTAGTAGTAGTTGGCAGCGTCGACGACCGGCTTCAGCCCGAGAAATGGGAGCAGCGCGCCGTAGAACGCGCGCGCCTTCGCGAAGTCGCGCACCGTCAGGATGACGTGCGCCATACCGTTGATCTCCATCGGCGCAGTGTAGCAGGGGCCCGCCTCGTGGTATGAAGCGGGCGATGGACGCGCCGCCGAACTCTCTCGTCGACTTGCTCGCGCTCGAGGAGATCGAGCGCAACATCTTTCGCGGCCGGAACGAGGCTGGGCAGCGCGAGCGCTTGTTCGGCGGCCAGGTCGCGGCGCAGGCGCTCGCGGCGGCGGGCCGTACCGTCGACGGGCGCGCGGCTCACTCACTGCACGCGTACTTCTTGCGCTCGGGCGATCCGTCGCTTCCCGTGCTCTACACCGTCGACCGGATTCGCGACGGACACAGCTTCACCACGCGCCGCGTGGTCGCGGTGCAGCACGGCCAGGCGATCTTCACCGTCGCGGTGTCGTTCCAGGTGCGCGAGGTCGGCTACGAGCACCAGCAGCTCGAGATGCCCGCCGCGCCGCCGCCCGAGTCACTCCCGACCTGGCAGGAGCGGGCGGATGCGCTGCCGCCGGGCTCGTTCCCGTGGACGCGCGGCGATCGGCCGATCGACTTGCGGCACGTAGGGCCGCCGACGTTTCTGGGCGGAGCGCCGCGGCGCGGCGGCAACGTGGTGTGGTTCCGCGCGAACGGCGCGCTGCCCGAGAACCCATTCTTCCACCGCTGCGTGCTCGCCTACGCGTCCGACATGTCGCTGCTCGATACGGTGATCCTGCCGCACGGTCGCTCGGGGTCACTGGGCCCGGTGATGATGGCGAGCCTCGACCACGCAATCTGGTTCCACCGCGACGTGCGCGCCGATGACTGGCTCTTGTACGCGCAGGAGAGCCCGATCTCCGCGGGCGCGCGCGGCTTCGCGCGCGGCACGATCTTCACGCGCGCGGGGGAGCTGATCGCGTCCGTCGCTCAGGAAGGCCTGATGCGGCCGACGGGCCGGCCCGAGGATCGCTCGCTCTAGCGAGTGGAACGGAAGCCGTCGGGCAGCGGGGCGCGCGCGATCGCGGCGTCACAATACAGTGTCGCGTAGACGGCGCGCGCTTCGACGAACGCGCTGTAAAAGACCGCGTTCTGCTGCGGGCTCGCGCACTCGGCCGGACGCACGAGGTTGACTCGGGCGTGCTCGTACGTTCCGCTCGCCTCGCGCACCAGCTCGACCCGGCCCGACCAGAACGCGATCGCGGCGGTGCCGTCGGCGGCGAAGTGGACGTCCTGCGCGAAGTCCATCGGCACGCGCTCGCCGAGGTCGAGGCGCGCGAGCTCTGCGCCCGCGCGAGTCACTCGCAGCTCGACCCGGCCGTCTCGGTCCTCGACGAAGAAGCCGCGCCCGGCGCGGTCGAAGCTGACGAACATCAGCTCGGGTGGCGCGTCGCTGTGCGCGATCACGTTCAAGTTCGGTCCGAGATGGAACGCGCTGAACGAGACTTTGCCGTCCGGCGCGATGACGTCCGCGTTCAGCCAGACCTCGCCGCTCTTCGGATCGACCGCGATGCTCTTCGGCGCGGTCACCGCGCCGTCGCGCGCGTGCAGCGACACCTCGCGCAGCAGCGCTCCGTTGGGCGAAATCACCACCACCGAGCCGTCTCCGCTGGTTCGCTTGCCCTCGATGCCCCCGCCGTAGCGGGTGACGTAGAGACTCCCGTCTGGCCCGAGGGCGATCTCGTTCAGACCCGTGCCTAGTGAGTCGAAGTGCTCGACGTCGCCCATGCCGGGGCGCACGCGGCCCATCTCCTCGAAGTAAGTCGTGTAGTAGATCCAGCCGTTCGGATGCGCCAGCACGTCCCACACGGAGGAGCGCGAGTCCGGGCCCGGCCGGCGCGCGAGCAGGGGCGGCAAGAAGCGCTCGCGCTCGACCTCGAAGCGCCCGATCAAGTGCGCGCTCGGCTCCAGCAGGTCCGCTGTCGGATCGCCGCCGTGCGCGCGCAGCTCCGTCCAGAACGGCGAGAGGCCGAAGTAGATGACGCCGTCGCGCTCGTCGGCGAACCACGACGAATATCGCTCCGGTCCGCCTCCGAATCCGAGGACCTCGCCGCGAAACAGCGCGGGCTCCGTCGCCTGCGACGCGCATGCGACACAGGCGACACATAGCGCGAGCAGCGCGGCGCTGTGGCACACTCGCGCGATGTCGATCTTCGACGAAGTCAGCAACCAGATGAAGGACGCTCTGCGCGCGCAGCAGAAGCTCCGTTTGCAGGCACTTCGCAACATCCGAGCGGCCTTCTTGCTGCGCTTGAAGGAAGACGGCTCGGACACGGTGTCGGACGAGGAGTGCGTGCCCATCCTGCGCCGGCTCGAGAAACAGCGGAAGGAGAGCATCGAGGCGTTCGACGGCGCGGGCCGCACCGAGCAAGCGGCGAACGAGCGCGCGGAGCTCGAGATCATCCTCGGCTTTCTGCCCAAGCAGGCGGACGAAGCGACGACGCGCGCGTGGGTCGAGAGCGCGATCGCCGAGAGCGGCGCGAAGTCGGCGAAGGATCTCGGCCGCGTGATGGGCGCGCTGATGAAGGCACACAAGGGCGACGTCGACGGCAACGTGGCGCGGAAGATCGCGTCGGAGCTGCTGCCCGCCTGACGTGAGTCACTTCTCTTCGGGCCGGCGCCGGCGCGCGCTGGCGCCGTAGCTCGTGAAGCGCTCGCGGTCGCCGGGTCCGAGCGGATCGCGCCCGCTGAGAAACAGCTCGAGGTGGCCGAGGTCGTCGAAGCCCCAGAAGATCTCGCCGTCGACGAGATAGCTCGGAACGCCCCACGCGCCGTCGCGCACGGCGCCATCGGTCGCTGCACGCAGGGCGCTCTTCGCGGCGTCCCTGGCCGCGGCGGCGAGCAGCGCATCTGCGTCGAGTCCCGCCGCGCGCGCGACGCGGCCGACCACGGCCGCGTCCGACACGTCCTGCGACTCGCCCCAGACCGCGCGAAACAATCCGTCGATCAGGCGGCGACGCGGATCGCCGCGCGGCGCCGCGTGAGTCGCGCGCAGCGAGAGTAGCGGATTGAACGGATGCGACGCGGGCGGCGCGATCGGAACCCCGAGACGCCGCGCCTTGCGCACGACGTCGAGCACCATCCAGCGCGCTTTCGGCGGAACCTCGGCGGGCCCGAGCTGCTTGTACGCGTTCAGCAGTCCCGCGAACAGGACCGCTTCGGGCTCGACCTCGCGCCCGCAGCGCGCCGCGACGACACCGATCTGCGTCCATGCCAGATAGGCGTTGTGCGAGATGTAGTCGAACAGGAACCGGACGGGCGCGCCAGCCACGCGCGGACCATAGCGAGATCGCCTAGACGCACCACTCGAGGATAAGGAGCTCGTCCGAGTCCGACGGTGCGGGCAACAGACAGACGATGTTCCGGAGCACGTCGGGGAACTGCCACTCCTCTGAGATTCCCGCGTAGAACGCCTCCGCGAGATCGTGCGTGAGCTGACGCAGCGTGGCCTGCGCCGGCTCGGTCTCGGCTTCGCGAAGCACGAGCTGCAGGTCGAGCTTGGGCTCGACGCCCAGCCCGCCCTTGAACAGAGCGGCGTCGGCGGCGCTGAGCTGCGCGTCCGGCGCGATTTCCGCGAGACACGTGATCAAGCGCAGGAACAGCGAGAACGGCGTCGTCTGCGCGTCGTGCTGGACGACGCCGAGCACGCCGACGGGCTCGGAGTCGATCATGGTGCCGACGTAGTCGAGCCCGTCGATGTGCGGCAGCGGGTTGCCAGTGCTGCCCGACATCGACGCGACGTCGCGCGCGACACACGTGAATTCGAACGGCACCGTGTCGAAGACCGAGACCGCGCCATTCGCGAACAGGCGGTCGAGCAGCGCCGCGCGTGATGCCGGAATTTCCGGACCCGGCGCTACGACCTGAAACTTTTGCTCGTCGGGATCGCAGCAGCTCTCGATCGCGGTATACGCATCGACGAACTCCTGGATCAGCACCTCGGGGTTCTGCAGATAGTCGACGCACTCGCGCATCTGCGCCTCGAGCGACAGCGCCCGCGCGCGCTCGAAGCGCTGCCGGAGAATCGTGCTCGGGAAGCGTGTGTAGAGTTCCGCCACGTCGAAGTCCGCCCCTCACAATATCGGCAGCACAGTTGCCGAGTTAGAGTGCACGCGCGGGAGTGCGGAAAAGGGGCGGCAGTGTCGGTCATCGGGATCATCGGTGCGGGCCGGGTCGGGAGCGCGCTGGCGCTGTCGCTCGCGGAGAAGGGCCACACCGTTGCCGCGATCGCGAGTCGGCGTGACAACACCGCGCGGGCGCTCGCGCGCCGCATCGCCGGTGCGCAAGCCGCGTCGGCGCAGGAGGTCGCGGGCCGCTGCGATCTGGTCTTTCTGACGTTGCCGGACGCAGCCGTCGCGCCTGTCGCCGCCGAGCTGTCCTGGCGCGCGGGTCAGGCGGTCGTGCACACGAGTGGCGGTCTCGATCTCTCGGTGCTCGATCCGGCCGCGGCGCGCGATGCGCTGCCGGGCGGCTTTCATCCGCTGCGCGCGTTCGCGCTCGGTGACTCGGCGCCGAACGCCTTCGCCGGAGTCACGATCGGGATCGCGGGGCCGCCCGCGCTGTCGGCGCAGCTCGAGGCGCTCGCGGGCGGGTTGGGCGCGCGCGCGCTGCGCATCGACGGCGTGGACCGCACGCTCTACCACGCGGCGGCGGTGTTCGCGAGCAACTTCGGGGTCGCGCTCCTGCTCGCCGCGCGGCGCGCGTGGACCTTGGCCGGTCTGCCCGAAGCGGAGGCGCGCGCGGCCCTCGCGCCGCTACTGGCCGGCGCCGCAGCCAATGCCAGCGCGCTGCCGCTCGAGCGCGCGCTCTCCGGCCCGATCTCGCGCGGCGAGCCCGACAGCGTCGCGCGTCACCTGGAACGCCTCGGCCGAGCCCCCGAGCTGGCCGACCTGTACCGCGCGCTCAGCGCGCAGCTCCTCGAGCTCGACCTCGGTCACTCCGCGGAGGTCCGCGAAGAACTCCGCCGCGCGCTCGCACGCTAGGAACGCAAGCCGAACGCGCGCAACGAGGCGCAGCCGAGCGTAGTGCGGGTTGACGCGCGCGGCGTCCGCGCGGGTCAACCCGCTTAGAACTCAGTGAGGCTCTTGTCTGTGCGGTCCGAGGTGGTCGCGCCGTGGGCGCGTGCGAGCTTCACGAAGACGCGCAGGAACGGATCGGGATCCACGAAGCGGAGCGCGCAGCCGGCCGGCGTCTCGCGCACGAACTTCGCGAGCATCGAGATCGGCTCGGAGGTCTTGAGCCAGCGCAACTCGAGCGCGACCGAGCTCCCCGGCGCGAGCAACATCGACTTACACTCGACGCGCGCGCCGCTGTCCGAGACGTCCACGATGGCACCGCTGATTTCCGTCGTCCCTACGCGCAGGACCGCTGGGATACGCACCATGTAACGAGGTGCGACTCGCCGAACCGGAGCCACGCGGAGATCGTCTTCGTCATCGAAGATCACTTCGCGCGCTTCGGCTGAATCGAGCATTCGTTTGAGACCGTCGGTGACGGGATCCCAACGGTCGCACCGATCGCGAGCGTCAAGGAACCGACACCAACGCGCGTAGGCGGCCGCTCGCGGACAGTCGCCTCCGGGTCCGACCGAAGCCGGGCGAGTCCCGACATTCCTCTCTGTTTCCGATGACTTGCGTGCGCGAGAGCGATGCCGCGCGCGGTTCAAGCGCGTGCCCACGTGCGCCGATGGAGCGCCGGGCACCTCCTTTGCACAAGCCTGCACGCGCATGGGCCTCGGCACACAGATGGTCCTGGAGGAGATGGGGCGGATGGAGTCTCTCATCCGGCAAGCTTGGCAACGGCATGGACGCATTCCGCCGGAGCTCAAGGAACGGATCGTCATCGAACACACGTCCTTGATCAGTTACATCGTGAGTCGCATCGCGGTGAGACTGCCGTCGCACGTCGACCTCGAGGATCTGCACAACACCGGCGTGATCGGGCTGATGGACGCGGTCGACAAGTACGACCCGACCAAAGACTGCAAGTTCAAGACGTACGCCGAGTTCCGAATACGCGGCGCGATCCTGGACCAGCTCCGCTCGCTCGACTGGGTGCCGCGCTCGGTGCGCCAGAAGAGTCGCCAGCTCGAGCAGGCGACGAACGCCGTCGAGCAGAGACTCGGGCGACCCGCGACCGAGGATGAAGTCGCGACCAGTCTCGGCCTCGGGATGGACGACTTCCACTTGCTCGTGAATCAGACACGCGGTGTGTCGATGGTGAACCTCGACGACCTGCGCGGACAGAGCGACAACGATCAACCGCTGCCGAGCGGTAATCTCGAGGACGTCAACGCCGAGGACCCGTTCG
>JBGQIB010000075.1:0-20887 GCA_041498295.1 bacterium | reverse complement strand
TTCTGGATGCGCCCCGTCGAGGCGGTGGTCGACGTCGATCTCGACGTGAAGGCCGGCGAGATCTTCGGGTTCATCGGTCCGAACGGCGCGGGCAAGACGACCACGATCAAGGTACTCACGGGCTTGGTGCTGCCGACCGCAGGCGAGGCTTGGCTGCACGAAATTCCGGTGAGCGATCCGAACAGCCGCGCCCGCCTCGGCTTCCTGCCGGAGGGCACGTTCTTCCACGACTATCTCAGCGCGACTGAGTTTCTCGACTTTCACGGCGCGCTGCTCGGCATCCCGAAGGAAGTGCGCCGCGAGCGCATCCCGAAGCTGCTGGAGCGCGTCGGTCTCGGCGCGGCTGCCGATCGTCAGATTCGGCGCTACTCGAAGGGCATGCGCCAGCGGGCGGGGCTCGCGCAGGCGCTCGTCGGCGACCCCGACATCGTGATTCTCGACGAGCCGATGTCGGGCCTCGATCCGCTCGGCCGCAAGGACATCCGCGACATCATCCTGTCGCTGCGCGACGAGGGCAAGACGGTGTTCTTCTCGTCGCACATCCTCGAGGACGCGGAGGTCGTCTGTGACCAGGTGGCGATCATTCTCTCCGGCAGGATCGTGAAGCAGGGGTATCTCGACGAGCTGCTCGGCCAAGAAGTGGTCGGCAGCGAGCTCGTGGTCGAGTCGATCTCCGAGTCACTCCACGCCGAGCTGCAGCGCGCGTCCCGGCGCGCGGTCGTGCAGGGCAACCGGTTCCTGTTCGAGTTCGCCGGCGAGAGCGACGGCGAGAAGGCGCTCGATCGCGTGCGCGCGAGCGGGGGCCGCGTGCGCAGCTTCGTGCCCAAGCGAAAGAGTCTCGAGGACCTGTTGCTCGAGGGTCTGCAGCAGGAGAAGAGTCGATGAGCTCGCTTGCGCGAATCTGGGTGCTCGCGCTGAACACGTACCGCGAAGCGGTACGCGACAAGCTGCTCTACAACTTGCTTCTGTTCGCCGCGCTGATGATCGCGAGCTCGATCCTGCTCGCGCAGGTTCAGATCGGGAAGGACGAGCGCATCTACCGCGACATCGGGCTCTCCTCGATCTCGTTCTTCGGCGTGCTGATCGCGATCTTCGTCGGCATCAACCTGGTCTACCGCGAGATCTCGACGAAGACCGTGTACACGATGCTCTCCAAGCCAGTGCGGCGCTGGGAGTTCATCGTCGGGAAGTACGCGGGACTCTTGTCACTGCTCGCCGTCGAGGTCGCGATCATGAGCGGGTGCTTCCTCGGTGTGCTGGTGTGGAAGGGCTCGGAGTTCTCGATGGGCCTGGTCTGGGCGATCGGGCTGATCTATCTCGAGCTCGCGCTCGTGACCGCGATCGCGATGTTCTTCTCGAGCTTCACCTCGCCGTATCTCGCCGGAATGTTCACGGTCGCGCTCTGGATCGTCGGGCATCTGCTCGCGGACCTGCGCGCGTTCGGGAAGACGTCCGACGTCGCGGGCCTGAAGCAGTTGCTCGAGGCGCTTTACTGGACCTTGCCGAACCTCGACCGGCTCGACTTCAAGGCGGACGCGAGCGCCGGCAATCCGATCGAGCTGGCGCGCGCTGGCATGGCTGCGCTCTACGCGGTGCTGTACTCGTTCATCCTCATGGCGGGCGCGGTCGTGCTGTTCCAGCGGCGCGACTTCCGCTAGATCGCGCTACTGTCTCGCGTCATGGGGGAGCTCGGCATTTCAGCGCCGGTGTCGACGGCGTTCGCATTCGTGCTCGGCGCGTGCATCGGCAGCTTCCTCAACGTCGTCGTCTGGCGTCTGCCGCGCGGCGAGTCACTCGTTCGGCCCGGCTCTCACTGTCCGGGTTGTGAGGCGCCGATCCCTGCTTGGGCCAACGTTCCGCTTCTGTCCTACGTCGCGCTGCGCGGTCGCTGCCGCGCCTGCGGCGCGCACATCTCGGCTCGCTATCCGCTCGTGGAAGCGCTGACCGGCGGCGTCTTCGCGGCGCTCCTCTGGGCGCACGGGCCGAGCGCGAGGCTCTTGATCGACTGGGGGCTGGCGGCGGCGCTGATTGCGGTGACGTTCATAGACATCGACCACCAGATCATTCCGAACTCGATCACACTGCCTGGTGTCGCCCTCGGGCTCGCGCTCTCGATTGCCGCGCCGCAGCTCGGCGTCGATTGGCGCGACGCGCTGCTCGGGGTGGTGTGCATCGGCGGCGCGCTCTGGGCGATCTCGGCAGGCTACGAGAAATTCTCCGGCAAGATCGGGCTCGGCATGGGCGACGTGAAGCTGGTGGCCATGCTCGCTAGCTTTCTCGGGCTCGAGGGCGCGCTCGGCGTATTGATCGTCGGCTCACTCGTCGGCATCGTGTACGGCGTGGCGATGCTCGCGTGGGTGCGCGGAGGCCGCCAGACACGAATTCCGTTCGGGCCCGCGCTCGCCCTGGCGGGCCTGGTGTTCCTGTTCCAACCGAACCTGCTCGACCACTTCCTGGTGCGGCCGTGAAGGGCCTGCGCGGCGGGGTCCAGGTCGAGATCGTCGCGAACTTGTTCGTGATGACGTTCGCCGGCATCGCCCTGGTCGCCGTCGCGATGGCGAGTCTTTCGGCGCGCATCGTGCGCGAGGACGCGCTCGAGCGGCTGCGCATGGGTTCGCGGCACCTGGAGGCCGCGCTGGAGCACGGCGCCAACCGGCTCGATGACCTGGCCGCGCTGGCGCGCGCCACCAGCCCGCGAATCGCCGGCGGCGAGTTCCGCGTGCTCGATGCGTCCGGGCGCGCGCTCCTGGCCGAGTCACTCGATCCGCGCGAGCGCGGAGTCCTCGCGCCGCTGGTCGCGGCCGCGCGCCAGGGCGAGGAGGCGGTCGAAGAGGGGAGCCTCGCGAGTGGCGAGCTCGCGATCGCGACGCGCATTCACACGCGCTCGGGCGAAGAGGGCTTTCTGGTCGGGCGTTACTCGGGCGACAGCTACCGCGCGCGGCTCGCGCCGCTGCTCGGCGCGGGCGCGTGGGTGCTGTTCATTGCGACCTCGGTCTTCGTAGCGTTCGGCGCAGGCTTGCTGCGGCGCCGGGTCGTGCTGCCGCTCGCGGAGCTCTCGAAGGGAACGCGGCGGCTCGCGGCGGGCGATCTCGGCGCGCGCCTCGCACCGCATGGGCCTGACGAGCTCGCCGAGCTCGCGCGCTCGTTCAACCGCATGGCCGAGGCGCTCGAGGCCGATCGCGGCGCGCTCGCCCAAGCGCACGAGGCGCTCGCGCGCGGGCGCCGCCTCGCCGGCGTCGGCCAGCTCGCGGCCGGCGTCGCGCACGAGGTCGGCAATCCCGTCGCGGCGATCCTGGGCTACGCCGAAATGTGTCAGCGAGACCGGGGCGCGAGCGAGCGCACGCGCGAGCTCGCGGAGCGCATCGGCGAAGAGGCGCTGCGCATCCGCACGCTCGTGCGCGAGATGCTCGATCTGTCGCGTCCGGACGCCTTGTCGCTCGAGCGCACCGGCTCCGCCGAGCTGATCGAGCGCGTCGCCGAGCGGGTCCGGCCGCAGCCGCTGCTCGCGGGGATCGAGCTCCTGACCTCCGTCGAGTCGGGCCTGCCGCTCGTCGAGGTGGACCGGCGCCGCATCGAGCAGATCTTCGTGAACTTGATCGAGAACGCCGCGCACGCGCTGCGCGGCGCGCACGAGCCGAAGATCGAGCTGGCGGCGCAGTGCACGCATGACCCTTCGCGTCCCGCGCGCCGCGCTTCGGACCGCGTGCGCGAGAGTCACAATACGGAGCGCGCGCCCGACTCCGTCGCCTTCAGCGTCATCGACAACGGTCCAGGCATCGATCCAGAGCACCTGCCGTACGTCTTCGATCCCTTCTTCACGACCAAGGAACCGGGGGAGGGCTCCGGCCTCGGCCTTTGGAACGCGCATCGGCTCGCCGAGCTGCTCGGCGGAAGACTCGAAGTCGCGAGTCAGTCCGGGCGAACTTGCTTCAGATTGGTGTTGCCCGCCGCCGATACGGACGCGGGCCATGGCGAAACGCCGCGCGCTGATCATCGATGACGAGGCGGGAGTCCGTTCCAGCCTCGGGCTGATCCTCGAGGACGAGGGTTACGAGGTCGCGACTGCGCCCGACGGCGACGTCGGCTTGCGCACGGCGCAGAGCGAGCGCTTCGACGTGGTCCTGTGCGACGTGCGCATGCCGCGCCGCGGCGGCTTCGAGATCCTCGAAGATCTCCTGCGCGCCCAGCCCGACGCCACCGTGATCGTGATGTCCGCGTTCGGCCAAGTCGAGCAAGCGCTCGAGGCGGTGCGCAAGGGCGCCTACGACTTTCTCGCCAAACCGTTCACGGCCCAGGAGCTGCTGCTCGCGATCCGCAAGGCAGACGAGCGCGAGCGGCTGCGGCGCGAGAACCGAACGCTCAAGCGCGCTCTCTCGCACGAGGCGGGCGGTGTCTCGATCGCGGCGTCGTCGGGGGCGATGCGCGAGGTCTTCGAGCTCGTCGAGCGCGCGGCGGAGTACAAGACGACCGTACTGGTCACGGGCGAGAGCGGCGCCGGCAAGGAAGTCGTTGCGCGCGCGGTGCACGGTCTCTCGGACCGCGCCGCGGAGCCGTACGTCGCGGTCAACTGCGGCGCAATTCCCGAGTCACTGATCGAGAGCGAGCTCTTCGGCCACGTGCGCGGCGCGTTCACGGGCGCCGACTCGGAGGCGCGCGGCATGTTCCGCGAAGCGGACGGAGGCACGCTCTTCCTCGACGAGATCGGGGAGCTGCCGCCCGCGATCCAGGTGAAGCTGTTGCGCGCGCTGCAGGAGGAAGAGGTGCGGCCGGTCGGCGCGGCGAAGACCTTCCCGGTCGACGTGCGCATCATCGCGGCCACCGCGCGCGATCTGGAACAAATGGTCGCGGCGAATCAGTTCCGCGCGGACCTCTACTATCGCTTGAACGTGTTCCGGATCCACGTCCCGCCCCTGCGCGAACGGCCCGAGGACGTTCCCTTGCTCGCCGACCAGCTGCTCGCCGCGCACGCGCGGCGCATCGGGAAGGCCGTCGACCCGCTCGACCGCGAGGTGCTGGATGTGCTCGCGGCATACGCCTGGCCGGGCAACGTGCGCGAGCTCGAGAACTCGCTCGAGCGCGCGCTGATTCTCACGCGCAGCCGGCGCATCACCCGCGATCTGTTTCCGTTCGCCACTCCCGCCAGCGCGGCGGAGGAGGGCGCTTCGGGCGCGAGCGACGCGTCTGTCGCGCCTGACTCGAGTGACTCGCTCGGGGCGAGCAGCGAGGATCTCTCGATCAAGCGCCTCGGGCGCGCGCTCGAGGAGCGCTTGATCCGCCTGGCGCTCGTGCGCACGCGCGGCAATCGCACGCGCGCCGCTCGCCTTCTGGAGCTGTCACCGCGCGCCTTGCAGTACAAGCTCAAGGAGTACGCGGTCGACCCGCTCAATCCGTTTCCGGCCGGCTCCGATAGCTGAGCTACCTCGGAGCGTTCCGTTCCAAGGGGGAGGCCGGTCATGAAGCGAGCCATCGCCGTCGCGATCGCAGTCGCGTGCGTCGCTTGCGGTGAGTCCAGCGACGTGGCGCCGGACCCGACGGCGCCTCGCCCGAGCGCAGCGCCGAAGAGCGGCGCGGCGAACGAACCGCCGACGATCGACACCGCCGAGCTCTTGCCGAATCCCGCGGGCTCCGCGGACCCACTCACGCTCGACCTGAAGGCGCGCGACCCGGAGCGCGACCGACTCATGACCAGCGTCGAGTGGTACAAGAACGGCCAGCCGGTCCCCGAGCTGCACGGCACCGTGGTCGACGCAGGCACGTTCAGCCGCGGAGACATGGTATACGCGATCGCGACCGTCTCCGACCCGACGCACGAGGTGACGGCCCAATCCAAGACGCTCACGATCGGGAACTCCGCTCCGAAGGTCCGCTCCGTGTTCATCTCGAGCTCGAAGGTGACGGCGGCTGGCATGGTCGAGGCGCAGGCGAACGCCGAGGACGCGGATGGTGACTCGTTCCAGCTCACCTATCAGTGGTACCGAAACGGCGATCTGATTCCCGCCATGACGAGCTCGCGTCTGTCGCCTGGAATCGTCCAGCGGGGCGACAAGGTCGCGGTCTCGGCAGCGGCGACGGATGGCAGCGACACGGGGCCGTGGGTCCAGTCGCCGCCCGTGACCGTGGCGAATTCGGACCCGGTGATCACGACGCAGCCGAGCTACGAGATGACCCCGAACGGCGCGTACACGTATTCGGTGGGAGCGAAGGACGCCGACAACGACACGCCCCTGAAGTTCGAGCTCGTCGAGGGTCCCAAAGGCATGAGAGTCGACGACCAGTCGGGCGCCGTGACTTGGGCCGTCCCCGACGACGCGAAGGGCAATAGCCCGATCAAGATCGCCGTGACTGACCCGTACGGAGGCCGCGCGACGCAGGCCTGGGTGCTCTCGGTCGACTGGAACCAAGCGCCCGCCAGCGCCAACCCGAAGCAGCAAGCCGCTCCGGCGACGGACGAGATTTCGCCGACCGACGCGGCCGGCGACTCACCGGACAACGACGACACGGCCGCGGGAGAGGCGACGCCCTCGGCCCGGAAGGCGCCTTCCGCCAAGGCAGCGGGTCGAGTGACGGACAAAGCACTGCCGCATGAAGGCGATGAACCCGAAGAAGACGAGGGAGCGGCCTACGACGAAGAACAGTTCTAGCGCGCTCGACGCGCTGCGGGTCGCTGAAGCCTACCTAGGGATCGGCAAGCCTCAAGTCGGTTTTTCGGCCCGCCGATCAAGGCCCGTGGCGAATAGCCCGGATCCAGTGGTGATCCAGCTCACGAGCGGACTCGATGCAAACGGAACTCACTTCTTCTGCCGGTTCGCAAATGGAGGGTCTCAGTGGCCAGTAACAACGTACGGCGCATCCGCGAGGCGCTCATGATGAGCAAGGCCGAGCTGGCGCGCAAAGCTGGTCTCTCGACGCTGACCATCGATCGCGTCGAAGCGGGCAAGACCTGTCGACTCGATACCAAGCGCAAGATCCTCCACGCGCTCGGCTTGCGCGTTTCCGACAAGGACTCGGTCTTCGGTGACCGACCTGTCGATCACCTGCTCGCGTCGCATCAGGGCGACTCGATGCCAGGCGGGAACTGAGGCGAGACATGGCACTCTTCGGAAGCAAGACGGTCATCGGACTCGACATCGGTTCTTCGCTGGTGAAGGCGGTCGAGCTCGAGCCGCACGGCGGGAGCTACCGCCTGCGCGGGTTCGGCTTCGCGGCGCTCCCGCCCGAGGCGATCGTGCAGGGTTCGTTCATGAACGCGCCGGCGATCTCCGCGGCGATCTCCGAAGCCTGCGCGATGGGCAGCTTCAAGTCGAAAGACGTCGTGACTTCCGTATCGGGTCACTCGGTGATCGTGAAGCGGATCTCGCTCCCGGCGCAGAGCAAGGAAGAGCTCGAAGAGACGATCCGCTGGGAAGCCGAGCAGTACATCCCGTTCGACATCAACGAAGTGAACATCGACCACCAGATCCTGCGCGAGACGGGGATCGATGGTCAGATGGACGTCCTCTTGGTCGCGGCGAAGAAGGACCTGATCGACGACTACCACAGCGTCATCACGGAGGCGGGTCTCACGCTCGTGGTGATGGACGTCGACGCCTTCGCGGTCGGCAACATGTACCAGCACAACTACGAGCCGTCCGACGACTCGACCGTGGCGCTGCTCGATATCGGGGCGTCGGTCATCAACATGAACGTGATGAACGGCTCCGTGCCGGTCTTCACGCGCGACATCACCTCCGGCGGCAATCAGTACACCGAGGAGATTCAGAAGACGCTCGGCATCACATTCGAGGAAGCCGAGCGGATCAAGATTGGTGGTCGTCCCGGCGAGGCGAGTAAGGACGTCGTCCCGCAGGAAGTGGAAGAGGCGATGCGGGAGGTCTCCGAGACGATGCTCGGCGAGATCCAGCGCTCACTCGATTTCTACCGCGCGACCGCATCGAGCGCGCGCATCGAGCGCCTCTTGCTCTGCGGCGGCGCCGCGCGCGTTCCCGGCCTCGACCGAATCTTCCACGACAAGCTCGAGATCGCCGTCGACATCGCCGACCCGTTCCAGCGCGTCGAGATCGCCTCGAGCGCCGGTGACGAGGATCGCCTCCGAGAGCTCGGTCCTGCGCTCTGCACCGCGATCGGCCTCGGCATGCGGCAGGGGGACGACAAGTGATTCGAATCAATCTCCTTCCCGTTCGCGAGGCGCGCCGCGCCGCGAACATGCGCAAGCAGGGAATGCTGCTGCTCATGGCCGCGGGCGCCGGCATCGCCCTCTGTCTCTTGCTCTCGACTTGGATGGCGGCGCGCATCTCGCATGAGCGCTCGCTGATCACCGCGCGCGAGGCGGAGCTGAAGAAGCTCGAAGCCACGATGAACGAGGTGAAGAAGTTCCAGGCCGAGCAGCAGGACATCGAGCAGAAGCTCGCGATCATCGATCAGATCGAGGCCGCACGCATGGGTCCGGTCAAGATCATGGACGAGCTGGCGACGCGCATTCCGCAGCGCGTGTGGCTCACGAAGATGGTCGAGAAGAACGGGCTGCTCGAGCTCGAAGGCCGCAGCATCGACGCGGAAGTCGTCGCCGACTTCGCGGCCGTGTTGGAGGACTCACCGATGTTGTCCTCGGTCGACCTGCAAGAGACTCACTTGGAGGAGGTCGACGGGCTCAAGCTCTCGGCCTTCAAGCTCACCGCTCAATACCCGTACCTGAAGAACCCCGGACAGCCCGCGACCAAGCCCGGTGCAAAGAGGGGCGGCCAGAAGCCTCCCCCCGGCCCGGTCGGCAAGAAGCCGGCGGCGGACTAAGAGAGGCGAGTCATGGCGATTGCCGAAAACCTCGACGCCCAGAAGCTGCTCCAGAAGCTGGACCGATTGCCCGCGCCGGCGCGCGGCGGCGTGCTCGCCGCGGTCGCGCTCGTGGTCATCGGCCTCTACATGATGCTCTTCTTCGGCGGCAATCAGACGACGCTGCGGGGCCTGCAGACGCGGCGCGCCAAGGTGGAGCAGGACATCCAGGCGGCGCGCGCGGTCGCGAACAATCTCGAGAGCTTCAAGGCGAAGCGCGAGGAGCTCGGCAACCAGCTTCAGGCGGCGCTCGAGAAGCTCCCGGAATCGAGTGACTTGCCCGCGCTGCTGACGAACATCTCGACGCTCGGAAAGAAGTCGGGCCTCGAGATCCAGACCTTCAAGCAGGGCAAGAAGATCGACCGCGGCTTCTACTCGGAGCAGCAGATCGAGCTGGGCTTCACGGGCCAGTACCACGACATCGGCCTCTTCTTCGACCGCGTCGCGAATCTCTCGCGCATCGTGAACCTCACCGACCTCACGTTCGAGGTCCAGAGTGACACGGGCGAGAACCCGACGCTCAAGGTGAAGGGAATCGCCGCGACCTTCTACTTCAACGACTCGTCGAAGAGCGCGCTGCCCGCGAGCGCGCCGCCGGCGAAAGGAACGTGAGATGAGGGAGCTCCGAATCGTGCGCCGCGCGTGCGCCTTGGCGCTCATGGTCGCCTGCGCGGCAGCCTGCGGCGGCAAGGACAAGCAGGACGCGGCCGCCGCAAAGCCGGCCGTGGTCAAGGCCGCGAAGGCCCCGCCGGAGGCGCCGGTCCAGGTTGCGTATCACTACGACCCATCGGACAAGACCGATCCGTTCCGGTCGTACATTCGGCGCCAGGTGACACTGGAGAGTGACGCGACTTCGTCGCCACTCGAACGCTTCGACCTCTCGCAGCTGATGGTGATGGGAATCATCTGGGGAGTCGACGAGCCGCGCGCGTTGGTCAGGGACCCGACCGGGAAGGGTTACATCGTGCGCGCCGGAACGCCGATCGGGAAGAACAAGGGCCGGATCCTGCGAATCGAAGACAACAAGGTGGTCGTGAAGGAAACCTATCTCGACCACCTGGACCGCGCGACGACCAAAGAGGTGGAGCTCGAGCTCTACGCCAACGGAAGGAATGGAGCATGACTCGGAGGGTGTCACTCACGATGTGGACGCTGCGCGCCGTCGCCGCGCTCGCACTGGTCGCGATCCCGCCACTGGCGCGGGCACTCGGGGCCGATGTGAAGACGATCTCCGCCGTCGAAGTCCAGAACGACGCCGGTGTGACTCGGATCGTGCTGCGCGGCGCCAAGGACGCCATCTACACCGCGTTCATGCGCGAAGATCCGCCGCGGCTGATCATCGAGCTTCCGGACGTGGCGTTCGAGGGCGTCAATACACCGATCAGTGTCAAGAATGGCCTCGTCGAGGACGTGACGCTCGGTGCTTTCGGCGACGTGAAGGCCGGCCACAACATGGCGCGCGTCTCGATCGCGCTCACCAAGGCCGCCGAGTACGAGGTCAAGCCGCAGGGTGACGAGATCGCCATCGAGCTGCACGCGAGCGCGGAGACCGCCGACGCGGCGCCGACTCAGCCCGGTCCGCCGGACGTTTCTCCGGACGACGAAGCGGCATTCGCCGCGGCGGCGGCCGCCGACAAGGCCGCGGCCGGCAAGACCGCGCCCGAGAAGACCGCGGCGGCGACGCCGGCCAGCCCGGCGAAGCCGGCCGCCGCGAGCAAGTCCGTTGCGAGCACTCACGCTTCGGCGAAGCTGAAGGCGCTCGTCGCGAGCGCGAGCGGCATGGAGATCGAGGCCGACGGCCCGATCGACAACGTCGATTCGTTCCTGCTCTCGAACCCCGACCGCGTCGTCGTCGACCTGTTCGGCGCGAAGAGCGGCATGAGCCACGCGAAGCAGTCATTCGCCGAGGGCGTCGTGTCTCAGGCGCGCATCGGCGAGCACCCGGACAAGGTCCGGGTCGTGCTCGACCTGCGCATGAAGACCGGCAAGCCGGTCGTGGTGCCCACCGACAAGGGCGTCCGCATCGAGCTCACGTCCGACGGCAAGGTCGCGAACGCCGCCCACTCGGCGGCGAGCGCGGTGCCTGCGGCTCCGGCTCCCGCCGACGCGACGGCGACTCCCAGCGACGCGCCGGCGCAAGCCGCGGCCGCGGCGGAGAACGCGGCGCCGGCCATGGCAGACGCCTCGGGCGACGCCACGGTTCAGAGCGTCCACTTCGAGTCAGTGGCCGGCCTCGATCGGGTGGTCGTCACGCTCGGTCGCAAGGTGACCGCGACTCAGTTCGAGCCGGATCCGAACACGCTCATGATCCTTCTGAAGGGCGCGAGCATCGACGCAGCCACCGAGCGCCGCGTCGACACCAAGGAGTTCGGCGGCCCGATCGAGATGTTCTCCGTCTTCAAGACGCCGGACGTCCCGAATCCAGAGGTGCGCGTCCTCCTGAAGCGCAACACCCCTGGCAAGGCGACGCTCACTTGGGAAGGCGGCCAGCTGCGCATCGAGATAGCGCGACCCGGCGGCGCACCTGCGCCGACGACCGGCGCGAGTGACTCGAGCGGTGCGCCGAGCGATCCGACGGCCGCGGCTCCCCCGCACGTGCCGACGCCCCAGGGCTCCGCCGCAAACGCGGCCCCCGCCGGCGACGCGGGCGCGCCCGCGAGCCCGGACGCCGACCCTGCGGCGGCAACCGAAGCCGATCTGCCCGCGGCGAAGCCCGTGGCGACCGACGTCGTCTCGAGGAACACGCCTGCGGCCATCAAGACCGCGAACGGCGGACAGGTCGCGTTCGATCCGTTCCTCGACGGTCCCGCCGACCCGGCGTCGATCGACATCCTCGAGGAAGGCGGCTTCGACGAAGACAAGCAGTATCAGGGCCGGCGCATCTCGCTCGACTTCAAGGACGCCGACATCGGCAACATCCTGCGGCTGATCGCCGAGGTCTCCGACCTCAACGTCATCGCGGGCCAGGAAGTCGTCGGCAAGGTCACGATCCGCCTGGTGGACGTGCCCTGGGATCAGGCGCTCGACGTGATTCTCTTGACGAAGGGCCTGGGCTTCGTGCGCATCGGCAACATCCTGCGCATCGCGCCGACCGACCTGCTCAAGCAGGAGCGCGAAGCGCGCCTGCAAGAGCGCCGCTCGCGCGAGAAGTTGGAAGACCTCGTCGTCAAGCTGCAGCCGGTGAACTTCGCGAAGGCGGGTGACCTGGACAAGCTGGTGAAGCGCCTGCTCTCGACGCGTGGCTCGGTCAACGTCGACGCGCGCACGAACACGCTCATCATCAAGGACATTCCGTCGGTGATTCACGAGGCGACCGCGCTCGTGAAGGCGGTCGACACACAGACGCCGCAGGTGATGATCGAAGCCAAGATCGTGGAAGCGTCACTGAAGTTCTCGCGCGGCCTCGGTGCCATCTGGGGCGTGGGCTGGGCGCCTCCGACCGATTCGACGGGCACTACGCTGCCGAGCCTGGTCGGCGCCGGCGATCAGCAGAACAACTTCCTGGCGTTGAACTCGATCTCGGCCGCGACCGGCTTGCTCAACCTGGGCATCCTCGGCCTCGACGACCGGCTGCAGCTCGACCTCCAGCTGCAGGCCAGCGAGGAGAACAACCAGGGCAAGGTCATCTCGTCGCCGCGCGTGATCACGCTCGACAACAAGCCTGCCGTGATCAAGCAAGGTGTCGCGATCAAGTTCACCGAGGCGACCTCGGACAAACTGACGACGACCTTCGTCGACGCGGTGTTGCAGCTGAAGGTGACGCCGCACATCACCGCCAACCGCTCGATCATCATGAAGCTCGCCGTGTCGAAGAATTCGCCGGCTCTCGACGCCTCGAGCGGCGCCGTCGTCGGTATCAACAAGAACGAGACCAACACCGAGGCGATCCTGCGCGACGGCGAGACCATGGTCCTCGGCGGCATCTACGTGATGGACAGCGGTCAGCAGGGAACCAAAGTTCCGTTCCTCGCGGACGTCCCGCTGCTGGGCGCGGCCTTCAAGAGCTCGACCGTACGGGACGAGCGCCGCGAGCTGCTGGTCTTCGTGACTCCGCGCATCGTGTCGAATCCGCAGGCAGACGTGGAGTGACGCGGTATGCTCCCCGTCCATGGGGAGCAGCGAGCGCGATCGATGCGTGCTCTTGTGCGGGCTGATGGGCTCGGGCAAGAGCCGCGTCGGTCGCGCGCTCGCGTCTCGGCTCGGCTGGGATTTCCTCGACACGGACGAGCGGGTCGAGCGAGCCGCCGGGATGAAGATCTCGGAGCTCTTCGCGCGCGCTGGTGAGACGGAGTTCCGGCGCCTCGAGAGCGAGGCGCTGGCCGCGCTGCCGACACACCGATGTGTCGTGGCGCTAGGCGGCGGCGCGGTAGTCTCGGCCGAGAACCGGCGCGTGCTGCGCGAGAAGGGTACGCTCGTCTGGCTCGACGCCCCGCCGGAGACTCTGGTGGCGCGCATGGGCGAGTCGCAGAAGCGGCCACTGCTCGCGGGCCTCGACCGAGCTACTCGAGTCGCGCGCCTCAGCGCGCTGCGCGAGGAACGCCTCGCCGCGTACTCCGCCGCGGAGCTCCGCGTCGTGACGGACGGTATGGCGGTCGACGAGGCGGCGGCGGCGGTGCAGACCGCGCTGGAAAAACGGAGCGCGGCATGAGCAGCGTTCCCCTTACTTGCGCGCGCCTGCGGTCGATAAGACAGACGAATTTCTGGGGGCGATGTGAGCGGTAGGGATCCGGTGAAGCTGCGGCTCGAGCTCGCGCGCATGCACTGGGCGCTCGGCGAGCGCGCGGAAGCGGTGGCTGCGCTCGAGCGCTGCGCGCGAGAGACTCCCGACCACGACGCGCTGCTCGGCTTGGTCGACGCGTGTCTCGAGGAGCTCGAAGCGGGCGACGCGGCGGATCTCGCAGCGCGCCTCGCGGGCCTGCGCGCGCGTGCGGTCGAGGCGCTCGAAGCGCGCGACAACGCGGATCTTCCCGCGCCGCTCGAGACGCCGACGTTCGCGAGGCTGCTCGCCGACCAAGGTCACGCCGAGAAAGCGCTCGCCGTCGCCGACAACCTTCTGCGCCGGAACCCGGCGGACGCGCGCGCCCTCGCGGTGCGCGAGTCGCTCCGGGCCAAGCCGGCGGCTTCGAAGAGTCACAGACGCACCGTCGCAGAGCTCGAGCGCTGGCTCGAGAACCTCGCGCATCGCAAGCAGGGAGGCGCCTTCGCATGACGTTCCGCGAGATCCTCAGCACTCTGGTGGACCGCACCCCGGGCGCGCTGGCCGCCGCCGTGATGGCGGCGGACGGCGTCGCGATCGACGAGTACGCGCGCGAGGGCGCCGAAGTCGATCTCGGAGCGATCGCGGTCGAGTTCGGGCGAATCTTCGGGCAAAGCCAGAAGATCGCCGAGGCGCTCTACGGCGCGCGCGACGGCGAGCTCGACGAGCTTTTGCTCGTGCTCGGCGGGCACCAGATTCTCTTCCGGCGCCTCGACGAGGACAGCTTCCTGATCCTCGCGCTCGACCGCACCGGCCTCGTCGGAAAGGCGCGCTGGCTCGCGCGCAACCTGTTGCAGGAGATCCGGGAAGCGCTGTAATACGTCGCAGCCCATGAAGATCCTGGTCCTGCACGGCCCAAATTTGAACCTCTTGGGGGAGCGCGAGCCCGAAATCTACGGGCGCACGACGCTCGCCGAGATCGACGCCAAGCTGCGCGAGCAAGCCAGCGCGCGCGGCGCTTCGGTCGAGTCGTTCCAGTCGAATCACGAGGGCGCGCTGATCGACCGGATCCAGGCCTCGCGGCGCACGCACCAGGCGATCATCGTGAATCCCGGCGGGCTGACACACTCCAGTGTCGCGCTGCGCGACGCGCTCGCGGCGACGGGCCTGCCGATCGTCGAGGTCCACCTCTCGAACATCTACGCGCGCGAGGAGTTCCGCCAGCGCTCGTACGTCTCGGGCATCGCGCTGGGCCAGATCTCGGGCCTGGGCGCGAAGGGCTACGAGCTCGCGCTCGAAGCACTCCTCGACCGCCTGAAGTAGATGCGCGCGCGCGCCTGGCGCCTGCTCCTCGACGGGCCGGCCGACGCGGCCTGGAACATGAGCGTCGACGAGTCACTCCTGCTCTGCGCCGCGGGCGCGCCGCCGTCGCTGCGGCTGTACACGTGGCGCGAGCCGTCCGTGTCGCTCGGCTTCCGCCAGGCCGAGCCGCAGTGGCTCGCGCGCTGCGACACGCTCGGTGTCGACGTCGTGCGCCGCGTGACCGGCGGCGGCGCCGTGCTCCACGCGGGCGATCTGACCTACGCCGTCGTCGCCTCGGCCGATGCGCCCGAGCTGCCGAGTGACCTGCGCGGCAGCTACGAATGGATCCGCGCGCGGCTCGTGGCCGGGCTCGAGCTCGCGGGGCTGGCCGCCTCGAACAGCCCCGCGCGCGCGGGTGCGGACCGCCTCGAGCTCTGCTTCGCGGGCGCCACCGGGTACGAGATCGAGCTCGACGGCGAAAAGCTCGTCGGCAGCGCGCAGCGGCGCACGCGCCGAGCGTTCCTCCAGCACGGCTCGATCCGCATCTCGGACGACGCAGCGCTCTACCGCGCGCTCACGGGCGACTCACTCGCCCGTCCGAGGGCGCCCAAGCTTGCGCCCGGCGCGCTGCGCACGGCGCTCGTCGCCAGCTTTTCGTCCGCCGTCGCGGGGGGGCTCGAGCTGGCGGAGTTGTCCACTGCTGAGCACGAGATTGCGGAACAGCGCCGCGCCGCGCGCTGCCACTTGCGTCTCCTCGCGCCAGCTCTCTCGTTCAGAAGAAGGTCGGAACTCGCCGATACGCAGACGTAGCGAGGACCCCCCGGGACTTTCGAGGTCTTCGCAGCGAGCGAGGACCCACCCCTGGCCTTCACCCCAAAGAAGCGCAAGACGCTCGAGTCCGCGCAGAAATATGCGCAGAAGGGCTCGTACGACAAGGCGCTCGCCGAGTACGACAAGCTACTCAAGGCGGATCCTCGCGACTCGAACATCCGCCTGAAGATCGGCGACCTGCTCCTCAAGAAGGGCGACAAGCAGAGGGCCCTGCAGACCTACACCGAGGTCGCCGAGATGTTCTCGCGCGGCGGCTTCGACGCCAAGGCCGTCGCGATCTACAAGCAGATCCTGCGCACCGAGGAGGACTCACTCGAGGCGCGCACGCATCTTGGCGAGTGCTTCCTGCGCATGGGTCTGACCTCCGACGCGCTGCGCGAGTTCCAGGAAGCCTTCAAGATCTGTCAGAAGCGCGAGCTGAAGCGCGAGGCCTTCGACCTGCTGCGCAAGGTCGCGTCACTCGACCCGGCCAACATCGCCAACCGCCTGAATCTCGCCGACCTGTTCGTGCGCGAGAAGATGATGGACGACGCGCGGCGCGAGTATGCGGCGCTGCTCGAGGAAGTCCGGCGCCAGACCGGCTCCGATCTGGTGCTGCGCGTGGCCGAGCAGATGCGGCGCGCGTTTCCGGACAGCCGCGAGGCGCTCGAGGCGCTGGCCTGGGGAAGGATCCAGACGGGCGAGCATGCCGAGGCCGTGAAGCTGCTGCGCGCCGCGCTGCCGAAGTATCCCGACGACATTCCGCTGCGCGAGTCACTCGTGAGCGCGCTGGAAGGCGCCGGCGATGCGGGCGCCGCGCGCAAGATCTGGTGCGAGATCGCGGAGCTGCACAAGACGCGCGGCGACGTCGAGAAGTCGCGCGAGATCCTGCAGCGGCACGGCGGGCTCGCGACGTTCGGTGGCAGCGAAGAGACGACCACGCCCAGCATCCTGCTCACCGAGCCGACCAGCGCGCCGCGCCCGGCGCCGAGCTTCGAGGCTCCCGACGCCGATGACGAGCTCGAGCTCGAGCTCGACGAGCCGGCCAAGCCAGTCAGGAAGCCGGCGGCGATCGTCGAGAAGAGTGCGCCTGGAGTGCAGCACCGCAACACGCCTGCGGGCGCCAGGCCGACTCTCCGCGAGGAGCCGCCGGCCGCCAAGCCCGTGACTTCGCCGGAAGACCTGATTGCCGAGGCGCGCGTCGCACTCGAGTTCGGCGATCCTGCGGAGGCGAGCCGACTCGCGAAGCTCGTGCTCGAAGCCGATCCCGACTCACGCGACGCGCGCAAGGTCCTCGCCGACGTCGACCGGCTGAGTGACACGGTGCCCAGTGAAGGCGACGAGGACGAGATCGAGATCGAAATAGAGCGCAGTTCGCTCGTCGAAGAGGCGCCGCCCGAGCCCAGACGCGGCAAGCCCGAGCTCGCGGCGCTCGCGCCCAGCGAGGAGTTCGACAGTCTCCCCGACATCGAGATCGTGCTCGAGGACGAGGAGGACAAGGACGGGAAGTTCGCGTCGGTCGAGCCACCCACCGGACTCCACGACGGGCCACCGCCGGACCTCGCCCAGGGGAAGGCCGGGCAGAGAGGCGCGCCGAAGCTCGCTGCGAAAACAGCGAGGCCGGTGGTCGAGCCTCCTGCCGCGGCGGAGGAGTCATTCGACATCGAGGTCGAGATCGAGGAGGAGCCGGAGCCCGAACCGGAGGCCGAGGCGCCCGCCGGCGAGGACTCCGCGGCGGATCTCGACCTGGATCTCGACGTCGGCGACGACTCACTCGAGTTCTCCGAGCCGCTGGCGTCCGATCGGGCCGAAGTCAGCAGCTTCGCCGCCAGCTCGTCGCGCATCGAAGAGAGTCTGTCCGAGGCCGACTTCTATCTCGAGCAGGGGCTGATCGACGAGGCTGAGCGTCTGTATCAGACGGTGCTGAAGGCGGTTCCCGGCCACCCGAAGGCGCAGCTGCGCATGGGCGAGATCGAAGCGCGACGCGCGACGCTGGAGACCGGCGGCGCCAAGCCGCAGAAGCGGGTCGCGAAGCCCGCCAAGCTCTCCGACCCGCTCGGCGACACGATGGTGCGCGAGCCGGACGGCGGCGACGCGCTCTCGATTCCCGACATGCCGGGCGAGATCGTCGCGCCGGCGAAGAGGGAGAAGCCGCAGGCGAAGCCGACGCCGGTGATCGCCAAGCCGGCGCCGAAGCTTGCCCCGAAGCCGGAGCGCACCGTCATCGCGGAGGACACGATTCCGCCGCTCGATCTCGATCCCGAAGAGGTCGAGGATCTCGCCGCGCCCCTCAAGACCGAGGACACGGAAGAGGCGCCCGAGTTCGACCCGTCCGAGCTGACGGCCGAGTTCGACGAGCCCGAAGAAGAAGAGGCGGCCGAGGAAGCGCACGACGAAGAAGGCGCGTTCGACCTCGCCGCGGAGCTCGACGAGGACGACGACACCTCGCACGGCACGATCGGAACACTGGTCGGTGTCGGCGCGCTCGGCAAGGGATTCACCGACGTGTTCTCGGCGTTCAAAAAAGGCATCCAGCAGCAGGTCGCCGAGGGCGACGCCGACACGCACTACGACCTGGCCATCGCCTACAAGGAGATGGGCCTCAACGAGGACGCGGTGCGCGAGCTGGAAACGGTGCTGCGCGCGGGCTCGCGCGAGATCGAGGCGCTCTCGCTGATGGCCGCATGCAAGCTGGCGCTCGGCGACGCCGAGGCGGCGGGCGCGCACCTCGAGGACGCGCTCGAGCGCGCGGGTGACTCGGACGAGTCGAGCGTGTCACTGCGCTACGACCTCGCCGAGGCGCTGCTCGCCGCCGGCCGCGACGCCGAGGCGCTCGAAGCCTTCCAAAAGGTCTCGGCGGCGGATCCCAATTTCCGCGACGTGGCGGAGCGCATCTCGAGGTTCAGTTAGGCGCGCGGTGAGCCGCGCGCGGGAGCAACGATGGAGCATCTCGAGTTCTTCCAATTGCCGGCGGATCCGTTCCAGAATGACGCCGACGCGCGCTTCTACTACGAGAGCGCGCCGCAGAAGCGCGCGCGCTTGCGCCTCTTGCGCGGGATTCACCAGAGGAAGGCGCTGTCGATCCTGGTCGGCGGCCCGGGCCTGGGCAAGACCACGCTCGCGCAGGTGCTGCTGCGCACGCTCGCGGACAAAGACTACGCGGCGCACTATCTGTCGATCCCCCACGAAGCGTGCTCGTCGGGCTGGTTCCTGCCGAGCGTGGCGCGCGCCTTCGGCGTGCCCATGCCCTCGGAGCAAGTGCCCCGGCTCGTCGACCAGATCTACGCGCAGCTCGTCGCGATCGCCACCGCGCGACGCACTCCGGTGTTGCTCATCGACGAGGCGCAGCTGTTCCGCAACCGCGACGCGATGGAGGAGTTCCGCGGCCTCTTGAACCTGACTCACGACGGAAAGAAGCTTCTGTCGCTCGTGCTCTTCGGCCTGCACGACCTCGGCGAAATTCTGAAGCTCGATCCGCCGCTCGCGCAGCGCGTCGAGGTGCGTGTCGAAATGACGCCGATGGACTGGCTCGAGTCACAAGCCTACGTGTCCCATCGCCTGCGCCTCGCGGGCGCGACTCAGGCCGTCTTCAGCCCCGACGCGCTCGAGGCGCTGTTCCGCTGGTCGGGCGGCGTACCGCGCGTACTCAACACGCTCGCCGACAACTCACTGTTCGAGGCGTTCCTCACCGAGACGAAGCCGGTCGACAGCACCGTCGTGCAGACGGCCGCCGAGGCGCTGGGTCTATTCCGCGTCCCGTCCGACTCGGTGCCGAACATCCCGCCCGTCGCGCCGCCCGCGCCGGACCTGCTCTCGGCGCCGGAAGCCGAGCGCGCCCCGCGCCCGACCCGCTCCGAGCGCGCGCCCGAGACGATGGCCCTCGCGAAGCCGAGCCTCGGGCCGCGCTCGCGCACACTGGAGCTGGAGCCGCCGGAGCCGGAACCCGAGTCAGAGCCGGAGCTCGCGGCGATTGCCGAAGATCTCTCCACGCCCGACTGGCTCGAGCCGCTCTCGCCCATGCCCGGCGATGTGCCCAAGTCGGTGCCGACACCACGGAGTGTCGAGCCCGAGCTCGAGGCCGCGCCGCTCGACGAGCTCGACTTGGATCTCGAGGAAGTCATCGCCGAGGATACGGAGCCCCCGACCGTGGTGCGCACGCGAGTCACCCAGCACCCCGTCGTCCACGAGATCGCCGAGCCGGAGCCCGAGCCCGAGGAAGCGGAAGAGCTCGAAGTCGGCATGGACCCGGACGACGAAGAGGAGTTCAGTCTCGGCGCGCTGGTGAACGAGAGTGACGACGACAGCGAGGAGGAGGCCGCGCTCGCCGGCTTCGGTCCCGCGGCCGAGCCGGAGCCCGATGTCGATCTCGCCCCCGTGCGCCGCACTTCGCCGACCGCGAAACCGAGCCCGATGGCGCGCCCAGTGACTCACCCGGGCGCCACGCCAGCGAAGGCGACTCCGGCCAAGACCATGCCGGCGAAGTCGACGCCCGCCGAGGCGACGCCCGCGAAGCCGAGCCCGGCAATCCCGAGCAACGGCGACGACAGCTTCGACCTCCGGAACCTCGTGATCGACGAAGACACTGACGAGGGCCTGGCCGCTCTGAAGGCGCCCGCGAAGGACAGCGACGACGACGATCTCGACGCGCTGTTCGATGAGATTCAGATCGGAGACAAGTAGAAGCGGAGCGCGCGGGCTTCGCGCGCGCAAGACCGGACGTGGCTCGCCCGCGCGCGATCGGCGGGCGCCTCCTCGTGGGTCCCCTCGGCGGACCTCGACCCTACTCGTCGGCGTCCCGCCGGTCGCGCGCGTACAGCCAGCGGGCTATGCTCGCGGGCACGCGGGAATAGCTCAGTTGGTAGAGCATCAGCTTCCCAAGCTGAGGGTCGCGAGTTCGAGTCTCGTTTCCCGCTCCAATAATCCTCTGGTTCGGCGGAGGGTTATCTCGAGAGGCGCCTAGGCTCGAGCAGGCGATGCGGACGCGGGGGCGCGAGCGGGGGCGCGAGCCTCGCGCACTGGGGGCAGCAGTGGGCGCGGCTCAGTTGTCGTGCGCCTCTTGGGGAACTACGCGATCCTGAGAGACCATCATGGGCGAGACCGTGCATGGGCACTGGATGTCTCGGTTCTACCTGCGCGAGTTCGCGACGCGGGAAACGCGAGATACTGACAACCCGCAGGTGTGGGTTCTGAGGAAGGACGGGAAGAAGCCGGCCTTCTGCACCAGCATCCGCAACGTCGGCTCTCGCCGGCACC
>JBGQIB010000074.1:0-20892 GCA_041498295.1 bacterium | reverse complement strand
GGTTAGGCCGGCGGCGAGCAGGCCCTTCATCTTCATCGATCGGCACTCACTCGGTCGTGCACCCCAAGACTCCTCGCGCGTAGTATAAGACTCGGCATGAGTCGCGCCTCACGGGCGGCGTTCGGGTGCCTCGTACTCGCGACGACGGGTTGCTACAGCCCGGTCGACGCGGTGTTTTATGACTATGACTCCGATCAGGGACACTACGCGGAGAACGCGGGGCACCTCGAGGAAGCCAGAAGCTTCTATTGGCGCGCGTACGTCAATGCGAATGCGGGGCACCTCGGGCCGAAGGCCGAGTCCAACGCCCTGTACAACTACGGCCGCATTGCGGGCTTGCTGTGCGATTTCGAGCACGCGCGGAAGTCACTCGAGGGAGCGCTCGAGCTCGAAGAGCGGGCCGAAGGGCCGAACGGAGGACTCTCGGGCAATCGGATGTTCGAGCTGGCGCGCCTCAACCTGGACCACGCGAAGTACGCCGAGGCCGTGTACTGGTACGATCGCGCGATCCCGCTCGCCCGTAAGTCGGGCTTCGACCGCGGCAGCGGCGACCCGATCGGCTTCGCGAACGAGCTCGACCGCTACGCCTCCGCGCTCGAGCAGACTGGTGACTCGGCGCGCGCGGCCGAGCTGCGCGCGGAGAGCGCGAAACTGCACGAGCTGCACCCGGGCGCCGAGGCGTACTACGTCTACGATCACTACCCGAGCGATTGCGGCCCTTCGTGAACCCAATCCGCGCGGTAGCGTTGCCCTGCGCGGTCGCGCTCGCGCTCTTGTGCGGCTGTGGATATCAGTACCGGTTCGACCAAGCGGTTGAAGATGAGCGCAATCGCCGCTGGGAGCAGGCGTACCAGCGCTGGCATGCCCTCGTCGAATACGGAGAAGCGCACCACTTCGCTGACGGCGAGCTGGCCGCGCTCCACTACAACTTCGGCCGCGCCGCCGGGGCGACTTGTCGCTTCGATGAGGCTGAGCGCGAGTTACTCCAAGCGGCGGAGCTCGATGTTCGCAGCAATGGGCCGATCTACAAGACGTATGCCGAGCTCTCCTCCCTGAACTTCGATCAGAAGAAGTACGCAGCTTCGATCGGGTATGCGAAGAAATCGCTCGCGGCGACGGACCCCGAGAATGTCACACCCTGGTCGCTCGCCGTGTTCCTGGACGAGTACGCGGTCGCGCTCGACGAGACCGGGAACGCTACCGAGGCTGCCGACGCGCGCCAGCGCGCGCTGACGATTCGGCAGCAGCATCCCGGCTCCAAGCCGATCTGGGTCGTGACCGCACGCGCGCCCTACGGGACGCAGTGTCCCGAGGTGACTCAGCCCTGAGTCCCTACCAGGGATCGTAGCCCTTGAAAGTCCCCGACTGGGTGCTGACGCCAGTCGTCTCGAGCGTTCCGGCCCTCCTGTCGGAGGCGAGCCGGAGGTAGCGGTCATACTGTTCCTGCCGACCGACCCGCAAGCAGCGACACCCTTCTGCGTCGGGGTAGACGTAGTAGACCGCTCCGTCGCGATCGATTCGCGCGATCTTGCTCGACGGGAGCGTCTTCAGCGCCTGAATCTTCTCGGGCGTGTTCGCCGCGACCATCTTGAAACCGGCCGACGCGAGCAATCTCTCCGTCTTGTTCTGCTCGATGGAGGCGCAGGCGAGCACGAGGACCACGACGCCGATCGCTGCGGGAATTCGCGACATGAATGCTCCCCTCGTCGAGAGTCTATCAGCGATACGCGGCGGCCTGGATGCCGTAGAGCTCGGCGTACTGACCGCGCTTGGCCATGAGCTCCTCGTGCGAGCCCGACTCGACGACGCGCGCGCCATTCATCACCACGATCCGGTCTGCCATGCGCACGGTACTGAAGCGGTGCGAGACGAGCAGAGTGATTCGGCCGTCGGCGGCGCGCTCGCGCGATGCGGCCGCGTAGCGCTCGAAGAGCGCGTGCTCCGTCTCGGCGTCGAGCGCGGCCGTAGGCTCGTCGAGCACGAGCACGAGCGGCCGCTCGCGCATGAAGCCGCGGGCGAGCGCGAGCTTCTGCCACTGCCCGAAGCTGAGGTCCACGCCCTCGGGCCAGGTCGGGCCGAGCTGTGTCTCGAGCCCCGCGACCAGCTGGTCGACCACGTCGTTCGCACCCGCGCGAGTGATCGCCGAAGAGACCGCCGGCCCATCGTCGAGCTTGGGCACGTCGCCGACGCCGACGCTGTGGCGCGCGCGGAACTCGAAGCGGAAGAAATCCTGGAACGCCCCGGCGAGTCTCTCGCGCCAGGCGTCGGGTGGAATGCGCGCGAGCTCGACTCCGTCGACCAGGATGCGCCCTCGGGTCGGCTGATACAGCTGACACAGGAGCTTCACCAGGGTCGACTTCCCGGCGCCGTTCTCGCCGACCAGCGCGACGACGGAGCCGGGCCGGAGCTCGATCTCGACGTCCTCGAGCACGAGCTTCTGCGTGCCCGGGTACGCGAACGACACCTTCTCGAAGCGCACTCCGGAAGTGAGTCGCTCGGGCACGGGCGCGTTCGCGTCCTGCACTAGCGATGCGGCGTAGTCCTCGAGCCAGGCCATGCGCTTCGAGCCGTCGAGCCAAATGCCGCGCAGGAAACCGATCTCTCCGACCGTCGCGCCGATGTACGCCGAGAGTCGCGAGCCCGCCGCGAGCATCAGCAGCACGCTGCCCGGCGGCGCCTTCAGAACGGATGACACGAACACGACCGCGACCACGTAAGCCGCACCGAAGACCAGCCAACCCAGCGCGTGCCAGAGCGCGCTGCCGCGGCGCGCGGCGGCGATCGGGCCGAACCAGCGCTCCCACGCGGCGCGCCGGTCGCGCAGCAGGCGCGGACCGATGCGAGTGACTCGCACTTCCTTTCCCGGCGGCGCGGTCGTGGCGGTGTCGAACAGGTGGCGAGCGAGCCGATTCGCCGCCGCGCCCTTCTCTTCCGCCACGCGCTCGACCCCGGGGCGCCAGGTCGATGTCAGCACGGTGGGCAGCGCGAAGAGCGCGAGCAGCGCGAGCACGGGATGGATCGAGACGAGCAGCGCGATCGTCACGCCGAGTCGGAGCACCCAGCCGCAGGTCGTGAACAGCGACATGTACATGTGGTCGAGCACGAAGACCTGGTTGCGCAGTATGGCGAGGCGATCGAGATACTCGGGGCGTTCGTGGTGGTCGATCGACGCAACGCTCGCCTGCAGGCGAGCGACGTGCGATTCGAGCGCGATCGTGACTCGGTCGCGGAAGCGCCGCTGCGTGCGCGTGCTGGTGAGCGACAGGAACCAGGTGGCGGCGGCGGATGCGCCGAGCCCCAGCGAAGCGGTCAGCACGAGCTCGCGCCGCGCGCCGAGGAGCCCGTCGGCCAGGAGCTTCAGCCATAGTGCGAGCAGCGCGTCCGGCAGCGCGGCGAGCAGCGACAGCCCGAACGACACCGCGAGCAGCAGCGGCTCGGCGTCGTAGCCGCGCTTCAGCGCGCGCCACATCGCGGGCAGCGCCGGCGGCACCGGAACCAGCTTCTCAGTCGAGGGCATCGAGACTCGCCTCCGAGTCGTCGGCGACACCAAAGCGTGACGCCTGTAGCTCGAACATCGTGCGGTAGCGGCCGCCGAGCGCCAGCAGCGCGTCGTGCGAGCCGAGCTCCACGACCTTGCCGTGCTCGAGCACGCAGATTCGATCCGCGTGGCGCACGGTCGAGAAACGATGCGAGATCAAGATCGTCGTGGCGTGCCGGGTCGCGGCGAGGACGCGGTCGAAGATCTCCGCCTCGCCGCGCACGTCGAGCTGCGCCGTCGGCTCGTCGAGCAGCACGAGCCCCGCGCCGAGGCGCACCGCGCACAGAGCGCGCGCGAGCGCGATCCGCTGCCACTGACCGCCGGAGAGATCCGTCCCGCCCGGGTAGCCGCGGGCGAGGATCGTGTCCAACGTCGCCAGCCCTGTGGCGCCTGCGTCGGCGAGCGCGGCTCGAATCACTTCGTCCGGCGCGCCGGCGGGCGCGACGTTGTCGCGCAGCGGCAGCTCGAAGCGGATGAAGTCCTGGAACACCGCGGTGACTCGCGTGCGCCACGCGTCGAGCTCGAGCTCGCGCAGGTCCACGCCATCGATCTCGATCGCTCCCTGCTGCGGGTCGTAGAGGCGACACAGAAGCTTGGCGAGCGTGGTCTTGCCGGCGCCGTTCACGCCGACGATCGCGAGCGACGAGCCCGCGGGGATGGTCAGATCGAGCCCCGCGAGCACGGGCTCCTTCGACACGGAGGCCGTCGCCGGGTAGGCGAACGTCACGTCTCGGAAGCGGATCTCGCGCGCAGGCATGCCGGCCGCGGGCCGCGCGCCGACGGACAGCGCGCCGGCCGGCTCCATCTCGGCTTGCAGGCGCAGCACGGCGGCGACCGGCGCGGACGCGCCATCGAGCGCCCAGGACAAACCGCCGAAAGCGATCATGCTCGTGCTAACCGCGGCGCTCGCGAACGTGACCAGGCGCGCGAGCGGGAGCCGCCCGTCGGCGGCGTCCATGCCCATACACCAGAACACGACGACGTTCGCAACGAGCACGAGCAACAAGCTCCACAGCACCGGCCGCTCGCGCAGCCGTGTCGCCTGCCACTGCAGGTCGTACAGAAGCCGGCGGCGCGCGCGGAAACGCTCGACGGTCCAGTCCGCGAGCCCGAAGAGGCGCAGCTCCTTCGCGGCCGGCGGATCGACCGCGAGTCGGTACGCGTACTCCGCTTGGCGCTGCGCCGCGCGCACCGGCTCGGTGTTGCGGTCCTTCCAGACTCCGCTCTCGCGCAGCAGCCAGTGAGTCGCGAGCCACGCGCCCGCGAGCAGGAGCGGCGCCCACCACGCGTAGCCGGCCAGCAGCACCGCGGACGCGACGCCGCCGATAAACTCGACTAGGCCGCCGGCGATGAAGTCCATCGAGATCGAGAGCGGCGGCCCGCTGATGCCCAGGTCGAAGTTGCGCGCCATCGCGAGGTCGGTCGTCAGCTTCGGACTCTCGAGATGCCCCATCCCGGGCGGCTGCACGCACGCCCGCGTGAGCTGGTCGTAGAGCCAGGCCGCGGTGCGGCTGCCGAGGTTGGCGCCGAGCATCTGGTGGATTGGCGCCAACACCTGGAGCGACACGAAGACGACACCGACGAGTGTCAGCGGCGCTGCCAGCCCCTCGCCGCGCTGCACCGCGCCGACGAGCGAGCCCATGGCCACGGCAAAGAGCGCCGGCAGGAGCCCGCGCAGCACGAGCACCGCCCACCAGCCGGATGCGAGCGCGCGATCCGCCTGCGGCAGGACGCCCGCGAATTTCAGCTCTTGGCGCTCGCGCAGGCGCTCGATCATGATGGCCATTATGTCAGGCGTCCCCTGTCTCTCGATAGAACGCGCTAGCCCCGATTTCGACACGCACGTCCGCGTCCGATAGTGGCGAGCGCCGCGGGAGCCGAGTCGCGAGCATGAGGTTCATGGAGCTCGATCGAGTCGCTTGCTACCGCGCGATCCAGGCGCGCGACGCCCGCTTCGACGGCCGCTTCTTCACCGCGGTGCGCACGACCGGGATCTATTGCCGGCCAATCTGTCCCGCGCGCTGCCCGAAGCTCGAGAACATCGCGTTCTATCCGAGCGTGGCGGCGGCGCAGGCCGCGGGATTCCGGCCCTGTCTGCGTTGCCGGCCCGAGTGCTCACCCGAGATCGGCGCCTGGCGCGGGACCTCGAGCACCGTGTCGCGCGCGCTCGGGCTGATCGCGGAAGGTGGACTGGACGGCGTCGGGGCGAGCGTCGACGCGCTCGCGCTGCGGCTAGGCATCGGCGAGCGCCAGCTGCGCCGGTTGTTCGAGCAACACTTGGGTGCGTCGCCGCTCGCGGTCGCGCAGACGCGACGAGTGTTGCTCGCGAAGCAACTCATTCACGAGACGCCCATGCGCATGGTGGACGTCGCATTCGCCGCGGGCTTCGGCAGCCTGCGCCGCTTCAACGACACGTTCCGCAACCTCTACGGGCGCGCCCCGTCCGCCCTGCGGCGCGAGAGGGCGGGCGGCGCGGCGCGCGGCATCACGCTGACGCTCGGCTACGCGCCGCCGTACGACTGGCCGGCGCTGCTCGAGTCACTCGGGGCTCAGGCGATCACCGGACTCGAAGCAGTGAGCGCAGGCACTTACCGGCGCACGATCGAGCTCGACGGCTGTCACGGGACGCTCGAGGTCGCGCAGCTGCGCAGCAAGCACGCCGTCGGCGTGACGATCGAGTTCGCGGACGTGCGCGCGCTGCCCGCGATCATCCGACGCGTGCGGAACCTCTTCGACCTGGGCAGCGACGTCTCGGCGATCGGCGCGCAGCTCTCCGAGGATCCGAGTCTCGCCCCGCTCGTCGCCGAGCGACCGGGGCTGCGCGTACCCGGCGCGTGGGACGCGTTCGAGCTCGCCGTCCGTACGATCGCTGGTGATCACGTGACTCGGTTAGTCTCTGCGTTCGGCGAGTCACTCGCGAACGGCCCGCAGCGCGAGCTCTGCTTGGTCTTTCCGCGCGCCGAGCGTCTGGCGAGCGCGGAGCTCGGGCGCATCGGCTTGTCGCGCGAGCGAGCGGCGCAGCTGCGCGAGCTCGCGCGCACCGTCGTCGCCGATCCGCGCGTGCTCGACGCCGACGGGGATCTCGAAGCGAAGCTCACGCGCTTGCGCCGCCTTCCCGGAATCGACGAGAGCGCAGCGCATGCGATCGCGATGCGCGCGCTGCGCGAGCCCGACGCGTTTCCGACGCGCGACCTCTCGCTGCGCGCGCGCGCGGAGCGCTGGCGCCCATGGCGCGCGTACGCGGCACAGCATCTCATCGAAGAGCGCGCGCCCGCGCGGGAGGCCGTCGCATGAGCGCGCCGCGCGAGTCACTCCGCGTCGATCGCATCCCCTCGCCGCTCGGCTCGCTGTTCGCGGTCCACGACGCGTCGGGCTGCTTGCGCGCCCTCGACTTCGAGGACTGCGAGCCACGCCTGCGTCGTCTGTTGCGCGCGCACTGCGGCGTTGATGGCGATCGTCTCGTGGCCGGCCCTGCCCCGGCTCCGCTCGTCGAGTCACTCGGCGCTTTCTTCTCGGGTGATTTGCGCGCGCTCGACGCCGTCCCCGTGCGAACCGGAGGCACCGATTTCCAGCGCCGCGTCTGGGCCGCGCTGCGCGAGATCCCTTGCGGCGCCACGACCAGCTACGGCGCGCTCGCGCGGACGCTCGGAAAGCCCAGAGCGTACCGCGCCGTCGGCCTCGCGAACGGCGCGAACCCGATCGCGGTCGTCGTGCCGTGTCACCGCGTCGTCGGCGCGGACGGCGCGCTCACCGGCTACGCTGGCGGACTCGCGCGCAAGCGCTGGCTCCTGGAGCACGAACACCGATGGAGACACACCGCATGAGCGACACCGCAAAGAGTCGGGCCCAAACCTTCCGCGAGCTGCACGCCCCCGGGCGTATCTTCGTGGTCGCCAACGCGTGGGACGCGGGCAGCGCGCGGCTCCTCGAGAGCTGCGGCGCGCCCGCCATCGCGACCACGAGCGCAGGGCTCGCTTGGTCGCACGGCTACGCCGACGGCAACGTGCTGCCCGGGCGCGTTCTGGCCGCCGCGATCGCGGAGATCGCGCGCGTGATCTCCGTGCCGCTCTCGGTCGACTTCGAGGCGGGCTACTCGAGCGATCCCGCGAGGGTCGCCGAAGCGATCGGCCCGATCCTGGACGCCGGCGCGGTCGGCATCAATCTCGAGGACGGCTCCGACGCGCCCGACCTCTTGTGCGCGAAGCTGGCCGCGCTGAAATCGGCCGCGCAGAAGAAAGGCGTCGACCTATTCGTGAACGCGCGCACCGACGTGTATCTGCGCAGGCTCGTGCCGCCGGAGCGCGCCGAAGCCGAGGCGATCGCGCGCGGCAAGAAGTATCTCGCTGGCGGCGCCGACGGCTTCTTCGTCCCTGCCCTCGCGGACCCGGCCTCGATCCGCGCGATCGTCGCCGCCGTCCCGCTGCCCTTGAATCTCTTGATCGTCCCTGGGCTGGCGCCGGTCGCCGAGCTCCAGTCACTCGGCGTACGGCGCGTGAGCGCGGGGTCGGCGATCACCCAGAGCGCTTACGGTCTCGCGAAGCGAGCGGCGATCCAGCTCTTGAAGGAGGGTCGCTACGACCTCCTGCAAGAGCGCAGCCTGACTCACCCGGAGCTGAATGCGCTCTTCGCGGAGAAGCGCTAGCGCTCGCGCTCCGCGGCGAGTCGGCCGGCCTGGGTAGCGAGGTAGTTGCGTTCCGGAATGCTCGTCGTCCGGCCCGCCGCCGCGAGATAGTGAGAAATGGCGGCGGGATGATCTCCGTCCATCTCGTGCAGATGCGCGCGAACGGCGTCGAGCCGATAGTGGCCGGTCAGGCGTCCATCCGCGTCCAGCGCCGCCAATAGCTCGAGTCCCGCGCGTGGCCCATGCACCATGGCCGCCGCCACGGAGTGACTGAGCATCACCATGGGATTGTCGGACATGCGCTTGAGCAAGCCGTAGAGGGCCAGGATCTGCGGCCAGTCGGTGTCCTTCTGGCGCGCCGCTTCGTCGTGGACGGCCGCGATCGCGGCCTGGAGCTGATACGCGCCGATCGAGCCTCGGGAGAGTGTCTCGCTGATGAGCGCGACGCCCTCCGAGATGGCGTGGCGATCCCACAGCGTTCGATCTTGTCGTGCGAGCGGGATCAACTCACCGTCCGGCCCGGTGCGCGCCGGACGCCGCGCGTCGGTCAGCAGCATCAACGCCAACAGTCCCGCGACCTCGCCATTCTCGGGGAGCAGATTGCGAACCGTACGTGTGAGTCGAATCGCTTCGCTCGCGAGATCGCCGCGCTGCAGGTTCGGGCCGATGCTGCTCGTGTAGCCCTCGTTGAAGATCAGGTAGAGCACGTGCAGGACAGAGGCCAGTCTCTCGCTCCGCTCCCGCTCGGTGGGCATTCCAAACGGAACGCCGGAATCCTTGATGCGCTGCTTGGCGCGACTGATTCGCTGCGCCATCGTCGCTTCGGGAACCAGAAACGCGTTGGCGATCTCGGCGGTGCTGAGGCCGCCCACCGCGCGCAGCGTGAGGGCGATGGCCGACGCTGCAGTGAGTGCCGAGTGACAACACATGAAGAGCAGGATCAACGTGTCGTCGGGCTCCTTCTCGGCGACGAGATCCGGCTCCTGGACCAAGGACTCGGCTTCACGCCGTCGCCGCGCGAGATCACTCCGGATCTGATCGGTCATGCGGCGCCAAGCGACGCGGATCAGCCAGCCGCGCGGATTCTCAGGCGCACCTTCGCGGGGCCACTGAGTGGCAGCGGCGAGCAGCGCCTCCTGAACCGCGTCCTCGGCCGCGGGGAAGTCGTGGAAGCGCCGCACCACCGCGCCGAGCACCTGCGGCGCGAGCTCGCGCAGGAGGTGCTCGTTGGTCGCACGTCGCGGCGCGTGAGTCACACGTCGCCGCTCGCAGCTCGCATCACCGGCCTCACTTCGACCGGCAGGTTCGCAGGCGCGCCGCCGGGCCCCGGCAGAGCGGAGATCCGGGCCGCAATCTCGTGGGCGCGCTCGGGACCGTCGACATCGACGATCCAATAGCCCGCGAGAAACTCCTTCGACTCAGGAAAGGGTCCGTCCGTGACCACCGCGCTCCCGTCTTTCTGAGCTTGCACGACGGTCATCCCCTCCGGTCCGCCCAGGCCCACGACGCTCACCAGCTCGCCCGCGTCGGCGAGCTCCTTGTTCAAGCGGTCGAGGAAGCCCCGGTTCGCCTTCGCATCCTCAGGCTTCCAGGTGCCAATGTTCCCCGTCGCCCACCCACCCAGCTTGAACTGCATCATCAAGATGTACTTCATGGCTTCGATCCTCGTGGTTCGTCGCGCCCCCGGTGGGCGCTTCGAGGATAAGTCGGAGCCGGCAGGAATTTCTCGACGGCGAACGCTAGAGCTCGAGCAGCGGCTCCGGCGCTTCACCGGACCGCGCCGCGCGCAGCGGCGCCGTGTCCATGTAGACGCGTTCCTCGCGAATCCTGCCTTTCTCGAGGCGAAACCTGTCGACGCCGAGGAAGTCGAAACGCCGGCCGTCGATGACGGGTGTGCTTTGCCACTCGACGACCACCACGTCGCCTCGCGCCGTCCAGTCGAGCAGCTGCCATACGAGATCGGGTGCGAGCCGGTTCTGGACCTCGTTCAAGCGCGCGATCTCACGCCCGGCGATCGGCCGGTTCGCGGGCGGATAGTGCAGCACGTCGTCCTCGTGCCAGAGCGCCGCGAACGCCGCGCCGTCGCGCGAAGCCCAAGCGGCGGCAAACCGAGTCACGAATTCCTGCACCTCCGAGCCAGTCATCGTTTCCTCCTTCATGAGGGCGAAGACTACGCGCAGGACGGGCGCGTCACTCGCAGCTTTCGGACCCGGTCGTCGCGCCGCGGACCTCGGCAGCCACGGGTGCGCACTAAGTCGCGCGGACTCCCGCGCGGCATGCGCGCAGCACCACGGCCATGTACCACATGAGCCCGCCGCCGGCAGCCGACGCGAGGACGAGAGTCACACCAAGCACGATCCCGACTTGCGCGAGGCTTCGCGCGCGCGGACCGGTCACGACGGCGCGTCGGTTGCCCCACGACCATCGTCCCGGCGGCGGAAACTGCTCGAGAGCGAGACTGCGCCGACAAGAGAGAATGATCATGCCGCCGACCGCGCCCGTCAGGCCGAAGACCGAGACGCTCGCAATCTCGAAGATGCGCGCGAGCTCCGCTCGAGCTCCGAGCAGGTCGGTCTTCGCAAGCGCATCGATGCTCGCGAGCCGCGCCATCAACACTTGCTGCAGCACGAGCCCCAAGGCGACCGCGACCACGACAGCAGTGAGCCGCGCGAGCAGCGCGCGCCCAGCCAGACCCGTTGGATTCGGAGTCGCTTCCATCGCTGCGTTCGGATCGGTCCGAAAGTCATGCCAGCTGAGACACATCAGCCGTAGGCAACGCGCGAGCAACTCTCCCGGTCAGCGGGGCTCGTCGGCGACCTGTCTCGCCGCGTCGGCCGAGGTGCGCACGGCAATCACTTCGAAGCGAGCCAGGTCGCGCCACTTCTCGATCCACGCGCCGAAGAGCGCCGGGTCGTCGCTGCGCATGAGCTGGAAGCAGCGGCGGTAGTCGAGGTCGACCCAGCTGTCGATGTATTCGAGGCCGGGGGGAAGCTGGCGGCCGCGCTCGCGCGCGCGGCGATAGATCTCGGGGGCGGCGCCCGCGTTGAAGTGCTCAATGACCATGTACAGCACGGCGGCCTCCCCGCGCGGCCAGCGCGTCGGCGACGTGAGAGAGAACGGTGGGTGAGAACAGCATCGCGACGTGGCCGAGGTCGGGTACGTGCACCACGCGCTCGTGTCTCGCGAAGATGCGTGGGATCACAAGGTTGTCCGAGCCGGCGACGATCGAGGTGAAGCGCACGCGCGACGCCGAGGCGCGCGACTTGCGCAGGCGACTCAGGAGAAGCGAGTCCGGACGCAGCTCGCCGCCCACGCGCGAGGTCAGCCAGTAGGCGTTGTACGTACCCGAGTGCGGCGTGCCGAGCGTGACGCAGCGGTCGACGCGGCGCGCGCCGCCGAGCTCCTGCAGATAGACGCGCGCGACCAGCCCGCCGAGGCTGTGACAGACGAGATCGACGCGCCCGCCGCGCACCTGACGGCGCAGAAATTCGCGCAGCTCGCGCGCCGCGCGCTCGACGCCCTGACTCGAGCGGTAGTTGAAGGTCAGCACCTGCGCGAATCCGCGAAGGCGCAGATATCCAGCCAGCGGAAACATCGCCGACCGGTTCGAGAGATAGCCGTGAACCAGCACGACCGTGCGCTGCTCGCGCCGGCGCGCCGAGCGCCAGGGCGACGACGAGGCTCCGAAGGGAAGCAGGAGGCCCGACGCCGCGAACGCGAGAGTCTCTTGCAACGCGAGACGCCAGACCGGCTGCCGGGAGACAGGAAAGTCCTCAAGGGATCGCGCGCGCATCTCCGGAGATTGCCCCTCCGGCTTGCCGGGCGCTATCTTGGACCCGCCCTAGAGCGCCGCCTTCACGCCCTGCCCGATTCCGAGGTCCGCCATCATCGGCGTGAATTTCGAGCGCGCGATGCGCTCGCCGAAGCCGGCGCGCTCGAGGCGGTGGAAATACTCGGTGATCTGCTTCGCCTGCATGTTGCCGACGATCTTCACGCCCTCGGCGATCTGCGCGGGCTTCGTGCCCTTCCCGGCCAAGACGATCATGCACTCCGTGAGCGCGGCGTCGAACTGATTGATCGTGACGTTCTCGCCCTCGTCGAGAGCGCGGTGGAGCTGCTCCTTCTGCTCGGGCGCGTGGTCCATGATCCACTTCAGGTGCTGCATGCCGTACGAGACGTGCCGCGCCTCGTCCTGCATCACGAGCTGGAAGATGCGCTTGTCGACCGGCGTCGGCGAAATGAACTCACTGAAGCGGAACATGGTGAGCACGTTCCCTTCCGCGAGCAGGTGCATGAACGCGGACGCCTCGCTGTAAGTGTCTCCGTCGAGAATCGCCTTCAGCGAGTGCTCGGTCTGCGGCAGCGCCTCCATCAGGCCGACGCCACCGGCGAGCGCACGCTTGCGGAACACTTCCGCGTGTCGCGCTTCGTCCATACACTGCGTCGCGATGAAGTGCTTCACCTCGCTGAACTGGTTGTTCATGCGCCAGAGCCATTTGGCGGGCAGATCGGTCGCGATCAGCTCGACTTCGGTGAAGAAGGTACAAAGCTGAGCGAACGCGATCTCGATCTCGTCGCTGCGCGGGTACTTGTCGAGGTCGTTCCAGGGAACGTCGGTGGTCGCGTCCCACTGGCGCGACATCGCCTCCTCCGTGAACGAGGCGACCTTGTACGCCCAGACGTCGGTCTTGCGGTTCAGCTCCGGCTCGAGATCGGCCTGGTTCTCGATCTCGAACGCGGCGCCGCGCGGCGCCGCGCCGCGCGGACCTCGCGGCAGCTCGGGCAAGTCGTCGTAGCCGTAGCTGCCCTGATTCAAGTCCATGTAAGTCAGGCCGCGCTTCTTGTTCTCGGCGCCGAACTTCAGCGCCTCGGTGCCGGCCTTCATCCAGCCGAGATCGAGGTTGCCCTTCTTGATGTCGCGCATGCGCAGCGCGAGGTCGTCGTTGTAGCGGTAGTCCGCGGACCCATAGTAACTCATCGCGAGTCTCCTTGGAGCATGCGGAGGAATGAAGTGAGTACGCTCGCATCGCGCCGGTCCCCAAGACCGGCGGCGTCGCAGCGCCGGAAGTACTCGTCGGCCGTGCGCGCGTAGAACGCGGCGGCCGGCTCGAAGCCGCCCGAGAGGAGCACGAGCGGCTCGATCATCTCGGCCGAGCCGAGCGCGCCGACCAGCGCGTTCTCGCACATGTCGAGGTGATCGGCGAGCGCTTCGGCTTGCAGCGGCCGTGCGTGCAGGTGGTTGCGCACGTGGCCCACGCCGTAAGTCACGAAGCGAGTCGCGTCCTGCGCGAGCTGCGTGCCGAGATAGACGTCGGCCGCATTCGAGGCCGTCGCAGCCCAGTGTCGTCCCAGCGCCTGCACCCACGAGAACAGCATGAGGTTCATCCCGGCCGACGCCTCGGGGTACGTGTCGGACAAGAAGATCGACTTCAACAGCTCGCCGAGCGGGCGGCTGTCGACGCCGAGTGACCCGCCGCCGTAGAGCGCGCGCTTGCGGAACGCCTCGGCGATGCGTGCCGCGTCGAACATCTGCGCGCAGAGCAGGTACTTGATCTCGTGGAACTCCTGGTTCATGCGCCATTCCCAGGAGGCCGCGACGTCGCACGAGACGAGCCCGATCGAGATCAGGCTCGTGCCGAGCTGGCGCAGCGCGAGCTCGTGCTCGTCCGCGTGCGGTGTCGCATCGAGCGCGCTCCACGGCACGTCGCGCGCGGGCGCCCAGCGGCGCGACTTCGCTTCCTCGAACAAGCGCGGCGCGACGTCGGCCCACACGTCGCTCTTGCGATTCACGCGGTAGCCGAGCGACGGCAGCCCCGGCGGCAGAAGCGCGCCGCGCGGCGCCATCGAGAAGTTGTGGCGAATCACTTCGGGCAGCTTGTCCGGTCCGTAGCCACCCTGGTTGATGTCGTCCAGAGTGAGTCCGCGCTTAGGCTGACTCGGACGGAAGGCCGCCGGCTCGCCCACGCGCTTCATCCAGTCGAGCTCGAGCTGGCCCGAAACCGTGCGCAGAATCTTCGCGACGATCTCCGGATCGGCCGCGTAGTCCTTCGGCGCGATGTAGGACATTAAAGAGTGACCTCCAGGTGGTGCGCCTGGTCGAAGAACTCCTGCAGGCTCGCCATGAAACGGTAGAACTTGTCGTTCCCCTCCGCGTCGTGCGAGACGAGCTTCATGCGGTCACCGACGTGCGAGAGCGTGTTCAACGAGTGCGCGGCGTCGGCGCCCTGGTTCGCGAGGATCGAGCCGACCATCGCGCGCCACAGCTCGAGCGGCGCCTCGAGCACGAAGTCGAGCTCGCTCGCGTCGCTCGCCACGCGCACGCCGGTGCACTCGTAGACCTCGAACGCGATCGCGTACAGCTCCGGCCCGATGCGTACCCCGAACGTGGTGTCGCAGTAACCGAGCTTCTCGAAGCGCGCCTTGTCGTCCAGCGTGCGCTGCTGCAGCGCCTTGAAGAAATCGAGCGATGGGAAACGCACGGCCACGCGAGCCTCCGAAGCCCCAGACTACCGCAAGTCGACCGGCAACTCCGAACGCGCCCAACGGCGGGCTAATGTCAGGCTCTACGCCGCGGGATCCTGCGACCTACTTCCACTTCGGCGACCGCGCGCCGGCTATGCGCCATCCACGGCTCGCTGCGCAGCGCGGTGTGCATGCCGAGCGCTCGCTCGAAGTGCCCGACAGCTTCCCCGGAGCGCCCGCGCGCCGCCGAGAGCCAGCCGAGCGCCTGAGACACCGAGCCGTAGTAGGTCGCCGCGTTGTAGCTGATGACCCCGAGCTCCGCGTACGGCACGAGCTGCTCCTGCAGCGCGGCAGCCGCGATCGGTGCGCCCGCGCGGAAGGTGACCTCGGAAGCGAGGGCGAGCGCCGGAAGTCGGTACCAATCGGTGGGCAAGGTCGGGAGCGCGTCGACGACCGCCCCCAGCGCGTCGAGCGCCGGCTCGAGCATTCCCGACAAGCAATAGGCCAGGGCCGTTGCCGCCGAGACGAGCGCAAACCGCGGGAGCCGCGTGCGGACGCCTTCGAGGACAGGGATGAATCGCGCGAGGTCTCCCTCTTCGCGCGCGAGCCAGAAGCGCTGTGCGATGGTCTGCGCGAGGAGCGCACCGCTGCCGCCGACCCGGGCGTCCTGCTCGGAGTCGGCGATCGCCGCGCGCGCGTCGCCGAACCGGCCATCGATGAGCGCGAGCATCGCCTCGATCCCGCGAGTGACTCCGTGTGTGTACCAGGTAGGGTACTCACTCGCGAAGCGCTGGGACGCAGCAAGTGCGGCCTTCGCTCCGGCCCGCTCGCCGAGCTGCATGTGCGCGGCGACGCAGCCGCACAGCGCGCGGAACGACAGCTCCAGATCGCCGCTTGCTCGCGCGCAGCGCTCCAGCTCCTCGGCTCGAGCCAGCCAGCCGCGCGGTTCGTCCGCAGCGAAGCTCGACGCGTTCACGTCGAAGAGGACGCGCGCCAGCGTCTGGGGATCTTCGAGCGCGCGCGCCGTGGCTTCGCTCTCCTGCAGCAGCGCTCTCGCAGCCACGGCCTGCTCGGGGCCAGCGACGGCGAGCCTCGCCCCTAGGCGACTCGCGACCAGAACGTCGAGCGAGACGTCGCCGCTCGGCGCGTCGCGCGCGGCGCGAAGCCACTCGACCCCCGGGGCCTGATCGCCGAGGGTGTTCGCGCGATGCGCAAAGGCCAACGCCGCGCGCGCCAAGAGGCGCGGCTCCCTCTCTGCGAGCGCGATCCGCGCCGCCCGTTCGGCGGGAACGCGGGCGGAGTCGAGTCCCGTGGAGGGGGCCAGGACTTCGCTCTCGGCGAGCAGAAGCTCGCAGATCTCGCTCGCCGGAGCAGACGCCTCCTCGGCGAGCGCAACGGCATGACGGTACCAGAACGCGGAGTTCGCGACGGCGGAGCGCCGCCGCGCCTCCTCTGCGGCGGCGCGGGCATAGGGAAGGACGCGCGCGGCGCTGCTGACTGGCCTCGACGCCACGAAGTGTCTGGCGAGCGGGAACGGGTCGCGGAGCCCCATGCGCTCGAGCGCTTCCGCGATGCGCAGGTGCCGCCCAGCCAAGGCGAGCGGATCCGCCGCGAGCTCGGCGTAGAGCGCCTCGGCGAACAGCGGGTGCGCGAATCGGCGGGTCGAGCGCACGGGTGGATCGAGCAGGCCGAGAGCCGCGGCTTCGTCGAGCGCACGCGCGAGCCCACGCAGCGGTCGGCGCTCCGCCTCGGCGAGCAGGCGCGGGTCGAACTCGTTTCCGATCGCCGAAGCGGTGACCAGCAAGCGCTTCACGTCTGGAGTGAGTGCGGAGGAGCGTCGCTCCACGAGCGATCGGATGGTCGCCGCGACACCCGTCACGAGCTCGCCAGGCGGCTCGCCGCCGAGCGTTCGCCCCTCGGCATGCAGGGAGCGGGCAATCTCGACCGCGAACAACGGATTTCCCTCGGCGCGGGACGCCAGGCGCTCGGCGCTCTCGGCGCTGACCTCGACGCGCAGCTGGGCCTCGACCACGGCGCGCAGCTCGTCGGGCTCGAGGCCTCGAAGGGCCAGCACCTGAGTGGACGTCTCCGTCGCGAGCACGCCGAGATCCCGGAGCCGTCCTTCACCGCCCACGCCGGTACTCGACCGAAGGGCGCCGACGATCCACACGCGTGCGCCGCGCAGCAGAGGCGCGACGAAGCGCAGCAGCGCGAGTGAGTCGCCGTCCGCGAACTGCAGATCGTCGAGCGCCACCAGCAGCGGGCGATCTTCCGCGCCTCGGACGAGCGCACGGGCCACGTCGCGGAAGCCGGCAAAGCGAGTCTCGTCCGAGACTGCCGCGCGCGCCGCGGACGGCGTGGGCACCATCCCTCCGCGCAGCACCCGGTCGATGCCCAGCTCGCTGGACGCGTCGAGCCAGGGATGGAACGTGTCACCCTCCGCGCCAATGCGGCCGGCTCCGCGGAGCACGCGGAAGTCCAGCGCCTCGGCGCGCGCCTCGAGCTCTGCGAGCAGCGAGGTCTTTCCGATGCCCGCGGGGCCATGGAGCAGTGTCACACCACCGCGCCCCGCGGCCACGGCCTCGAGCGTCTGCTCGAGCTCCTGGAGCAAGTCACTGCGCCCGACGAACGCGGTGTCCGGGCCGTCCTCGACCCCTACCGGCGCCGCGAAGCGCAACCCTCGGCCACGGACTGTCTCGATCTGTCTCTGGCGCTCGCCGTCGTCGCCGATCGTCCGGCGCGCCTCCTTCACGAGCCGCCGGAGCGAGGCTTCGCTGACTCGAACGCCGTGCCAGAGCTCGCGGCGGAGAACGTTCTCCGAGACGACCCGGGAGCGGTGGCGGAGGAGAAGGAGCAGCAGGTCGAGCACCAGAGGCTGCACCCGCACGACACGGCCCGCGCGTGCGAGCGAGCGGGTCTCTCGATCCAGCTCGCACTCGCCCCATCGGAATCGCATGCCCACGCCCCGATCTCTCGCCGCCCGGACGATCACGCAGCGATCACGCGCAGCTGGCCTGGAATCGCCGATTCTCGGCGGAGCGCTTCCGCTGTCCCGGCCATCTTCTCAGAATGGGGGAGGGTCGGGAAGGCGCATGCGAGGAGTCGATCGGGGTCGCCCCACGCGCGCCCAGAGAGACTCCGCGACTCAGCTCTTGCTTCGCGATCTCCTGCCGGCCGCCCAGGCGCTCGGGCGATCTCCGACCGCCGTGTCCCGCCGCCTCCGAGTCACGGCGCGCAGGCTCCGGCCGAGCCGGCTACGCAGGTCAGCGGGCAGGCCGGGCACTTGCCGCTGCCTGCGGGGTTGTGTCCGCCTGCGGGTAGCCCGAACAGGGCGCTGAAGCGCCCCTTGTCGCCAAGCCCGATGTTGAGCGCGGTCCCCTCGTCGAGATCGAAGATCGCGCACGGCTTGAGCAACCCGGTTCCGCAAGTGTCGAGGATTCGCGAGCTGCCGAACGACGCATTGAACTGCTTCGTATCCGCGAGTCCGACGTTCGCGCCGGTCGGCGTGAAGTCGGCGTCGCACTTGTTGCCGAAGCCATCGTGATCGTCGTCGCGCTGGCCGCCCGTGGTCGTGGCCCACACGAGGTTCGAGTTACTCGACACGCCCGCGGTGAGGAGTGACATGTCGACTCTCGGATTTGACACGAAGACACAGTTGTCGCAGACGTCGCCCACCCCATCCGCGTCGCCGTCGAGCCGGCTGGCGTTCGGAATGATCGGGGAGTCATCGCAGGCGTCGCCCACGCCGTCGAGATCGCCATCGGTCTGTGACGGATTGGCGACCGTCGGACAGTCATCTCTCGCGTCCGGCACGCCATCACCGTCGGCGTCTGCGACGCCGCGAAGATCCACCTCGGTCGCGGCATTGCCCGGCGGCGAGAACCAGGGCGCGCGCGGGAACAGCGGATCGTTCGAACGCAGTCGAAGGCGCCAGTGACAGCCGCCGAGAGTCGGGGTGTAGCTCGAGGCGACGGACGCCTCGGTGCCGGACACGCCAGTGAGGATCGCGGGCAGCAGGGCGGTCCCGGTCCCGTCGAACGCCGAGCGACTCCAGTCGTAGCTCGTGTCCCAGCCGCCCTCCGTGGTGACTTCGGCCGCGAAGCGCAGGCCCCGGCCCCTCCGCGAAAAGATCACGCAGCGATCACGGGCGCTCGGTCCCTGATCGGAGACCCTCGAACCTGTGGCTTCCCGGTTCCCGCCCAGATTCGGTCGGATCTTGCCAGAGCGGCGAGCCCGAAGGGAAGTCGGCGGAGGCGGTAGATGAATGACTGGATCGCTGTGCTCGAGGCGACTTACCGGGTTGAAGCCGACCTCGAGGCGTGGACGCTGGGGATCCTGGACGCCTGCGCGCCCATCCTGGACGAGGGCGACGGCCTCATCGCCTGCCATTTCCGGTCCGACGGAAAGCGGATCGGGATCGAGCACTTCTCGACCCGAAATACTGGCCCGGCGCCGCGCCGCGCGGTCGATTCCATCCTGGGCGTGAACGGGACCGGAGTCGAGCTCTCGGCCGATATCTATCGCAGCTGGCGCTTCCGCTCCTTCTCGGAGGCGTTCGGCGAGACAGTCGGCGAGGCCGCGTTCCGACAGGCAACGCGCGGGCGCTACGCGGACGGCTGGGGCGGAATGGCGCCCTCGGGTACGGGGCGTGCGGTCGCGATCGGCGCCCCGCTGCGCGCGGCGCGACGCGCGAGCACCGCGCTGCGGGACCGCTGGGCGCGCGCTGCGAGTCACCTCGGCGCGGGCCTGCGGCTGCGGCACGCGCTCGCGGATCTACACACAAATGCGTCGCGGGTCGAGGCGATCGTCGACGTCGGCGGTACGGTCCGAGAGGCACGCGGCGAAGCGAGCTGCCCGGATGCGCGAGAGGCGCTGCGCGCCGCGGTCCGGCGCATCGATCGCGCGCGCACGCGCGCGGGCCGCGCGGATCCCGATCAGGCGCTCGAGCTCTGGCGCGGACTCGTCGCCGGGCGCTGGTCGCTGGTCGATCGTTTCGAGGCCAGCGGCAGCCGCTTCATCGTCGCCCTGCGCAACGATCCGAACGTGGCTGATCCGCGTGGCCTGTCGCGCCGCCAGGCGCAGGTCGCCGAGTTCCTCGGCCTCGGCTACAGCGAGAAAGAGATCGCGTATACCCTCGGGTTGTCGCCGACGGGAGTTTCTCGCTACGCGCAGCAGGTGTGCGCCAAGCTCAGGGCGACACGCGCCGAGGTCGCGAGTCTGTTCGCCCCGAGCGGCTTGCGCCAGCGCATGCACGAGGTCGCCGTCGGAGAGGAGCGCTTTGCGATCGGCTCGGCGCCGGTCGTGCGCGACGATGCGATCGGAGATCTCTCGCAATCCGAGCAGCTCGTGGCGCGCGCCGCCTGCCGCGGCGTGGCCAGCGCCGCGATCGCCGCCGAGCGCGGCACTAGTCCGCGCACCGTCGACAATCAGCTCGGCGCCATCTACCGCAAGCTCGGCGTGCACTCGCGCACCGAGCTTGCGGCGAAGCTCAGCGCCTAGTCACGGCGGGACCGCTCCGCAAGTTCCCGCGGTCCCCGCTACGCAGGTCAGCGGGCAGGTCGGACACTTCGGACCCGGCAGCTTGTTGGCCAGCAGGCGCGCGATTCCGGTGTCGCCTGCTCCGATGAGCGCGTCGACCTCGTTCAGGTCGTAGATCGCGCAGGGCCGAGCACCCGAGGGACCGCATTGATCGAGCGATCGGGCCTTGTTGTTCGCGGCCCGGACCTCGCCGACGTCAGTGTTACCGACCAGGCCGGCACCGGAGAACTTCGCGTCGCAGCGGTTGCCGTAGCCGTCGTGATCGTCGTCGCGCTGATCGCCGGTGAGCGTGGCCCACTGATTGTTCGCGAGATAGGTCGTGGTATCGGGTGCGACTCTCGGGTTCGCGATGCTCACGCAGCTGTCACAGGCATCGCCGACTCCATCCGAATCGCCGTCCTGCTGGCCGTCGTTCCCGACCGTCGGGCAGTTGTCACAGGCGTCGCCGAACAGATCGGAGTCTTGGTTCGACTGAGTGGGGTTCGCGATGACGACGCACAGATCGGCGAGGTCCGGAACTCCATCCGCGTCGATATCGAAGAAGTTCTGCACGTCGTTCTCGGTCGGGCTGTTGCCTGGAGGCGAGATCCACGGCGTACGCGGGAAGTACGGATTTCCGGTGCGAACCCGGGCGCGCCAACGGCACGGGCTGCTCGAGAAGAGTGAGCAGTGCGCCGAGATTCCGGTGTCGACGCCGCCCGTGCCGGAGTCGAACGCCTGTAGCGAGGTCACG
>JBGQIB010000073.1:0-21041 GCA_041498295.1 bacterium | reverse complement strand
CTTCGAAACCTTCGCGCTGGGCAAGTGGGACCACACCCCGCTACCCGAGGCCTCGCAGAGCGGCCCGTTCCATCACTGGGCGAGCAGCGAGGGCTTCGATCACTTCTACGGCTTCATGGCCGCCGACGCCGACGATTTCCGCACGGTCTTGTGGGAAGACCACCGCCCGACGGAGAACTGGGTCGGCAAGCCCGGATATCACCTCACCGCCGACCTGGCGGATCGCGCGATCGACAACCTGACCTCGCACGCGTCGATCGCACCCGACCGGCCGTTCTTCATGTTCTGGGCGCCGAGCGCGATGCACTCGCCGCACCAGATCGAGAAGAAGTACATCGACCTGTACAAGGGCAAGTTCGACATGGGCTGGGACAAGGCCCGCGAGATGATCTTTGCCAACCAGATGAAGATGGGCCTGCTGCCCGCGGGCACGAAGCTCTCCGATGGCATTCCCGAGATTCCGAAGTGGGACAGCCTGAACGCGCAGCAGAAGAAGCTCTATGCGCGACAAATGGAGGTCTTTGCCGGGATGATGACTCAGACCGACGAGCAGATCGGCCGGATGATCGACACGTTGAAGCGCACGGGCCAGTACGACAACACTCTGATCATCCTGACCGCCGACAACGGCACGAGCGGTGAGGGCGGACTGAACGGTCTGTTCAACGAGTCACTCGTGCTGAACGGCATGCAGGCGTCGCTCGAAGAGAACATGAAGCACTACGACGCCTGGGGCGACCCTACCACCTACCCGCACTACCACGCGGGCTGGGCCATGGCCGGCAACACGCCGTTCAAATACTGCAAGCAGATCGTGCACAACGGCGGCATCGCCGACGCGCTGATCATCACGTGGCCCAAGGGCATCCAGGCCAAGGGCGAGATTCGGAACCAGTACGGCTTCCTGACGGACATCATGGCCACTGCTCTCGAAGCCACGGGGACGCAGTTCATGCCAGAGATCGACGGCGTCAAGCAGCTGCCGATCGACGGCATCAGTCTGATGTACAGCTTCGCCAATGCCGCGGCGCCGTCGGCACGCACCGAGCAGTACTACGAGCAGCTCGGCAATCGCGCGATGTACAAGGACGGCTGGAAGGCGGTCACGATCCACGGCAACCGCATGCCCTGGATCGTCGCCGGGACGTTCCCCTTCGATAAGGACGTCTGGGAGCTCTATAACCTGAACGAGGATTTCTCCGAGACCAACGACCTGGCGGCGCAGAATCCCGCGAAGCTGGAGGAGCTGAAGAAAGAGTGGGACGCGCAGGCCTGGAAGAACAACGTCTATCCGCTCTACGACGACATCGCGAGCCGGGTTGCGACTCAGTTCAAGCGTGCGTTCGGCGACAGGAAGACCTTCACTTACTACTGGCCCGGCGCCGAGCGCATTCCGGAAGCGGTGTCCGCGCCGGTCAAGAACAACTCACACACGATAGAGACCACGCTCACTCTGAAGGGCAACGAGCAGGGCGTGATCGTCGCGTGCGGCGGTCTGAACGGTGGCTACACGCTGTTCATCGCCGACCACAAGCTCCACTACGACTACAACTTCCTCAACAGCCAGCGCTACTCGATCGTCTCGCCCGTGCTGCCGACCGGCAAGGTCGACATCAAGTTCAACTTCATCAAGACGGGAATGTTCAAGGGCACCGGCGAGCTGTACGTGAACGGCAAGAAGGTCGCGACGGGCCCCATCGACAAAACTGTTCCGGGATCCTTCTCGCTCAGCGAATCTTTCGACATCGGCGTGGACAACGGCACACCCGTGTCCAACAACTACAAGTCGAAGGACCACTTCCCCTTCACCGGGCAGATCGACAAGGTGACGATCGACCTCCTCACGGAGGGAGCGGATCAGCCGCCGTCCGACGACGAGGGCTCGATCATCGACTGAAGGACCCGGCCTATCGCGCGAAGGGGTCGCCGCTTAGAATGGAGCGGTCGTGCTCGAGCTGCGCTTCATCGTCGAGAATCTGGACGCGGTCCGTCGGAACTGCCGGGACCGCGGGGTCGAGGTCGACCTCGACGCGCTCGTGCGCCTCGACGCGCTGCGCCGCGAGCGACTCACCGAGCAGCAGTCGGTGCAGGAGCGGCGCAATACGCTCGCGCGCGAGATGAAGGGTCGGAAGCCGAGCGACGAGGAGCGCGCGCTCGGCAAGGAGCTGAAGGAACGCGACTCCGCGCTCGAGGAAGAGCTGGCGAGGCTGCGCGACGAGCTCGCCGCCCTACACAGTTTGGTGCCGAACCTGACGCATCCGGACGCGCCGATCGGCCAAGGCGAGGACGACAACCGCGAGATCCGGCGCAGCGGCGCGCCGACGAAGTTCGCGTGGAAAGCGCTGGACCACGTCGAGCTCGCGGCGAAGCACGACCTGATCGACTTCGAGGCCGGCGCGAAGGTCACGGGCCAGAAGTTCTACTACCTGAAGAACGAGCTCGTGCTGCTCGAGCAGGCGCTGGTGCGCTTCGCGCTCGACTTCCTGCGCCGCCGCGGATACACGCTGTTCCAGACGCCGGACCTCGCGCGCGCGGACGTGGCGTCGGGGCTCGGCTTCAACCCGCGCGGCGCCGAGACGAACATCTACTCGATCGCCGACTCGGATCTCGTGCTGGTCGGCACCGCCGAGATCACCCTGGGCGGCCTCCACCAGGGCGAGATCCTCGAGGCCGAGTCACTGCCGCGGCGCTACTGCGGCGTGAGTCACTGCTTCCGCGTCGAGGGCGGCGCGCACGGGCGCGCCTCGCGGGGGCTTTACCGCGTGCACCAGTTCACGAAAGTGGAGATGTTCGCGATCACCCTGCCCGAGGCGTCCGAGCAGATGCACCAGGAGCTGGTCGGGATCGAGGAAGAGATCTACCGCGAGCTCGAAGTTCCGTTCCGCGTCGTAGACGTCTGCACCGGCGACCTCGGCGCGCCCGCGTATCGCAAGTACGACCTCGAGGCGTGGATGACTTGCCGCGGCGAGGGCGGCGGCTGGGGCGAGATCACGAGCACGTCGAACTGCACCGACTATCAGGCGCGCAGACTCGGCGTGCGCTTCCGCGACGCGGCCACCGACAAGACGCGCTTCTGTCACATGCTGAACGGCACCGCGGTCGCGCTGTCGCGCGCGCCGATCGCGATCCTCGAGAATCACCAGCAAGCCGACGGCTCGATCGTGATCCCGAAGGCGCTGCGGCCCTACACCGGGTTCGACCGCATCGGGTGATCAGGCCGGCGACGAAGTGAGTTGCTCGAACCAGCGGACGGCATCGACGAGCACTTCGCGCGCGGCGCGCGGCGCGAAGCCGAGCTCGCGTTCGGACTTCGACACGTCGAAATAGCGCGCGTCGCGCGCGTGGAGCGCCGCCTCGCGAGCGATGAGCGGCGGCCGATGCGTGACGTGGTCCGAGAGCCACTCGTTCGCGGCGCCGAGCGCGAGGACGAGCGCGTTGGGCAGCGCAAAACGCGGCGCGGGGATGCCGGTGATCTCGGCGAGCAGCTCGAGCAGCGTGCGCATCGAGAGATTCTCGCCGCCGAGCACATAGTGCTCGCCGGGCGTGCCACGCTCGAGCGCGAGCACGTGGCCCGCCGCGACGTCCTCCACGTGCACGACGTTCTGCTCCATCTCGATGAACACCTTCATGCGGCGCGCGAGATAGTGGACGATCAAGCTGCCCGTCGGCGTGGGCCGGCGATCACCGGGCCCGAGCACCGTCGTCGGATGCACGACGACCGCGGGGAAGCCGGCCGCCGCGGCGGCGAGCACGAGTCTCTCGCCCTGCGCCTTCGATTCGCGGTAGTGACCTCGAAAGCCGCCGCGCTCGGGGGCGAGCGTCGCGCCGGTACTCGTGTACACCATTTTGCGTAACCCGAGCGCGCGCGCCGCGTCGAGCACGTGGCGCGTGCCGTCGACGTTCACGCGGTAGAAGGCGCGTGGGTCGGGCAGCCAGAACGCGTAACACGCCGCGCTGTGGATCGCCGCGTCGCAGCCCGCGAGCCCGGCGCGCACAGAGACGGTGTCGAGCAGGTCGAGCTCGCGCGCCTTCACCGGCACGTCGCGCAGGTTCGCGTCGCCGACGTCCGCGCCCACGAGCGCGACGGCCTCGTGTCCGCGGCGCAGGAGCTCGCGCACGATATGCGAGCCGACGAAGCCGTTCGCGCCGGTGACGGCGACGATCACTCGCCTACACCACGCGGTGCAGGAGAATCAGCGCGAGCGCGCCAGTCGCCGCGACCGACATCAGCGACGCCGAGACACGCCGTGCGAACGGGCTGCGTCCGACGAACGCGAGGATCGCCACTTTGCCGAGCGTCGTGAAGACCGCGACGACGACGATCGCCAAGGTCGCCGTTTCGATGGGCAGATTCCCTTCGCGCACCAGGCGCGCGAGCGAGAGCGCGGGCGCATCCGCGCCAACCAGCGCGGCGACGGCCGAGACCGCGTAGACGCCCGCGTCGCCGAACTCCTGGCGCGCGTACGCGAGCAACAGAGTCACCGACGCGTAGATCGCGGCGAACGTGATCGCGACGCGCATCGTCAGCGGGTTCTCGAACTTGTGTCGCTCGGGCGCCTTCTGCTCCGGCTGGTGGCGCGTGAAGCCGAGCGTGAGACCGACGGCGACCATGGCTGCGAGCGGCAGAAGCACGCGTTTCGCGAGCTCCGGCGCGATCAGCCAGAGCGTCACCTCCATGCGCAGGAACGCCGTCGAAGCCGCGAGCGCGATCAGTGACTCGTAGTGGCGCGCGTGCGCGACGCCACGGCCCGCGCGCGCATAGGCGAGTGTCGCCGCGGTGCTCGACACGAGGCCGGCCAGAAGTCCCGTGAGCACATAGCTCGCATGACCGGCGCGCACGCGCATGAGCACGTAGCCCACGAACGAGAGACCCGAGATCAGCACGACCATGCGCCACACGTCGCGCGGGTGCAGCACCTGGAACGTCGGATCGATCGCCGTGTCCGGCAGGAGCGGCAGCACGATGCCCGAGATCACCAGGAAGCGGATCAGCGCTTCCATGTCCGCGGGCGAGAGCAGATCGGCCGCGCGGTGCAGCGTCCGCTTCGAGCGCAAGAGCACGACCATCACGATGGTCACCATCGTCGCGACGAGCAGCTCGCCGGTCTGCGCGAGCGCGCCGACCGCGAACGTGCAGAGACTCGCCGTCTCCGTGGTGTAGCCCGGATCGGAGTTCTTCTCGCTATCGAAGCGGTACCGCAGGATCAGGAACACGGCGTCCGCGAAGAAGATCGCCACGGCGAGCAGGGGGTGCACCGCGTTCGCGACCAACACGGCGAGCGCGCCGAGCAGCGAGGTGAACGCAAAAGTGCGTACCCCGGGGAAGTCCTTCTCGCCTTGACTCTCCGTCTGCGCGACCTGACGCTCCAAACCGACGAGCGCGCCGAGGCAGAGCGCGACGAAGGTGGGCAACAACGTGGGCAGTACGTCCGGAATGTCTCTCCTCCCGACTCGAGCCGGCCGCGAGCGGGCTCCAAGTTGCCGGATCGGCTAGGGTGCCGCCATGCTTCAGCCGGGCGTGCGCACGGAGCGGATCTCCGCCAACGGCCTACGCTTCAACGTGTTGGCGGCAGGCAGCGGAGACCGCCTCGCGCTGTGTCTGCACGGCTTCCCGGAGCTCGCGTTCTCGTGGCGCCATCAGCTCCCGGTGTTGGCCGAAGAAGGTTGGCTCGCGTGGGCGCCCGACCTGCGTGGCTACGGCGAGACGGATCGCCCCGTCGGCCGCGAGGAGTACGCGCTCGAGCGCCTCATGGACGACGTCGCGGCGCTGATCGACGCATCGGGCGCGCGCGAGACGCTACTCATCGGTCACGACTGGGGTGGAGTGATCGCTTGGCTGTTCGCGTTGCGCCGCGTGCGCCCGCTGTCGCGACTCGTCGTCATGAACCTGCCCCACCCCGCGTGCTACGAGCGCGCGCTGCGGCGCGGCGTGCGCCAGTGGCTGCGCTCCTGGTACATGCTGTTCTTCCAGCTGCCGTGGCTCCCCGAGAAAGCACTCGGCGCGCGCGGCGCCACCATGATCGGCCGGGCGTTCCTCGACATGGCGGTGCACAAGGAGAACTTCCCCGAGGAAGTGCTCGACGTATACCGCCGCGCCGCCCTGCAGCCGGGCGCACTCACCGCGATGCTGAATTACTATCGCGCGCTGCTCTCGGGCGGCGGCGGCCGCCGCCAGCGCAGCCTCGGTTACCCGAAGATCGACGCGCCGACCTTGGTCATCTGGGGCGAGCAAGACAGCGCGCTCGGCGTCGAGACACTCGAGGGGATCGAAGAGTTCGTCCCGAACCTGACCCTGCGCCGCCTGCCGGACGCGTCTCACTGGGTGCAGCAAGATGCGCCCGAGAAAGTGAACGAGATCCTCAGGAAGTGGCTGCGCGCCTGAGGTCGAGCGGGGCGCGGCCGCGCGGGCTGCGCCGCTTCGCTGTTTCGCTCGGAATGGTCTGCTCGGTGAAGGCAGGCATTCGGGCCTCACTCAAACGCTCGCTACGCGCGGCCCGCGCGGCCGCGGTGAGCATCGCTGGCCGGAAGTCACCCGACGACTTCCATCGCGCAGGCAACTGCCGCCTGACAACAGGACTTCGCCCGCCTGCGCGATACGATCGGCGGCGAGCTTCAGCACGTCGGGCTCCGCTCTTGAGGCGGCAAGAAGGCCGAGCGCGGCGCGCGTAGCGAGCGTTTGAGTGAGGCCCGAATGTCAGCGTTCGCCGAGGAACGCATTCCGAGCGAAACAGCGAAGCGGCGCGCCGCGCTCGGCCGCGCGAGTAACCCTAGGGTGAAGCCGCACCGGCGAGCGATGCCGCGGCGTCCGAGGCGAGCTGCAGCACGTTCACGTCCGGCATGTGCAGGAGTGAGACGAGGAACGGGAGCGCGTCCTGCGGCATGAGTCCGAGCAGCAGGATCGCCGCGGCGCACGTGACCAGGACGATGGCTTCGAACGAGCCCGGCGCGCTCGACTGTACGTCCTCGCGCGGCGGCTGGAAGAACATGATCGCCGGCACGCGCAGGTAGTACCCGAGCGAGAGGGCGCTGTTCAGAACCGCGATCACGACCAGCCAGACGAGCGAGGAGCTCCCGGTCGCGATCCCCTGCTGCACGGCCGCGCTGAAGAGCAGGAACTTCCCGACGAAGCCGGCCGTCGCGGGCATGCCGAGCAGCGAGAACATGCAGACCGACATCACGACCGCGAGGAACGGCCGCGTCTGCCCGAGACCCGCCAAGTCATCGAGCGCGTCGTACTCGCGCCCGTCGCGCGCGAGCACCGCGACGACCGTGAACGCGCCAATCGTCATGAACGTGTAACTCAAGAGATAGAACAGGACCGCGCGCGTACCGGCCTCGCCGCCGACCAGCACGCCGATCAGGATGTAGCCGGCGTGCGCGATCGACGAGTACGCGAGCATCCGCTTGGTGTTGCGCTGAATCAGCGCCATGACGTTCCCGACCGTCATGCTGAGCACCGAGAGCACCCAGAGCACGGGCACGATCGAATCCGACGCGGGCTGGAGCGCGACCGCCACCACGCGCACGAGCACGCCGAACGCGGCCACCTTCACGGTCGTCGCCATGAAGCCCGAGATCGGCGTCGGCGCGCCTTCGTAGGTGTCCGGCGCCCACTGGTGGAACGGCACCGACGAGATCTTGAATGCGAGGCCGGTCAACACCAGCCCCGCGCCGCACAGGTCGAGCGCGTTCTCGGGGTCGAAGCTGGTCGCGATCTCCGACAGCGCGAGTGACCCGGTGGCGCCGTACAACAGCGCCGAGCCGTAGAGCAAGAGACCCGACGCGAACGAGCCGATCAGGAAATACTTCACTGCGGACTCGTTCGAGCGCAGCGACGCGCGGTGGAAGCCGGCGAGCGCGTAGACCGGGATGCTCATCAGCTCGAGCGCGAGAAACAGCATGAGCAGATCCGAGGCCGCGGCCAGGAACATCATGCCGGTCACGGACGAGAGCACGAGCGTATAGAACTCGCCCCAATTCGAGTGCACGTGCTCGAGATACTTGCTGCTGGCGAGCACGGTGAGCATCGCGCCGATCTGCACCACCGCGCACAGGAACAGGGCGACGCCGTCCATGCGCACCATCGGGTTCTCGGGATTGAACGTGCGCACCGGCTGCGAGAACGCATTCATGGTCACGAGCAGTGACGCGCTCAGGAACAAGAGACTCACAGCCGCGAGATAGGTGCTGCGGCGCGCGGGACTGAGCGGCTGTCCGAGCAGGCTGCCGCGGCGCAGCAGAAACACGTCGAAGAGCGGCAATACGAGCACGCCCAGCGCGACGGGCATCATCGGCGCGACCGCCCAGACGTCGAGCTGCGGGATCATTCGCCCGTCTCCGCGTCGAGCGCAACCGCGGCCTGGCGCTGCGGCACTCGTGCCGCCATGTCCGGCACGCGCTTGGTCATGGTCTCGATGAGCTCGGTCACCGCGCGATCGAGCGGGTTGGTGAACGTCGACGGATGCACGCCGATCCAGATCATCGGAATCACGAGCGCGACCCCCACGAGCTTCTCGCGCGCCGACAAATCCTTGAGCACTCGGTTCGCCTCGTGGACGAGCGGGCCGAAGAACACGCGCCGCACCGCCCAGAGCATGTACACGGCCGAGAGTATGACGCCGCTCGTCGCGATCACGGCCGACCAGCGCAGGTGCTGGAACGCGCCGAGCAGGATCAGGAACTCACCGACGAAGCCATTCAAGCCGGGCAGCCCGATCGAGCTCATGGTCGCGATCACGAAGAACGTCGTGTACACGGGCATCGTGCGCGCGAGCCCGCCGAACGCGTCGAGCTCGCGCACGTGGCGGCGCTCGTAGATCATGCCGACGAGGATGAACAGCGCGCCCGTCGAGACGCCGTGGTTCACCATCTGCAGCACGGCGCCCGAGATACCTTGCGGATTCATCGCGAACAGGCCCAGCACGATGAAGCCCATGTGCGAGACCGACGAGTACGCGACCAGCTTCTTGAAGTCGCTCTGCACCATTGCGACGAGCGCGCCGTAGACGATGCCGACCAGCGCGAGCCCGACCATCCACGGCGCATAGTCGAACGCGGCCTGCGGAAAGAGCGGCAGCGCGTAGCGCACGAAGCCGAACGTGCCGAGCTTCAGCAAGACACCGGCGAGCACCGCGGAGCCCGGCGTCGGCGCCTCGACGTGCGCGTCGGGCAGCCAGGTGTGGAACGGAAACATCGGCACCTTGATCGCGAACGCGAGCGCGAATACGCCGAACAGGAAGCCCTGCCGCTGCCACCACACGCCGCCCTCGGTCGGAATCTGGAGATCGAGGATACCGGTCGCCGGCCCGACGCCGAAGTACTCGAACGTGAGTGACCCGAACTGTTGTTGGTGGAGCCATGCGAGCACGACGATGCCCACCAGCATCAAGAGGCTACCCACCATGGTGTAGATGAAGAGCTTGACGGTGGCGTAGATCCGGCGCGGCCCGCCCCAGATCCCGATGATGAAATACATCGGGATGAGCATCGTTTCCCAGAACACGTAGAAGAGGAACAGGTCGAGCGCGAAGAACGCGCCGAGCATGCCCGTCTGCAGCGCCATCATGAAGAACAGGAACGAGCGCACGCGCTTCGCGATGTCGGTCCACGAGGCGATGAGCACGATCGGCAGGAGGAAGCTCGTCAGAGCGCCGAGCAAGAGCGCGATGCCGTCGACGCCCATCGTGTAGTGAATCCCGTAGTCGGGGATCCAAGCCGCGTGCTCGACCAGCTGCAGCCCGCTCGCCGCCGGATCGAAGCGCTGCCAGAGCAAGAGCGTGAGCGCGGCCCCGACGAGCGACGATCCGAGCGACGTCCACTTCCACACCGACTCGGGCAGACCGGCGATGCCCTCGGCGAGGGCGAGCACGAGCGCGGTCGCGAGCGGCAGGAACGTGATCGCGCTGAGCAGGTGCTCGCGGAGCAGTGAGTCGAGGAACGCGTCCATGTTACGCGCCCCTCACGAGCCACGCGATCAGGAGCGCGCCGCCGAGCAGCATCGCGAACAGATACGACTGCGCGTAGCCGGTCTGAGCGTACTTCAGCACGCGGTCGCCGCTGGCCAGAAACGCCCGCGCCACGCCGTTCACGCCGACGCCATCGATGAGTCCCTGGTCGACGCCGCGCGCGAGCACGGTGCGAGATAGACCGACGAGCGGCTGCACGATCAGCGCGTCGTAAAGCTCGTCGATGCGGTACTTGTCGCGCACGAGCTCGTAGAGCGGGCGGATGCTCGCGGCGATCTTGGCCGGGAGATCGCGGCGCACGTAGTACAGCAAGGTCGCCAGCGCGATGCCCGCGAAGCCGACCAACGTCGTCGAGAGCGCGAGGCCGAACTCGGTGCTCGAATCTATCTGGTGCAGCGGCGACGGCGCCACCGGCTGCAGGAAGTAGTAGAGACTGTTCGACTGCGGTACGCTGGCGAGCTCGCCGTACGCGTCCGGTAGACCGAAGGCGCCGCCGAAGAGCGCGAGCACCGCGAGCGCGACGAGCGGCGTGACGATCCAGCCGTTCGACTCGTGAATGTGGTCCCGCGTGTGGTGGTCGGCGCGAGACTCGCCCGTGAACACCAGGTAGTAAAGGCGGAACATGTAGAACGCAGTGAGTCCCGCGGTCACGACACCGACCAGCCAGATCCACTCGTGACCCGGCACCGCGTGCGCCTCGTGCGCCGCGAGCAGGATCTCGTCCTTCGAGAAAAAGCCCGAGAACGGCGGCACGCCCGAGATCGCGAGCACGCCGACCAGGAACGTGAACCAGGTCCACGGCATGCGCGTGCGCAGCCCACCCATCTTCATGATGTCTTGCTCGTGGTGCATGCCCAGGATCACCGAGCCCGCGCCCAGAAAGAGCAGCGCCTTGAAGAAGGCATGCGTCATCAGGTGGAAAATCGCGGCGCTGTAACCCGCGACGCCCGCGGCGATGAACATGTACCCGAGCTGACTCACCGTCGAGTAGGCGAGCACCTTCTTGATGTCGGTCTGCGCGAGGCCGACGGTCGCCGCCAACAGCGCGGTGAGCGCGCCGACCCACGCGACGGTCGCCTGCGCGCCGGGCGCGAGCGAGTACGCGAACGACATGCGGCAGACCATGTAGACACCGGCGGTCACCATGGTCGCAGCGTGGATCAACGCGGAAACCGGCGTCGGGCCGGCCATCGCGTCGGGCAGCCAGACGTAGAGCGGAATCTGCGCGGACTTGCCGCAAGCGCCGACGAAGAGACACAGACACGCGAGCGTGAGCAGCCCCCAGCTCGGAAAGCCGGGCAGGAACGAGAGCGCGCTGGGCAGCGCGACCACGCGCTCGGAGAGAAGGCCCACGTTCGCGGCCATCTCGCGGAACTCGACCGTCGGCATGCCGGCATCGGCGAACGACCAGAACAGGAGGAAGATGCCGAGCAGGAAGCCGAAGTCGCCGATGCGGTTCACGACGAACGCCTTCTGACCCGCGGCCGCGTTCGCGTCCTCGAGATACCAGAAGCCGATCAGGAGATACGAGCAGAGCCCGACGCCTTCCCAGCCGACGAACATCACCAACAGGTTGTCGCCGAGCACGAGCATCAGCATCGAGAACGTGAACAGGTTCAGGTACACGAAAAAGCGTTGGAAGCCCTTGTCCTCGCGGTGGTCGTCGTCCATGTAGCCGACCGAGTAGACGTGGATCAGCGACCCGACGCCCGTGACGACCAGGACCATGACCGACGAGAGCGGATCGAGCAGGAACGAGAGCTCGGCGTGGAAGTCACCCGCCGAGATCCACGTGTAGAGGTTGTCGACGAAGAAGCGCTGCTCGGCCTCGAGCCCGGTCGCGAGCGAGAACACCTGCGTGAGCGCGATGGCGAACGACGCGATCGGCGCGCCGACGGCGAGCGCGATCACGAGCGCGCGCGGCAGCTCGCGCGACGCGAACACGAGCCACAGTCCGGAGATCATCGCGGCCGCGAGCGGCAGGAGCGGGATCCAGCGCAGCGCCTCGTTCGTGTGCTCGGTCACGCGTTCTCTACCACTTCATCTGACTCGCGTCTTCGATGTTCACCGTGTCGCGGTTGCGCACCAGGCTGATGATGATGGCGAGCCCGACGGCGACCTCGACGGCCGCCACCACCATCACGAGGAACGCGAAGATCTGCCCCTGGTCGTCGCCGATCTCGCGACTGAATGCGACCAGCGACAGGTTCGCGGCGTTCAGCATGAGTTCGATGCACATGAACATCACGATCATGTTACGGCGCGTGAGTACGCCGGCGACGCCGATCAAGAAGATCAGCGCCGCGACGACCTGAAACTGGAATGGGGAAATGTCGCCCATCAGTCGATTCTCTTCTTCGCGAGCACGACCGCCGCGAGAATTCCCGCGAGCAGCAGCACTCCAGCGAGCTGCACGGCGAGCACGTAGTCGGTGTAGAGCGCCTCGCCGATCGCGCGCGTCGTGCCGTAACTCGGATCGACGTCGGGCCAGGGCGCGCGCCCGCTCGCGAGCACGCGCACGAGAAACAGCCCCGAGAACGCCACGAGCGCGGTGCCGGCGATCTTCACGAGCGGCTGTACCTCCGCGCCCGACGTGCCGCTCCCGCGCAGGTTGAGGAGCATGATCACGAACAGGAAGAGCACGACGATCGCGCCCGCGTACACCATCACCTGAATCAGTCCGACGAACTGCGCTTCGAGCAGGACGTAGAGCCCGGCGAGCGCGAGCATCGACACGACCAGATTCAACGCCGAGTTGATCGGGTTGCGCACGTTCCCGACCACTCCGACCGCGCCGCCGAGCGCCGCGACCGAGAAGATCCAGAACAGCGCCGTCTTCATGCGCGCGTGACCTCCTGCACGATCAAGATCCCGAGCGCGGTGAGCACGATGTTCGCGAGCGAGAGCGGCAAGAGGATCTTCCAGCCGAGATTCATCACCTGGTCGTAGCGGAAGCGCGGCATGCTCCAGCGCACGAGCATCTGGAAGAAGATCAGCACGATGACCTTGCCGAAGAATACGTGCACGGCGAGCAGCATCGCCATCAAGTTGGCGATGTTCGCGCCGAACGGCTTCGACAGGAACGCGATCAGATCCTTCTCGGGCAGCCAGGGCAGTGACCAACCGCCGAGAAACATCGCGGCGAGCAGGCCCGAGATCACGACCACCTCGATCCACTCGCCCATCATGTACAGCCCGAACTTCATGCCGCTGTACTCGATGAAGTAACCGGCGACGATTTCCGACTCACCTTCGGGCGTATCGAACGGCGCGCGCTTGTTCTCCGCCATGAGCGCGGTCATGAACATGAAGAAAGGCAGCGGCTGTAGCACGATTCCCCACATCGGGAGCGTGATCCAGTCGATCCACTTCGTTCCCGGCGCGACCCAGCCGAGATACTGCATGAAGCCGAAGACACGGAACGTCTGCTGCTGCAGCACGCCCATCTCGGAGAGCTTGAGCGTGCCGAAGATCATGAACAGGCCGATTACCGTCACCCCGATCGCGACCTCGTACGAGATCATCTGCGCCGAGACGCGGATCGAGCCGAGCATTCCGAAGTTGTTGTTGCCCGCCCAGCCGGCGAGCATCGAGCCGTAAGTGGCGATCGAGCCGATCGCGAACAGATACAGGACGCCGTAGTCGAGGTCCGCGACGACGAGCGAGAACTTCGCGTCCCACATCTCGTAGCTGCCGCCGAACGGAATCACGGCGAAGCTGATCACCGCGGGAGTCACCGCGATGAACGGGCTGATCAAGTGAATGAAGCGATGCGCGCCCGTCGGTATCGTATCTTCTTTGGTGATCATCTTGATCACGTCGGCCAGCGGGTGGATCAGGCCGAGCGCCTTGAAGCCGAAGATCTCGGCGCGATTGGCGCCGATGCGGTCCTGCATGAGCGCGCTCTGCTTGCGCTCGACCCAAGTCATGACCGGCGCGAACACCAGCAGGATGACCGCGAAGATGAACAGCGCGACGAAGACGGTGGACGTCGCCACTAGGCGAGCTCTCGCGCCGGCGCGCTCGCGAGCGCCTTGCGGATCTCGTCCAGCGCTTCGCCGTCCGAGAGCGCCTCGAACGCAGGCTCCACGACCGGATCGAAGCGCTGCACGATCCCGTCGGCGTTGGTGAAGTGGCCGGACTTCTCGAGGAACGTGCGCGCGGGAATCACGACGTCGGCGCGCGCCGAGAGGGCGGACTCGTGTGAGTCGATCAGCACCACGCGCCGCACGTCGGCGAACGCTGCCGCGTGCGTGGTGTGGCCGAGCACGATCGCGAGGTCCGCGTGGCCCACTGAGTCATTCGTCTCGGTCATCCCGAGCGCGCGGCAGCCGTTCGCGTTCGGCGCCTTCTCGGCCTCGATCAGGATCTCGTCGGACTCGCCGCGCGGCACCGCGAAGCGCGCCGTGCCCGCGCCGATCTCGGCGAGGAAATCGCGGAACGACTCGAGCTCCTCGTTCGACGCGAACGGCGACGCGACGCCGACGACGCGCCCGCCCGTAGCGCGTATCTGGCGCGCGAGCTCGCCCGCGCGCTCCGCCGCGGCGACCGCGGAGCTCGGCTTGCCGTCGACGCGCGCGTGCGCGAGCCGGCCCTGTGCGTTCAGCTTGAAGGACATCCGGCCGTGGTCGCACATCCAAGTCTCGTTCACCGCGTCGTTCCGGCGCGGCACGAAGCGGTAGATCTTGTTGTTCGAGCGCGACACCGAAATGTTGCAGCCGCGCGCGCACTGGTTGCAGACGCTCTCGACGTCGTCCAGGAACCAGACGCGGATCTTGAAGCGGAAATCGCGCGTGGTGAGCGCGCCGACCGGGCAGATGTCGGCGACGTTCATCGAGTACGGGTTGTCGAGCGGCGTGCCCGGGAAGGTCTCGAGGAGTGACTCGTCGCCGCGGCCGAACACGCCGAGCTCGCCGGTCTTCGGCACTTCGCGGCAGAAGCGCACGCAGCGGCGGCATAGGATGCAGCGCTCCTGATCGAAGATGATCGTCGGGCCGAGATCGACCGACTTCTTCGCGGGCCGGCGCGGCTCCTTCGTGCGCGCGCCCGAGACGCCGTAGTCGAACGCGTAGTCCTGCAGCTTGCACTCACCCGCCTGATCGCAGATCGGACAGTCGAGCGGGTGATTGATCAGCAGCAGCTCCATCACGCCGCGGCGCGCCTTCGTCACGCGCTCGCTGTTGGTGTGCACCTTCATGCCGTCGGTGACTGGCGTGTTGCACGCGATCTGGAGCTTGGGGATGCCCTCGACCTCGACCTGACAGAGTCGGCACGAGCCGTCGATCGAGAGCTTCGGGTGCCAGCAGTAGTGCGGGATGTCGACGCCGGCCATGAGCAAGCCCAGGTCGTCGATCGCCTGCAGGATCGTGCGCCCGTCGGCGACTTGGAACTCGCGTCCATCGATGGTGAGTTTCGGCATGACTCAGAGCTCGAAGCTCTCGGAGAACGGGCACTTCTTCTCGTCGATGTGCGCCTGGAAGTCGGCGCGGAAGTGTCTGAGGAGGCCCTGGATCGGCCAGGCCGCGGCGTCGGCGAAGGCGCAGATCGTCTGGCCTTCCATGAGCGACGGCACGTCGTCGAGCAGCGCGAGATCCTCCGCTGTGCCGCGCCCCTGCTCGATCCGCTCGCAGAGCTTGTGAATCCAGCCAGTGCCCTCGCGGCACTGTGTGCACTGACCGCAGGATTCGTCGCGGAAAAAGTACGAAGTGACACACGCGACGCGCACCATGCACGTCGTCTCGTCCATGACCATCACGCCGCCCGTGCCCAGGTGCGTGCCCTTCGGGACGAGCAGCTCCTCCGCGAGGCCGACGTCGAGCTCCGAGGGCGGCAGGATCTGCATCGACAGCCCGCCGGGCATGACGCCCTTCAAGCGCCGGCCGCCGCGCACGCCGCCGGCCAGGCCGAGCACTTCGCGCAGCGGCGTACCCAGCGGCAGCTCGAAGAGACCGGGCCGCTCGACGTGACCGGAGACACCGAACAGTGTCGTTCCCGGGCTCTTCTCCGTGCCGCGCTGACGGAACCACTCGACGCCGCGCTCGAGGATGAACGGCACGTGCGCGAACGTCTCGACGTTGTTCACCGTCGTCGGCAGACCGAAGGCGCCGTGCTGGGCGGGGAACGGCGGCTTCTTGCGCGGCTGACCCTTCTTCCCCTCGAGTGACTCGAGCAGACCCGTCTCCTCGCCGCAGATGTACGCGCCGGCGCCGCTATGCACGATGATGTCGTGCTCGAAGCCCTTCTTCCCGAAGCACGCCTTGCCGAGATACTTTTTCGCGCGCAGCTCCGCGACGGCGGCCTCGAGCGCGCGGATCGCCTCCGCGTATTCGCCGCGCACGTAGACGTAAGTGCGCTTCGCACCCATCGCCCACGCGCCGATCAAGATGCCCTCGAGCACCTGGAACGGACCGCGCTCCATGATCATGCGGTCCTTGAACGAGCCCGGCTCCGACTCGTCGCCGTTCGCGACGATCACCTTCATGCGGTCGGTCGTCTTCGGCATGAAAGTCCACTTCAAACCGGTGGCGAAGCCCGCGCCACCACGGCCGCGCAGGCCCGACACCTTCACGAGCTCAGTCACTTGCTCGGGCGCGAGTGACAGCGCCTTCTTGATGCCCGCGAAGCCGCCGGCGTCCTGGTAGCCCTCCAGCGTGCGGTACGCGTCGCTGCCGTAGTGCTCCGAGAGATAGTTCTTGACGTACGGCTCGCTCTGCACCGTCTACTCCAGCGCGTCGACGATGCGCCGCGCGTCCGCGAACTCGATGTTCTCGTGGTGGGCGCCGTCGATGCGCAGCACCGGCGCTGTGCCGCACGACCCGAGACACTCCTCGTGGCCGAGCGTGATGCGCCCGTCCTTCGTCGTCTCTCCCGCGTGCACGCCAAGATACGCCTCGAGACCGCGAAGCAATGAGCGCGAGCCGCGCAAGCTGCACGGCACGTTGGTGCACACGTACACGTGATGCCGGCCCTGCGGCTCCGTGTAAAACATGTTGTAGAACGACAGGACCTCGTAAACCTCGACGGGCTGGAGCTCGAATAGCTTCGCGAGCTCGCGCGTCGTGTCCGCGTCGACGTAGCCCTTCTCTGCTTGCGCGAGATAGATCGCGGGCAGGAGCGCGCCGCGCTTCGCGGGATAGCGCTCGAAGAGCGCTTCGATTTGCGCGCGCGTGTCGGGCCTCAAGCCGCTACTCCCACTCGAGTCCGCCCCGCAGCCACTCGTACGCGAGACCGACGCAGAGCACCGCGAGGAAGGGAGTCATGACGGCGAGTCCGTACCAGCCGAAATCCTTGAACACGACGGCCCACGGGAAGAGGAACACCACCTCGACGTCGAAGATGATGAACGACACCGCGACCATGTAGAACTTGATACTGAACCGCTGGTTGGGTGACGCCAATTGGTGTTCCCCGCACTCGAACGGCTCCTGCTTCTCGGCGAAGACGAGCTTCGGTCCGAGCAGCGTCGTGAGCACGAGGAAGGTGAGCACCGCGCCGGAGCCGAGCAGGGTGAAGAGTCCGAGACCCCAGTACTCTCCCATCGGCGCCCTCACCCCAAAGTGCCCGTATTTCCTCGAAAAAGGCGGGCCAAGCGTAGAAGGCACCTTCTGCGCTGTCAACCGCGCGAAGACGCTATGCTTCGCGCAATGAGTGCGGAGAATCCGGTCCGCTGCGCGGTGCTCGGCGCGGGCAGCTTCGGTACGTGCCTCGCGATCTTGCTCGCGGAGCGCGGCTTCTCCGTCGACCTGTGGGCGCGCGATGCGCACGTCGCCGACGCGATCGCGAAGCAGCGCCGCAACCCGCGCTATCTCACGGACTTCGCGCTGCCCGAGTCGGTGCGCGCGACTTCCTCGCTCGAGCGCGCGCTCAGCGACAAAGAGCTGGTCGTCTCCGTCGTGCCGAGCCACGCGGTGCGCGAGGTCTGGGAGCGGGCGAAGTCGCTCTTGCGACCGGATGCGCTCGTGGTCTCCGCGTCGAAGGGCATCGAGCTCGGCACCGGGAAGCTCTGCTCCGAAGTGCTCATGGAGATCCTGCCCGCTCGGTTACATGACCGGCTCTGTTTCCTGTCGGGGCCGAGCTTCGCGCGCGAGATCGCGGAGCGGCGCCCGACCGCGGTCGCGCTCGCGGCCAGCAACGAGAACTACGCCGTCGCCGCGCAGGCGCTGATTTCCTCTCCGCTGTTTCGCTGCTACACGAACTCGGACGTGATTGGCGTCGAGCTCGGCGGCGCGTTGAAGAACGTCATCGCGATCGCGATTGGCGTGGCCGACGGGATGGAGCAGGGCTTGAACTCGCGCGCGGCGCTGATCACGCGCGGGCTCGCCGAGATGACGCGGCTCGGTGTCGCCATGGGCGCGAACCCGGTGACCTTCCTCGGTCTGGCCGGCGTCGGCGATCTGGTGCTCACCTGCACCGGCGACCTGTCGCGCAATCGGCGCGTCGGGCTCGAGATCGGCCGCGGCAAGAAGGTCGCCGAGGTGCTCGCCGGGCTGACGCAGGTCGCGGAGGGCGTGCGCACCGCGAAGTCCGCCTACGAGCTCGCGCAGAAGCTCGGCGTCGACATGCCGATCACCACCGGCGTGTATCTGACATTGTTCGAGGGCAAGGATCCCTTCGAGGCCGCGGTCGAGCTGCGCTCGCGCCAACTCAAGAGCGAGACCGAGTAGCGGATGGGACGAACGACACCGCTCGGCGTCGCGTGCGCGGCGCTCGCCGCCGTATTACTAGCGGGCTGCGGCCCGAAGCTGGTGCGCACCCCCGTGTTCCAGAAGGACAAGCCCTCGGTGCGCGTCGAGCTGCAACACCGCGAGAAAAGTGGGGTCGTTGTTCCGCGTGGCTTCCAGCAGCCCGCGACGATCGCGGACGTGCGCATCGCGCACATCCTCGCGAACGTGACATTCGAGGGGAAGGATGGGAAGCGCCAGCCGGCGATCCGCTCGGCGTTCGTGTACGACCTGGCCGGGGGCATCGCGGAGGCGCTCGCGCAGGCGACGCCGAACGACGAGGTCGCCGCGGCCGCGTTTCCCGAGGACCGGCGCCTCGGCATCTTCAGCGACAATCGAGTCACGTCGTTCCGCCTGCACCTCGAGGGCGACTCGATGCAGATCGAGTTCATGAGCGTCGAGGACGCGCTCGAGAAGGAGGGCGCGAAGGTCAGCTTCTCGGAGTACGAGATCCCAGCGGAGCTCCCGCTCCTGGCGCCGGCCTTCGTGCTGCAGCCGAGTGAGTCGATCACGAAGCTGGGAACGCGCGGCGTCGCGGTCGCTTGGCGCGACGAGATATTTCGCCGCCCGGTGAGCCTGGTGGGCCGCGACGGCAAGGCGAAGAAGCGCACCGTGTTGTTGGAGCTCCCGCCCGACAAGGAAGCGGGCGCGACGGCGGAGAAGCTGGCGCGTCCCCCGGGTCTCTCCGACGCACAGACGCGCGCGCTCGACAAGATCGACGCCGCGCGCGCGGGCGGCGGGATCACCGAAGCGGAGTACCAGCGCCAGCGCCGGCTGATCCTCGAGAACAAGCTCGAAGGCTTGGGCGACGAGACGCCGCCGTGAACGCGCGGCGCGTACACATCGATACGGACCCCGGGCTCGATGACTTACTCGCGCTGGCGCTCGCCTTCGCGTCGCCCGAGCTCTCGATCGAGGGAATCACGACGGTCGCCGGCAACGCCGCACTGCCGATCGTGACCGCCAACGCGCGACGCATGTGCGCGCTCGCCGCCGCCGACGTGCCCGTGGGGATCGGCGCGTTCGCACCGCTCGCGCTGACGCCGATCGACGCCGCGCACTTTCATGGCAAGGACGGCCGGCGCGGGGCGCCGCTGCCCGAGGTCGCCGATGCGAGCCTCGCGCCCGCGCGCGACGTCCTGCGACACAGCTTGGTGTCACGCCGCGTGGAGAGCGTGATCGCGCTCGGCCCGCTCACGAACGTCGCGACGCTCGCGGTCGAGGACCCGAATCTGTTCGCGGACGCCGAGGTGATCTGGATGGGCGGCACGCTCGGAGCGGGCAACGTGACCGCGAAGGCGGAGTACAACGCGTACGCGGACCCGCGCGCGCTGCGGCTTCTGCTCGCGTCGGGCGTGCGACTGCGCATCGTCGGGCTCGAAGTCACGACGCGCGTCGCGCTCGACGCCGCGCTACTGCGCGCCCACGACTTCGGCGAGACCCCGCGCGGTCGCATGTTGGAGGCCGTTCTTCGCGGGCTCTGCGACGCCCAGCAGAGCCTCGCGGGCGCGTCGCGCGCGGTCTTGCACGACCCCAGCGCCGTCGCGGCCGCGCTGGCGCCCGAGCTGTTCGCGTTCTCGAAACGCGCGCTCGAGGTCTGCGATCGCGAGGGCGTGGAGCGCGGCCGAATCCGCGCGCGCGGCGACGCGTCGGCGAGCGCGGTCGAGTACGCCGTGGACGTGCGCGCGGGCGACGTCACGGGGCTCTTCCTCGAACGCGTCACGCGCTGGGCGCAGAGCTAGACGCCGCCATGAGCGAGCGCTTCGACTTCCATACACACACTTGCGTATCGGACGGGAGCCTGACTCCGACCGAGCTCGTGCGCCGCGCGCTAGCGAACCGAGTCACTGGCTTCGCGCTCACCGACCACGATACGGTCGAGGGGATCGCGGAGGCGCGCGCCGAGGGCGAGCGCTGCGGCATCGAGGTGCTCGCGGGCATCGAGCTCTCGGTGAACGAAGCGAACGGCACGCGCGCGATGCACGTGCTCGGCCTCGGCCTCGACTTCGAGCACGCGCCGCTGCGCGCTCGGCTCGTCGAGCTGCGCGCTTCGCGCGTGGGCCGCGGCGCACGCATCGTCGCGCACCTGCAGGCGAACGGGATCGCGATCTCGATCGACGCGGTCTCGCGTCACGCGGCGGGCGGCGCGCTCGGCCGGCCGCACGTCGCGCGCGCGCTGGTGGACCTCGGCGCCGTGCGCGACGTCGACGAAGCGTTCACGCGCTGGCTGCGGCGCGGCCGACCCGCGTACGAGCCCAACGCAGAGCTGTCGGCGCGCGACGCGATCGAGCTCGTGCACGCCGCCGGCGGCGTCGCGGTGCTCGCACATCCGCCGCTCTCGGGTGGCATCGACTCG
>JBGQIB010000072.1:0-21072 GCA_041498295.1 bacterium | reverse complement strand
TTCACGGCGGCTGTCTCGACCTCCCCGTTCGCGCGGTTCCTCGCGCGGGGCGCGGCGCACACCGCGGATCTCGACCTGAGCAGCGGCGTCATCGTCGATCAACGCCTCGGCGGCGCGATGCCCCAAGTGAGACAAAGCGGCGACGAGCCTCGGCTCGCGCTCTGCCAACGAGGTGATCGCGCGCCCATCGAGCGTAACGATGATCTCGCCGTCGTCGGTTTCCGACTCCGAGACGGTGACGTCGCGCAGCTTCATGCGCTCGAGAATTCCCGCGACGAAGACACCGACCTGACCGAGCGTGGCCTTCGCGGTTCGTGGTGACTCACTCTCCGGCTTTGGTCTCCGCTCGGGCTCTGCCGGAGTGTCTCGTTCCTCTCGCTCAGCGCGCGGGCTGCGCGCTGGACGCTCCGGTCGAGGCTCCGCTCGGGGCTCCGCTCGGGGCTCCGCTCGGGGCTCCGCTCGGGGCTCCGCTCGGGGCTCCGTTCGAGGCTCGGATCGCGCCTCAGATCGCGGGGCGCCGCGATCGCGCCCGCCGCGGTCCCGATCGCGATCACGATCCCGGCCCCCGGAACGCTCTCGTTCTCGCTCCGCCGGACGGCGCTCCTCTCGGCGCGGCTCCGGCGGGCGGCCCGATCGCTCGGAGCGGGGCGCCGCAATCAAGAGTACGCGCTCGCCCAGGCCCGCAATGTGTACCGTGGGTGGAACAACCCACGTCTCGAGCTGATCGCCGGTCGCTCTGAAATAGCTCTCCGCCATCGCGAGCGCGGCCTCTCGGCTCTCGGCCACGAATTCCCTCACGTCGTCCACGGATGCGTTCATGCAGTTGTCTCCGATCGAGTTGTCGCCGGCGCCGTTCCGCGGTTCACGAGCAACTGTTGCGCGATTCCGAGAAGATTGCTCACGAACCAATACAGCACGAGGCCGGACGCGAATTGGTAGAACATGAAAGTGAACATGACACTCATCAGTGTCATCATCTGACGCTGCTGCGGGTCGGCGTTCGGCGCCGGACTCAAGCGCTGTTGTAACAGCATCGAGCCGCCCATCAGCAGCGGCAGCAGGCGAATCGGCAGCCCAGCGACGGCGAAAAAATCTTCCGGCGCCGACAGATCTCGGATCCACAGCATGAACGGCGCATGCCGCAGATCGATCGAGGTCTGGAACGAGAAGTAGAGCGCGATCATCACCGGCATCTGGATGATCATGGGCACGCAGCCACCGCCCATCGCCGCCAGCGGGTTCATCCCCTTCTGGCGGTACAGCTTCATCAGCTCCTCTTGAAGCTTGTCGCGGTCGCTGGCGTGCTTCTCCTGGATCTCTTTCATCTGAGGCGCGATCAGGCTGAACTTCCGCATCGACGTCATAGAGCGCTGCGTCAGCGGATACGTGAGCACGCGCACGAGGATCGTCAGCAGGATGATGTCGACGCCGTAGTTCGGCACGACGTGCTCGTGCGTCCAGTGGAGCAGCCCGCCGAACGCGGCGACCAGCGGGCGCACGAACGCCCAACCGGCGTCGATGTCGTGAGTCAGTTGCGGGTCGGCGGCCGCGACGATGTCTTCGATCTTCGGGCCGAAGAAGAGCCGGTAGCTGCGTTCCACCCCCGTGCCCGCCGGAATTTCGAACGGTTGAAGCGCCAGCGCGGCCTGGCCCGAGTCCGATCCCAGCGGGCCCTCGAATCCCGAGGCCTCTTGGGCGTTCTGCGCGACCGCCGCCATCAAAAAGTACTGGCTGTCGATTCCGACCCAATCGACCGGCGGCGGATAGGCCGTTCCAGTCGGCGGCCCTCGCCCCAGCAGATTGCCGACGATGCCGGTCGAGCCGATGCTCGCGAGCGGCGTTCGCTTGATGGAGCCATCGACGGATGCCACGAGGCTGTAGCGAGGGAAGTGGTCGGCCGCGGTCGCCACGCGCTCCTGCCCGTAGAACACCAGCTCGAGCTTCGGGCGTACGGTCTCTTTGCTCGCGTTCGAGATGGAGACCGTCATTCGACCGCCATAGCCCGAGTCGTCGAGCTCGATTCGACGCGTCACAGTGATGCCAGCCTGCGTCGCGCGCAGCTCGACGTGTTGAGGCCCGCTAGAGGCGATCTCCGATGGAGCCGCCTCGAGCGAACGAAGAGGCTCGGGACCCAGAAATAGGAACATCGCGCCGTGCGATGACGCGGTGACAAGCTGAACGGGACCAGAGTCGAGATTCACGGTCGCGCGGTACTGCAAGAGCTCGACGCTCTCGACGCGCGCGCCTATTGGATTGACGCGAATCTGTATCGCGTCATTCCTGAGCGTCAAATCTTGCCCGGGGCTCGCGACAGACAGGTCACGAGTCTCTGGCTCGACGACGCTAGGCGCGTCATTCGTGACCGACCTCGAAACCTCCTGCGGCTGCTTCAGCGGCGGTGGCGCGGACGGCGGGCGCAGGTAGAGCGAGGCTGCAAGCAACCCGACGGCGAGTGCTAGCGCTGCGATCTGCCAACGGTCCACTGTGTCCCTCCGTTACGGCAGGTCGAGCCCGCCGCCCCCAAATGGATGGCAACGGGCGAGCCGCCGGAGCGCACGCGCACCCCCGCGCCAGACTCCGTGGCGCTCGATCGAGGCGATCGCGTAGCTCGAGCAACTCGGATGAAAGCGACACGCCGGCGCCAACAGCGGCGAGAGCGATTGCTGGTAGAGGCGCAGCAACGCGATCAGGAGGCGAGCGGCGATTGCGGGCCGTCGGGCAACAGCGCCAGGTCGAGATCTCGGCGCACGTCCGCGAGCCCCAGCGACCGCGGGAAATCCCGCTTCGCGATCAACACCAAGTCGCACGACCCGAACTCACGACGGCGACCGCGGAACCACTCGCGCGCGAGTCGCTTGATGCGATTGCGCCGCACCGCGTCGCCGACCTTGCGCGTGACCGTGACCCCGAGGCGGCTCGCCCTGCCGTCGCGGCGGTCGAAGGCGTACGCGATGAAGAACTGCGTCGAACGACGGACTCCCTCGCTGGTGGACGTGAGAAAGTCACGCCGCCGCATCCGCCGCCTAAGCGCGCCGCGGGTGTCGCCCATGCCGCGCGGATCGCTACTTCCTCGTCGTCACTCGCGTGAGCGCGTGACGACCCTTCGCGCGGCGCGCAGAGAGCACGCGGCGTCCGGCCTTCGTGCTCATGCGCGCGCGAAAACCGTGGTTGCGCGCACGGCGGATGCGACTGGGCTGAAAGGTGCGCTTCATGGGAGGTGCCTCGCGAGCCGGGCTCGCCGGTGGGGCGTGTATGAAAGCATCGGGTCCCAGGTGTGTCAACGCTGCGCACGCGCTCATCGTCGTTGCGGACGCATCGCGCATTTCATGCGGAGTCGTCCATTCGCGTCTTGCATTGCTGCGCGCCGCTTTGATAAGCAGATCCCATCCCACTCGTCTGCGCCTCTTGAAAGGTCCGACGCCCCCGATGACCGCGAACTCGATCGAGCTCGTCCGTGCGGACGAGGCCGCTTCCCTTTGGAAGTCGGTGCTGCACACGCCATCCCCAAGGTTGTCTGCAGCGACGAGAGACTCGCTCGCGGCCCACACGCGCGCTCTGGAGCGCAGCTCGGGGCAGCTTCGAGTTGCGATCGACTCGAGCGAGCTCGACACGCGGCTGCGCGGCGGCCAACTTGCCGCGCTCGAGGCGTCGCTCGCGAGTGTTACCGACGCTGCGATCGCACTCGCAGTCGTTCCCGTCCAGGACGTTGCCGCGCTGCGCACGGACCCGAGTTACACGTTCGCGAGCTTCATCGCGAGTCCGGCGAATGCGAACGGTCGCGCTCGCGCGCTCGCATTCGCGCGCGACGCGCGGGGTGCCAGCTCGCTTGCGGTCTACGGGGGGGCTAGCTCCGGCAAGACACATCTCCTGCGCGCGATCGCCGCGGAGATCCGCGCGGCGCGCGGGACGGATCGCGTGCTCACTTGCAGCGCGGAGCAGCTGTCGCTCGAGCTCATTCGAGCGATCGGGGGCGACACGATCGCCGAGTTCCGGACGCGGCTCGATTCGGTGACCGCGCTCGTGATCGACGACCTCGACGCGCTGGCGGGACGCGATGCGACGCAGGAGGAGCTCGCTCTCACGCTCGAAGCGCTGCGCGCGCGCAAGGTACCGATCGCGATCTCGCTCTCGAAGCCGCTGGACCGGACGACTGGCTTGGTCACCTCGCTGCGCGCCCAGCTGGCGCACTTCATGCCGCTAGAAGTGCGCGCCGCCGAATGGGAAACTCGGGTCGCGATCGTCCTCGCGCGCGCCCGGCTCTGGGGGGTTGAGCCGAGTGCGCCGGTCGCGTCCTACCTCGCGAGTCGGCTGCGCGCTCAGCTCGGCCAGCTCGATGCGCTGCTCACTCGCCTCATGACGCGCCCGTCGGCGGGCAGCGCACTCGCCGACCTCGACGTCGTTCGGCATCTGATCGCGAGCGGCTCGGAGAAGCCGCTCCAGATCTCGCCTGACGATGCACTCAGCACTGTCGCGCGCCAGTTCAACCTGCGCGTGCGCGACCTTCGCTCGCCGAGTCGAAGCGCGCGAGTCACCCTACCGCGCCAGGTGGCGATGTACCTGATGCGCCGCCACTGCGGACTTTCTTACCCTGAGATCGGCCGCCGCTTCGCGCGCCACCACACGACGGCGATGCATTCCGACCGCGTCGTCCAGGAGCAGCTCGGCGAGAATGCGAGCCTGCGTGCAGCCGTCGTGCTCATTGAGAAAGAGCTCCTGCGCCTCTCCGAGGGCGGTGGATGAGCGGTGGAAAACTCGAGGACAACGTGCGCGCCCCGCACGGCTCCACCGCGAGCAGACGCTCCGTCCCCTGCATCGGTCAGGAAAATCGCGAGGCCGCTCGCGTGCTAGACAGAGTTCTCCAGATTTCCACTGAGTCCTCTCCTCCTCCTGCTCTTCATGTCATAAGATCAGGAGTAGAGGAGCGGAGGTTGGTATGAAGCTCACTATCGAACGTGAAGAGCTGCTGCGCGGCCTCGGTCGCGTGCAGGCGATCGTCGAGCGACGAGGCACGATGCCGATCCTGGCGAACGTCCTCATCGAGGCACGCGACGACGGCCTGACGTTGGCGGCGACCGATCTCGAGGTCGCCGTCGTCGCGCGTCATCCCGCGAAGGTGAAGACCGCGGGCTCGGTGACTCTCGGCGCAAAGAAGCTGTACGAGATCGTGCGCGAGCTCGAGCATCCCGAGGTCGCGCTCGCGGCCGACGACGCGCGCGTAACGGTGACCTGCGGGCCGGCCAAGTTCAATTTGCTGTCGACTTCGCCCGAGGAATACCCGAGCGTGCCCGGCGCGGACAACGCGAGCTTCGCGCAGCTCGACGCAGGGCTCGTGGCCGAGCTCATCGATCACACGCTCTACGCCACGTCGAGCGATGAGACTCGCTACAACTTGAACGGCGTGTTCGTCGAGAGCACGGACGGCAAGCGCGTGCGCTTCGTCGCGACCGACGGCTATCGCATCTCCATGATCGAGCGCGCGGTGCCGAACCCGGTCACGTTCCTCAGCAAGGGCATCATCGTGCCGCGCAAGGGCATCGCCGAGATTCGCAAGCTGTGCGACGAAGGAGATGGAACGCTCGAGATCGGCGCGGCCGACGGCTTCCTGCACGTGCGCCGGCCAGATCTCCTGCTCACTACGCGCTTGATCGACGGTGAGTTCCCGAACTACCGCCAGATCCTCCCGAAGGGACATCGCGTGCGTCTGCTCGTCGAGCGCGAGAAGCTTTTGCACGCAGTGCGTCGCATCGCACTCATGGCGCACGAGCGTTCGCGCGGTTTCAAATTCGTGTTGGCTGACGGCCAGCTCGATCTCTCCGCGAGCAATCCCGATCTCGGTGAAGCGCGCGAGTTACTCCCCGTCGAGTACCAAGGCGAGCGCTTCGAGACTGCGTTCAATGCACGCTATCTGCTCGATGTGCTCGGCGCGATGACCGCGAAAGAGGTCGCGATCGAGCTCTCCGAGGAGCTCAGTCCCGTGCAGATTCGGCCCGCGGACGACGCCGACGAGAGCGCCGTCATCATGCCGATGCGGCTGTAGCCGAACGCGCTCCGTTCAGCTACTTTACCCAGCGTTTGCAGCAGCTTGCGGCGCGATTGGGCCTCTGCATTCCACAGGGCTCCCGACGCAAGGAACTCGCTCCATAGGGCTTCGGTCCTCCCCGGCATCGGTAACGCATCAGGTCCCAGGGGTTCGGAAACACGAATGACCGAATATGACGCGAGATCCATCGAGGTTCTCGAGGGTCTCGACCCGGTCCGGAAGCGACCGGCGATGTACATCGGCTCTACGGGGCCGGGCGGGTTGCACCACCTCGTCTACGAAGTGGTCGACAACTCGATCGACGAGGCGGTGGCGGGCTTCTGCGACACGATCCGAGTCATCGTCCACACCGACTGCTCGGTCACCGTCGAGGACAACGGCCGCGGCATTCCGGTAGACCCGCACGCCAAGCTCGGGCGCCCCGCGGCCGAGGTCGTCCTGACCACGCTGCACTCGGGCGGCAAGTTCAGCAACAAGGCTTACAAGGTCTCGAGCGGCCTCCACGGCGTCGGCGTTTCGTGCGTCAACGCGCTCTCTGACAAGCTCGACCTCGAGATCAAGAAGGACGGCAGGGTCTACCAGCAGCGCTACGCGCGCGGCGTGCCCCAAGACGATCTGCACACGGTCGGCACCACCGAGAAGACCGGCACGAAGATCACCTTCCATCCCGATCCGAAGATCTTCGAGATCACCGAATACAGCTTCGACACGCTCGCCAACCGCTTGCGCGAGCTGTCGTTTCTGAACGCCGGCATCCGCATCACGCTCGACGACGAGCGCACCGGCAAGAAGCACGATCTGCACTACGAGGGCGGGATCGCGTCCTTCGTCGAGTATTTGAACCGAGGCACCGTCGCGCTGCACCCGGTCGTCTTCCTGTCGGGCGACCGCAGCTACGAGCAGTCGACCGGCGACGGGATCGTGACCACCGACGTCCACATCGAGATCGCGCTCCAATACAACGACGGGTACAACGAGAGCGTCTACAGCTTCGCCAACAACGTGAACACGGTGGAGGGCGGCGCGCATCTCACCGGCTTCCGCAACGCGCTCACACGCACGCTGAACCGCTGGATCACGGAGCATCAGAGCGAGAAGGAGGCGGTCACCGCCACCGGCGAGGACACGCGCGAGGGCCTCGCCGCCGTCGTCTCCGTCAAGCTCTCGCACCCGCAGTTCGAGGGCCAGACCAAGTCGAAGCTCGGCAACAGCGAAGTCACCGGGCTGGTCGCGAACCTGGTCTACGACACGCTCTCGTCGTACCTCGAAGAGAATCCAATCGCCGCGAAGATCATCGCGCAGAAGTGCACCGAGGCGGTGCGTGCGCGCGAGGCGGCGCGGAAGGCGCGCGAGCTCACGCGCCGCAAGGGCGCGCTCGACGGCGCGAGTCTGCCCGGCAAGCTCGCCGACTGTCAGGAACGCGACCCCGCGCGCTCCGAGATCTTCATCGTCGAGGGTGACTCGGCCGGCGGCACCGCGAAGCAGGGCCGCGACCGCTCGAACCAGGCGATCCTCCCGATCCGCGGCAAGCTGATCAACGTCGAGAAGGCGCGCCTCGACCGCATGCTCGCGAACAACGAGATCCAGACCATGATCGCGGCGCTCGGCGTCGGCATCGGCGAGGACTTCGACGCGAGCAAGCTCCGCTACCACAAGGTCATCCTGATGACCGACGCCGACGTCGATGGCTCGCACATTCAAACACTCTTGCTCACCTTCTTCTTTCGCCACATGCCCGACCTGATCACGCGCGGGCACCTATATCTCGCGCAGCCGCCGCTCTACAAGCTGAAGCGCGGCAAGAGCGAGCAGTACATCCAGACCGACTCGGAGCTCTCGCACCACTTGCTCGGCATCGGGCTCGCGGAAGCGCAGGTCTTCTCCAACGGCCAAGAGGAAGCGCTGCCCGAGGCGACGTTGCGCGAGCTGCTCTCCGACGCACAGCGCTGCGAGCGCGTGGCGGCGGCGATGGAGCGGCGCGCGATCGACGCGCGCATCGTCGAGGCCGTCGCGGCGTCGGGACTCACGAACTCCGCGCCGCTCGCCGCGCCCGCCGAGCGTGCCGGATTCGAAGCGCGACTCATCCGATATCTCGAGCTCGCCTATCCCGAGACACTTCCGATCCGCGTCGAGTGGGTGCACGACGCCGAGCACAGCCGCTGGACGCCGACCGTGCACGTGCCGAACACCGCGGTGCAGCGCTCGCTCGAGTTCGACCAAGCGATGCTCGAGTCACCCGACTACGGCCGCTTCGTGTCGCTCGCCGAGCACGCGCGCAACGTCGGCACCGCGCCGTACCGGCTCAAGACCGGCAGCGACACGCGCGAGATCCCGACACCGCGCCACCTCCTGGCCGAGTTACTCCGCATCGCCAGCAAGGGACAGTACATCCAGCGCTACAAGGGTCTTGGCGAAATGAACGCCGAGCAGCTCTGGGAGACCACGATGGACCCCGCGCGCCGCACGCTCCTGCACGTGTCGGTCGAAGATCCGCCGGGCGCGAGCGAGACGTTCAGCATCCTGATGGGCGATCTCGTCGAGCCGCGCAAGGAGTTCATCGAGAAGAACGCGCTCAACGTCGTGAACCTCGACATTTGAGTCACTGACGATGTCGGAAACGCCAGAGACTCCCGGGCTTCCTCACGTCAATCCGCCGACCCCCGTCGCGATCGAAGACGAGATGCGCCGCTCGTTCCTCGATTACTCGATGTCGGTCATCATCAGCCGCGCGCTGCCCGACGTGCGCGACGGCCTGAAGCCTTCGCAGCGCCGCATCCTGGTCACGTTCAACGATCTGAATCTCTCGTTCGATCGACCGTACCGGAAGTGCGCCAAGATCTCCGGCGACGTCTCGGGCAACTATCACCCGCACGGCGAGGCGGTCGTGTACCCGTCGCTGGTGCGCCTCGCACAGCCGTTCTCGATGAGATACCCACTTGTCGACGGCCAAGGCAACTTCGGCTCGATCGACGGCGATCCGCCGGCGGCCATGCGCTACACCGAAGCGCGACTCACGCGCATCGCGACCGAGATGCTCGCGGACCTCGAGCGCGAGACGGTCGACTACGGCCCGAACTACGACAACACGCGTACGGAGCCGCTCGTCCTGCCGACGCGCATCCCGAATCTCGTCGTGAACGGCTCGTCTGGCATCGCCGTCGGCATGGCCACGAACATTCCGCCGCACAACCTCGGCGAGACCGTCGACGCGCTGGTCATGCTCGCGCGCAACCCGCGCACCACGCTCGACGAGATCATGGAGAAGATCCCTGGCCCGGATTTCCCGACGGGTGCGCTCATCTGCGGGGCGGGTCCGATTCGCGAGGCGTACCGAACCGGCCGCGGCCTGCTCACGGTGCGCGCGCGCGCTGCGATCGAGGAAGCCAAGGGCGGCAAGCTGCGCATCGTCGTCGACGAGATCCCGTACATGGTCAACAAGGCGTCGATGATCGAGAAGATCGCCGAGCTCGTGCGCGACGGGCGCATCGATGGCATCTCCGACGTGCGCGACGAATCCGACCGCCGCGGCATGCGCGTCGTCGTCGAGCTGAAGAAGGACGCCGACGACCAAGTCGTGCTGAACCAGCTCTTCAAGCTGACGCCTATGCAGACCACGTTCGGCGTGAACATGGTCGCGCTCGTGCGCAATCGCCCGCAGACGCTCGGGCTGGTCGCGCTGCTGCAGTACTTCCTCGATTTCCGCCGTGAGGTCGTGCGCCGCCGCGCCGCCTTCGACCTGCGCCAAGCCGAAGCGCGCGCGCACATCTTGGAAGGCTTCGCGATCGCGCTCGACAATCTCGACGCCGTGATCGCTCTGATCCGCGCGAGTCAGAGCCCGGCCGAGGCGCGCGAGGCCCTCCAGACGCGCTTCCAGCTCAGCGAGCTCCAGTCACAGGCGATCCTCGACCTGCGCCTGCAGCGACTCACCGGGATGGAGCGCCAGAAGATTCTCGACGAGCTCGCCGAGGTGCGCGCCAAGATCGAGGAGCTGAAGGCGCTGCTCGGCAACGACCAGCTCGTCACCGACAAGATCGTCGCGGAGCTCGTCGAGATCCGCGCGAAGTACGCCGACGCGCGCCGCACCGAGCTCGCCGCGCCGGTCGAGGACTTCACGACCGAAGACCTGATCACGGAAGAAGACATGGTCGTGACGATCACGCACCGTGGCTACGCCAAGCGCCACGTGCCGCGGCTCTACCGCGCGCAGCGCCGCGGCGGAAAGGGCAAGGTCGCCGCGGCGACCGCCGACGAGGATTTCGTCGAGAAGGTCTTCGTCGCGTCCACGCACGCGTATCTCCTGTGCTTCACCAACCTCGGCCGCGTGTACTGGTTGAAGGTCTTCGAGCTGCCCGAGCTCTCACGCACCGCGAAGGGCAAAGCGCTCGTGAATCTCCTGCGCCTCGGCGAGGGCGAGCGCATCCAGGCGATCCTGCCGGTGCGCGATTTCGACGAGGCCGGCTTCGTCGTGCTCGCCACGCGCAAGGGCACGATCAAGAAAACGGAGCTCGCGGCGTTCTCGAACCCGCGCCCCAGCGGCATCATCGCCCTCAACATCTCCGCGGGCGACGAGCTCATCGCCGCCGCGCGCACCGCCGGCGGTGAGCAGATCCTGCTCGCGACTCAGGATGGCAAGTCGATCCGCTTCCTCGAGGACCAGGTTCGCCCGATGGGCCGCAGCGCGACGGGCGTGCGCGGTATCTCGACGCGCGAAGGCGACGCCACCGTCGGCATGGAAGTGCTGAAGCCGGGCAAGACCATCCTGACCGTCAGTGAGAACGGCTTCGGCAAGCGCACGCCGCTCGACGACTACCGCGAACAGAACCGCGGCGGGCAGGGCATCATCACGATCAAGACCACGGAGCGGAACGGGCTGGTCGTGGGAATTCTGCAAGTGAGTGACGGCGACGAGATCATGCTGATCACGAACGGCGGAAAGATGATCCGCACCCGCGTCGCCGAGATCCCGACGATGAGTCGCAACACACAGGGCGTGCGCCTCATGGAGCCCTCCGAGGGCGAGCGCGTCGTCTCCGTCGCGAAGCTCGCCGAGGGCGACGAAGAAGCCGAGGCCGAACCCGAAGCGGAAGCACCGTGAGGACGGGGCGCTCGAAGCGCCTCATGAAGCGCGGCCGCGAAGTGATTCCCGGCGGCGTGAACAGTCCGGTGCGCGCGTTCGGCTACGTCGGCGGACAAGCTCGCTTCATCCGCTCCGCGTCGGGCGCGCGACTCGAGGACGAGGACGGCAACCGCTACGTCGACTGGGTCGCTTCGTGGGGCGCGATCCTCGTCGGTCACGCGCATCCGATCGTGCTCGACGCGGTGCGTGCCGCGGCTGCGCGCGGCACGAGCTTCGGCGCACCGACGGAGGCCGAGGTCGCGCTCGCCGAACGCGTGGTGGAGCTCGTGCCCGGCGTCGAGATGCTGCGGCTCGTGAGCTCGGGGACCGAGGCGACGATGAGCGCCATCCGGCTCGCGCGCGGCGCGACCGGCCGCGATCGCATCGTGAAGTTCGACGGCTGCTATCACGGCCATCCCGATCACATGCTCGCGGCCGCGGGCTCCGGCGTCGCGACGCTCGGCATTCCCGGCACCGACGGCGTGCCGCGCGCGGCCGTGGCCGACACGATCGTCCTGCCGTTCAACGATCTCGCGCGCGTCCAGGCGCTGTTCGCGGAGCGAGGCTCCGAGATCGCCGGCGTGATCGTCGAGCCAGTCGCGGCGAACATGGGCATGGTGCTGCCCGCCGACGGGTTCCTGCACGGCTTGCGCACGCTCTGCGACCGACACGGATCGGTGTTGATCTTCGACGAGGTGATCACCGGTTTCCGCGTCGCGCTCGGCGGAGCGCAGGCGCGCTTCGGCGTGACTCCCGACCTCTCGACGTTCGGCAAAGTGATCGGCGGCGGTCTGCCCGTCGGCGCATACGGCGGACGCCGCGCGCTGATGCAGCGCATGGCGCCCGAGGGACCCGTATATCAGGCCGGCACGCTCTCCGGAAACCCGCTCGCGACCGCGGCCGGCCTCGCCGTGCTCGAGCTCGCGAGCCGACCGGGCACGTTCGAGCAGCTCGAAGCCACCGCGACGCGGGTCGCGCGCGGCCTCGAAGGACTCGCGCGCGAAGCGGGCGTTCCGTTCAGCGCGAGCGCGCTCGGTGGGCTCTTCGGCTTCTTCTTTCATCCGGGCCCCGTCGCGAACTATGCCGACGCGCAGAAAGCGGACGCGGCGCGTTTCCGCGTCTTCTTCCACGCGATGCTCGACCAGGGCATCTACCTCGCGCCGTCGCCGTTCGAAGCGGGCTTCGTGACCACGGCGCACGGCGACTCCGAGATCGACCAGACGCTCGAAGCCGCGCGCCGCGCGTTCCGAAAGATCTGAGCGACGTGGAACCCGAGCGGCCGCCGTCGCGCTTCTCGCCGCTGAAGATGGGCCGCGGCGCCGACTCTGCGTGGGAGGCCGCGCTCTCGGTCGTGGTCGGCGTGGTGCTCGGGATCTTCGTCGACAAGTGGACCGGCATGTCGCCGATCTTCACGTTCGTGTTTCTGCTGCTCGGCGTCGTCAACGCATTCCGGAAGCTGATGGCGCTCGGGAAGTCGAGCGCGCCGCCCCCGTGAGTCCGCGCCGCAACCCTTCGTTGCAGGCCAAGCACGCGCTGCTGCTCGCGCTTGCAATCGCAGGGGCGATTCCGTATGGATGCCACGCCGTTTGGAGCCTGGCTCTGGCGGGAGGGATCCAGGTCGTGAATCTCGCGGTCTTGCAGGGAAGCGTGCGCCTCGTGATCGGTGGACGCGTCGCGCGTCCAGCGACACAGCTCGTGCTATTTCTGCGACTGCTGTTGCTCGGCGCCGCGGTGCTCGCGGCGCTCGGTCACCTGGGCGCGGCACCGCTGCCGTTCGTCGTCGGCTTGCTCGCGATCGTTCCGGCCGCGCTCTGGCACGGCGCGAGCCGCGCGGTCGAGTCGTAGCGAGCCATGCGCCACGCACCCTCCATCTACGGAGTGTTCGAGTCCGCGCTAGAGGGCCAGCACCAGGCGCTCGTCGCCGGCGTGCTGCTCACGCTCTTGGTCGCCTGGCGGGTCGGCGCCAGCGTCGGTCCCGACACGCTGATTCCCGACGCGCGTTTCTCGCTGCGGAACTTCGTCGAGGTGCTCTTCGAGGGAATCTGCTCGCTCGCGCACGACGCGATCGGGCACGACTGGAAGAATTACATGCCGCTGCTCGGGACGCTCGGCCTGTTCATCCTGATCTCGAACCTCATGGGAATCGCGCCCGGCCTGGGCGGGCCGACGTCGTACGTCGAGACGAATCTCTCGTGGGCGATCCTCTCAGTCGTGACCGCCGAGCTCGCGGCCATCCGCGTGAACGGCATCGTCGGCTGGGCCAAGCACATGGCGCCCGGTCCGTGGTGGCTCGCGCCCCTGATGTTCCCGGTCGAGCTCTTCAGTCACCTGATTCGGTTCGTGTCACTCACCATCCGCCTCACCGCCAACATGTTCGCCGACCACACGCTCCTGGCGATCTTCGTCGGCGGGTTCGGCACGACGGTCGCGGTGCTGTTCCCGTGGATCGTGCTCGGCCTCGGCATCTTCATCTGCTTCGTGCAGGCGTTCATATTCACGTTCCTCACGATGATCTACATAGGTCAGGGCGTCGAGGAATCTCATTGAAGGGAAAAGCAATGCAGGCGCTCTACTTCGCTCTGGCTCTGGTCGCTCTGTGTCTCGCCCCGGACCTCGCGTTCGCCGCGGAAGAGGGTGCCGGCGGCGGGAGCATGGCGATTGGCGCCGGCCTCGCGATCGGACTCGCGGTGCTCGGTGCGGGCATCGGACAGGGACTCACTGCGGGCAACGCCGCGGCGGGCGTCGCGCGCAATCCCGGCGCCGCCGGTCCGATTCAGACGCTGATGATCATCGGCCTGGCGCTGATCGAGTCGATCGCGCTGCTCGCCTTCGTCATCGCGTTCCTGATCCAGGGCAAGTTCTAGGACTTCGGCGCGCGCTCGCTGCGCGCGGGCGAACGTTCGGTTCACGTCGAAGCGCTCGCGCGTTCACACGGACCCGCGAGCGCTCTCGTTTTTCGCGCACTTCGGCACGGCACGTCGGTTGCTCTCTCGAGCGGCGGGTGGAACGGGATGCCCTCTCACGGGACCAGGGATCCCCGGAAGCCCATGCCGGATGGGGACACGGGGAATGGCGTGCGATCAACGGGGTGAGGCGTGCGCCTTCCCCATCCGGCTTCCAGGGGAGACACTGCCGGCGTGAGCGTCGCGAGCGGCCGAGGCCGGTTCATCGTCTTCGAGGGGATCGACGGCTCGGGAAAGTCCGAGCAGACGCGCCGCCTCGCGGCGTGGCTCGCGACGGAGCGACACTCGGTGGTGTCGACCCGCGAGCCGACCGATGGCGCTTGGGGCCGGAAGTATCGAGGCTGGGCGCGCGGCGAATTCGAAGCCACGCCCGACGAGGTGCTGAGCTGGTTCGTGGCGGACCGGCGCGAGCACGTCGCGAACGTGATCCGGCCCGCCCTCCAGCGCGGTGACGTCGTCGTCTGCGATCGCTATCGGGATTCCACGCGCGCATACCAAGCCGCACAGGGCATCGAGCGCGGGCGGCTGCGCGAGCTCTTCGCACCCGGCGAGCTCCCCGAGCCCGACCTCGTGCTCTGGCTGCGCGTGCCCGTCGGCATCGCGCTCGCGCGCATGGGTGAGACCGCCGAGGAGCGCTTCGAGCGCGCCGACTTCCTGTTCCGCGTCGACACGGAGTACGAACGCCTCGGCCTCACCCCGCTCGACGCGAGCGGCAGCGCCGACGAAGTCGAGGGCACGGTGCGCGCGCGCGTCGAGCACGTGCTCGGAGACGCCGTCGTTCCTTGACCCCGGGGTCGGGGCGAGAGACTCTGCGCGCGTGGATCCGGTCGCGTTCGTCGCCGCGGGGAGTCCGGTCACGTGGACGGAGCTGATCGGTGACGTGACCGGTCTCGCGTGCGTATATCTCGTCGCGCGCGCGAACATCTGGAATTGGCCCGTTGGGATCGCGAACACGGTGCTGTTCTTCTTCGTGTTCGTGCGCGCGCGGCTCTACGGCGACGCGCTCCTGCAGGTCGTGTTCACGGCGCTAGGCGTCTACGGCTGGTGGAGCTGGGCTCGGCCGGGTAAGCGCGGCGGCGACCTCGCGGTGCGGCGCGCGACCTCGGGGGAGCTTTTCGCCTGTGGCGCGACGTCCATCGCGGGCACCGCGCTCGCGGCGCTGATCCTCGCGCACAAGACCGACTCACCCGTGCCCGTGTGGGACGCGAGCGTGCTGGTGCTGAGCCTCGTCGCCACGTACGCGCAGGCCGAGAAGCTGCTCGAATCGTGGTGGCTGTGGATCGCGGTCGACGTGATCTCCGTGCCGCTCTACGTCGTGCGCGCGCTCTACCCGACCGCGCTCCTGTACGCGCTGTTCCTCGCGCTCTGCGTCCTCGGACTGCGCGAGTGGCTGCGTCTCTTGCGCGAGCAGCGCGCGCCTGCGGCTGTCTCGGCGTGAAGCCGAAGCACGGACTCGTGCTCGGCAAGTTCTACCCGCCGCACGCCGGGCACCACTTGCTGATTCGTACGGCCGCGCGCGCCTGCGAGCGAGTCACGGTCCAGGTCGTCGCAGCGCCCGGCGAGCGCGTGTCCAGCGAGCTGCGCGCGGCTTGGCTGCGCGAGGTTCATGCGCCGGAGCGCAACGTCGAGATCGTCGCGCAGCAGGGGGCGCTGGCCGCCGATGCGATCTTCACGGGCGAAGGGATCGGCCTGGGGCTCGTGCCCATCTCGAGCGCCGTGATCCGGCGAGATCCAGTCGCGAGCTGGGAGTATCTCGCGCCACCGGTGCGCGCACACCTCGCGAAGCGCCTGGTGATCGTCGGCGCGGAGTCGACCGGAAAGACTACGCTCGCGCTCGATCTGCGCGACTCGATCGTCGCGCGCGGCGGCGCGTTCGCGGAGACCCGCTGGGTGCCCGAGTTTGGCCGCGACTACACCATCGACAAGCTCGCGCTCGTGCGCGCCGACGCCGCCTGGCGTGGTCTGCTGGCGCCCACCATGGACGATCTCGTCTGGACGACGGAGGACTTCATCGCGATCGCGCGCGTCCAGAACGCGCTCGAGGAGCGCGAGGCGCGCGTCGGCGGCCCGCTGCTCGTCTGCGACACGGACACGTTCGCGACCGGCGTCTGGCACGAGCGCTATCAGCGCGCGCGCGCGCCGGAGGTCGAAGCGCTCGCCGATCCCCGGCCGCGCCTCTATCTCGTGACTCACCCCGACGACGTCCCGTTCGAGAAGGACGGAATCCGCGACGGCGAGCACCTGCGCGCGTGGATGACCGACGTCTTCGTCGAGCGCCTGCGGGCGAGCCCGCATCGCTTCGAGTTCCTGCGCGGCTCGCGCGCGGAGCGCGTCGTGCGCGCGTGCGCGGCCGTCGACCGCTGGCTCGCCGACGGGTTCGGAAAGGATTTCGTCGACGCTCCGAGCCCACTTCGATAGGATCAAGATCCCGTCGGCCAGGGCCTGACGGCAGGAGAGGGACGCCATGATGATTCGATCGATGCGCCTGCCGTTGCTCGCGTTTTCACTCGCCGCGCTGATGCTCTCCGGTTGCAAGAGAGGGGAGAGCCCGATCGATCCCGCGCCGGCGACCCCGCCGGTGTCGACGGCCGCGCCGTTCCGAGTCACCGCGCTCGATCTCGGCAACGCGATCGACTCGAGCCAGCGCATCTCCTCGCGCACCTCGAGCTTCGCGCCCAGCGACACGATCTACGCGACGCTCCTCTCCGATGGCTCCGCGCCGAACGTCGAGATCGTGGCGCGCTGGACTTTCGAGGATGGCCAAGTCGTGAGTGAGTCGACGCAGGTGCTCGCGCCAGACGGTCCCTCGGCGACGGAGTTCCACATCGCGAAGCCCGGCGGCTGGCCCACCGGAAAGTACAAGGTCGAGGTCACCGCGAACGGCGCCACGGCCGCGAGCAAAGAGTTCGAGGTGAAGTAGCTCGCCGCATGGGCGGCGTCTTCGGCGTCGACGGCTGCAACGGCGGCTGGATCGTCGCTGCGCGGGAGCGCGGGACGATTCGCTGCCGGCGCGTCGCGCGGCTCGAAGAGCTGCTTCTCGCGGCCCCGCCCGAGGTCGTCGCCGTCGACATCCCCATCGGCCTGCCCGAGAGCGGCGCACGAGCCTGCGACGTCGCGGCGCGCGCGCTGCTCGGATCACGCCGCTCGAGTGTCTTCCCTGCGCCGCTGCGCGCGCTGCTCGCGGCGAGCTCCTACGAAGAGGCGTCACAGCTGCGCGAGCGCATCGAGCGCAAGCGCATCTCGAAGCAGACGTGGCTGATCGTGCCGAAGATCGCCGAGGTGGATCGGCTGCTGCGCCGCAGCGCGGGCGCGCGCGCCGCGACTCACGAGGTTCATCCCGAGCTGTCCTTCTACTACTTGAACAACGAGCGCCCCATGAGCGAGGCGAAGCGCAAGAGCGCCGGGCAGGCCGAGAGACTCGAGCTGCTCCGGAAGTGGTGCGGCGCGGCCGTCGAGCGCGCGCTGGCGGACCGAGGTCGACTCACTTGCGCTGCCGACGACGTCATCGACGCGTTCGCCGCGCTCTGGAGCGCGGAGCGCATCGCCGCCGGGAAAGCCGTCGTTCATCCCGCGAACCCGGAGCTCGACGCGCACGGCTTGCCGATGTCGATCAGCGCGTAGCGCGGAACGGTTCGAGGAGCATTGCTCGGAGCGAGCGCGGATCGCCCGCCTCGCCTTCGGGCAGGCCGAGCGCGAAGCGCTCCGCCGACGTGTTCGCGCAGGCGCTCCGGCCGAGGCGATCCCAGAAGCTGAAGATCGTCCCGTAGTTCGAGTCGTGCTCCCGGCGCAACACCGAATGGTGACGCCGGTGAAGCGCGGGCGTGATCAGCGCGACGCCGAGCGCGCGTTCGAGCCGCGCCGGCAGATCGAAGCTCCCGTGCTCGAGCGCGTTCGCGGCGCCGAACACGGCCTCGAACACCGCGACCCCGACGAGGGGCACACCCAAGAGCGCGATCGCGCTGAGTCGCACGGGGACCGACAGGAGAATCTCGCCCGCGTGGAAGCGCAGCGCCGTCGAGACGTGCACCGCGGGGTCGGCGTGGTGCACGCGGTGGAAGCGCCAGAGGACGGGAAGTGCGTGATTCGCGCGGTGCCAGAGATACGAGACGAGGTCGAGGCCGAGCACGCCCGCGACGACGGCGAGCGCGAGCGGGGCGTGCGTGGCGTGAAGCAGCCCGAAGTTGTTGGCCTCTGCCCAGCCCGCGACCTTCCACTCGGCGCCGCCGAACGCGAGCGCGCGCAGAGTCACCGCCACGAGCCAGACCCCGAAGTTCACCATCCACGTCGGGCGAAGTGACTCATGGGGCGCGATCCGCTCGCAAGCGAAACCGAGCGCCAGCGCCGCAGCTACCGAAACCGAGACGACGACGTCGGGAGACACTCGCGCGGTTCAGACCGGCTCGAGCGGGCGGTGCGGCTCGCTCGGCAGCTCGATTCCGATTCCGTCGCCCACGCGCACCTCTCCGTCCGCGAGCACGATGCCCATCACGCCGGCCTTGCGCACCAGGTTCCCCGCGACGTCGCGCCCCAAGGTCGCCTTCAAAAGACCCGGCGCGACTCCGTCGAGCTGCCCGCACGGATTCCGCAGACCCGTGACTTCGACCACCGCGCTCGCGCCCAGGTGCAGCCGCGCCCCCGCCGGCAGCGCAAGAAGATAGACGCCGCGGGTCGTCACGTTCTCGCCCATCTGGCCCGGCGCCAGATCGAAGCCGAGCGCGCGCAGCTCGTCGTGCAGCTCAGCGTGGATCAAGTGGACCTGGCGCAGATTCGGCTGACTCGGATCGCGCGCGACGCGCGAGCGGTGCTTCACCGTGACACCCTGATGCGCGTCGCCCTCGACGCCCAGCCCGGCGAGCAGCCGAAGCGAGCCGCGCCCCGACTTGCACATGGTGTGAGTCGCGCTGCTGGAGAGCGCGGTGACGATCGCGGCCATCCGCGCAGGATACCGAACGCGGTCAGCATGCGGGAATTCGCGGCGCTGTCGCCCAGCAGCCAGCGGCTTTCATGTGCGATGCTCCGCCGATGAAGCCCCTCGGACACGATACGCACCATGCGGATGAAACTCTCGCCCGATCGATCGTCAAGACACTGAGTTACCGCGGGTTCGTCCTCGCCCTCGACTTTGCGACGATCTACCTCTTCACGCGGAAGCTCTCGGTCGCGGTGGGCTTCACTTTGGTGAGTAACGCCTACACGACGGCTGCCTACCTGGTTCACGAGCGTGTGTGGGATCGGGTCAAGTGGGGCCGCCGCATCTTTTTGCGCGACAGCGGCGAGCTCGAAGCGCGGGTGATCTAGCCCTGCGCCGCGCTCGATGTTCGCGCCGACCCCGCGCGCGCAGCGGCGCGACACAGTGCGAGCCCGACGCCGGTCAGCAGCGCGGCGCCGCCGACCCAGATCGCGGGCGTGTGGTCGCCGCCGGCGTCGAAGCCGGCCAGGCCGAAGACCTTGTACTGCGCGCCGATCTGCGCGACGCCCCAGAGCGCGTGCAGCGCGATCACCGGCCAGAGTGACTTGGCCGACTGGCGCAGGATGCACAGCATCAGCGCGTCCAGCAGGCCCGGGACGAGCGCCCACAGGCCGGACGTGAGCATCGCCTGCAGGAAGGCGCTCGCGAAGCCCGAGAGGAGCGCGGTGAGAATCACTCCGGGGACGACACCGATCCGTGTCGTCGCGAGCGGCTGGAAGATGCCGCGGAAGAACAGGTCGTACGCGAGCGGGAAGACGCCGATGTAGACGATCGCGAGCGCCTCGCCGAAGTAGGGAGGCGATAGCGCCACCTGTGACGGCACCGGCGGCGGCGGGAGCAAGCTCTTCACCATGTTGTCGATCTCGCTCGTGAGCACGATCGACGCCCCGAGAAACACGACGGCGAGCCAGGCGCTCGCGGGCGCGCGCACGAGCGCGAGCTGGCGCGCGGGCGGCAGCCGGAAGCGCGAGGCGCACAGGGCGAACAGCCCGCCGTACGTGATGAGCGCGCCCATGCCGATCGCAGAGATGATGAGCTTCACGCCGATCTGCCCGAGCAGGATCACCCACAGCAACTGACTCAGGGGCGCGAGCAGCGCCAGCACGAACACGAACTCGAGGGTGAGTGGCGGGCGCGGTTCCGGATCGCTCTCTGGAATCATCGCGCGAATAGGATCGGCCGGAGCGCCTGGCCGGTGTAGGAGAGCGGGTTGTTCGCGACCTCTTCCGGGGTGCCCGTCGCGATGATCTCGCCGCCCTTGTCGCCGCCCTCGGGGCCGAGATCGATGATGTAGTCGGCGGTCTTGATGACGTCGAGGTTGTGCTCGATCACGACGACGGTGTTGCCGCGCTCGACGAGCTTCGTCAGCACGTCGAGCAGCTTCTCGACGTCGGCGAAGTGCAGGCCCGTGGTCGGCTCGTCGAGGATGTACATCGTGCGGCCGGTCGCGCGCTTCGAGAGCTCCTTCGCGAGCTTGATGCGCTGCGCCTCGCCGCCGGAGAGGGTGGGGGAGGGCTGGCCCAGCTTGACATAGCCGAGCCCGACGTCGTCGAGGGTCTGCAGGACCCGCAGGATCTCGCGGTGGTGGGCGAAGTGCGCCGTCGCCTCGCTCACGGACAGCTCGAGGACCTCGGCGATGTTCTTCCCCTTGAACTGGACGCGGAGCGTGGCCTCGTTGAAGCGCTTGGCGCCGCAGACCTCGCAGGGCACCAGGACGTCGGCGAGGAAGTGCATCTCGACCAGCTTCATGCCGTCGCCCTGGCACGCCTCGCACCGGCCGCCCTTCACGTTGAAGCTGAAGCGCCCCGGCTGATACCCGTACGCGCGCGCCTCCGGCGTCTGCGCGAAGACCTCCCGGATGGCATCGAAGACCTTGGTGTAAGTGGCCGGGTTCGAGCGCGGCGTGCGGCCAATGGGCTGCTGGTTGATGTCGATGACCTTGTCGATCTGCTCGTGGCCGAGGATGGCCTGGTGCTTCCCCGGG